>CAKZXL010000968.1 GCA_937883885.1 uncultured Aquincola sp. | reverse complement strand
TATGAGAAATCCGGGCTAGGTACACGAGCCCAATCCTGGCTTAGTGCTACTCCATAGGTTCGATGGTTACTGCCCCTGTCATATCCCGCCCATTGTTCACCAGCAGAGTGAACTCATCATCCGGATGGATTCCCTGCTGAAAACATTGCGTATGCCGTAGCCATCCCTCACTGCACAAGCCACTGAAATAGGGAGGTAGCCCACCCTCTGTGACATACGGCTCTTCCCGCAGAGGAAGGCTCAAAGAGAGTATGGGGAGGCCGTTCCTTACATAGTCCCGGTCGTACTGAAACGACACCATGTTGCCTGTGCGTTCGAGTATGCCGGCGACGCGGTCATGCAGTTTAACGATGGCTTTCATATCACTCCGATAGGCATAAATTGATAGATGCCTGTGGCTACAGACTTAATCAGCGTTGGATTTGTCATGTCGGGATGCGATGGCGTACTGCACCGTTCTGGTGATGCCGACAACAATCGGTGCTGCGGCAGCCACAATTATGGGATGCATGGTGATGACCTCAAAACAAAGTTGATGAATTCAGTATAACCCGCGTCAGGGATCGAAGGTCTGGCCTGGCATTGGGTTCTTTAGTCAGCCTACATGCGTTCTGCAAATTTCGTTGGTTCAAGTGTTTTAGGTGACCTGACCGTGATGATCGTAAAAGACGTTGCGAGTTCGCCGTCAAACTCCCTCTGCTCGTATAGATCGGTAAAGGCAATGACGCTGTGTTTTGGGTGTATGTTATAGCACTCACCCTCCATAGCTCGTGTCAGATTGGCTATCCACCAGATTTGACAATCTCTCTGACAGCATCGCGCAGCAGTTAAGAGTCCTTGCCTTCACTCTATGGAATTTCAAGTCTTTATGAGAAATTTACAACCTCTATTTCTTGCGCAAATTATACGCCCCTCGTCATCAAGGCCCTTCACATACTCTAACCCTTCAAGATCTGCCACATCGAAGATTGGATTCCAAAACTCAATGTCGGTATAGCTCTTCGGAATCTTATCGTAACGATACTGGCATTCAGAAAAGCCACCTTTCAATTCAATAAGCAGAGACTCACCAGCACTCACGCGAACAACTATCTTCGGGACGAAGCGATTGTAGTACCAGGACAATTCCAGTTTTCTTTTTCTGAGTCGAACGCGGCAGCCGAAGCACCCGGGATAGCCGCGTGTCTTGTCGGTACGATGAGCTATGTTGTGGGACCAGAAGTGATCACAGAGTCGCTGCGCCAGATAGCGGTATCTCGCTTGCTCCTATTTGAAACGGCACTCGCGATCCTAATCGCACGATGGGTCAGAGCTGCCACGGGCTTTTGCCCTTTTCGGGCACACAAGGCAGATTCAAGTGCTAAGGCAACGGAGGTGCTTCAAGCCAACGCTGTTTCGGCAGTGTAAAGATCCAATTGATATCAATGTTGAGAGAGAAATCCGATGACAATCGAACTAAAGCCTACCCTCGGAGCGACGAACAAAGTGAGGAACGCAATGGGCCTTTAGCAGCGGCAAATCGTTTCTAGCACAAAATCGGCTCGGTCGGTCACACTGGTGTACGGAAGCAACCTGACTTCGTAGCCAAGTGCCCGGTAGGTTGCATCCAAGTGAGCGTATTCAGCCTTAGCCTCGAGAAAGGTATGCCGCCGTGCCTCGTCGACGCAATAGATTTCCGACCAAGGCGGTGCGAGGAACACGAGCCGCCCATAGGGGCGGGATTTGCCCAGACTTCGCGCCAACGACACACCACAGAGTCGCTGAAGCGCTGCAGCGGCGTCGATCAGCCCGCGATCGAAGAAAACCGGTCCAGCTACCCATGCCGCCTCTTCGAGATCCATTGTGGCGACACGCAGCACCTCACGCAGAAAGGCCTCCATGTCGGTCCATGGCAGTGCGTTGCCGCCTTGCTGAATCTGATCAAGGATGACCCTCCGCCCAGGTTCGTCGATGGTCGCACGATCACGCCGCCGCAGCTCCCCGAGCAAAGTCGACTTGCCGCCGCCAGAGCACCCCGAAATGACTACCTGAGATAGCATCGACATCACCAGACCGGTGCATCGGTGCCTGGCGGCGCTGATGGTCGCGCATAGCCTGCCGGCGTTTTCGACAGTTGTGCGCTGGGGCGCACAGCGCGCAACTGGCCGAAGTGGGAGATTTCGTCGGCGAGCCAGGGGCTGAGGTCCGGTTTGCCGGCCCGCAGCCCCTCTTCGATGCGCCCCAGCCCGCGCATCCAGTGCCCGGTTTGCGCCAGCGACACCTGCACGTGCCAGCTTCCCCCTACGCGCGACTGTCGCCACAGCGCGGCGGCGGCGCCGAAAGCCATCAGGAAGCCGCTGGCCTGGTCGAGGATCTGCATCGGCAGCGCGCGCGGCTTGTCGTCCCCCGCCGCCTCGCCCTCGGCGTGGTTGAAGCCCATCGCCGTCTGCACCAGCGAATCGAAACCGCGCCGGCCGGCCCAGGGCCCTTGCGTGCCGTAGGCAGTCAGCGACACGGCGACGATGCCTGGCCGGCGCGTGGCCAGGGCCTCGGGCGAGAAGCCGAGCTCAGCCAGGCCGCCGGGCCGGTACCCCTGCGAGAACACGTGGGCGCCTTCCACAAGCCGCCACAGCGCTTCGCGCCCGGCCTCGCCGCGCAGGTCGATATGCGCCGAGCGCTTGCCCCGGCTGGTTTCGGCAATGGCGGCGATGTTGGGCAGGTTCGGGGAATTGACCAGCATCACGTCCGCGCCGAACGACGCCATCGCCCGCCCACCGACGGGACCGGCCAGGATGCGCGTGAGGTCGAGCACGCGCAGGCCGGCGAGCGGCTGCTCATCGGCCGCCAGAGGCGGCAGAGCGCGCGGTGGCGCATCGGCGATTCGGGTGATGGTTATCAAGGGTAGCGAGGCCACCGCCTGACCCTGGGGCGTGGCATCCCACTCGGCGAAGCTGCGCAGCGCCGTGGCCACCAGCGCGTGGTCGGCCGCGGCCTGCTCGAAGTCCAGCGCCTTCCAACCCCGCAGGGCCTGCTCTGCGTCGGCGCGTGTGGCAGTTGCGGGGTCCAGGCCCAGCAGGTGCAGCGCGCCATTGCGGTGGTGCGGGAAGTTGGTGTGGACACGCACGTGGCCATCGGCGCAACGGTAAAGGCCGGCGAGTGGGTCCCACAGATCGGGCTCCTGGCCGTTGAGCGTGAACCAGCCGGTGCATTCGGCGGCGGCGTGGGCCATGTCCACGGCGACACGCTGGCGCGGAGCACCCCGCTCATGGCCCAGTTCGCAGGCGGCGAGTGCGGCCGCGGCAATGCTGGCCTGCGCGGCGGTGCCGACGGCGAAGGACGAGGGAAACACCGGGTCGCTGCCCGTCAGCGCGATCCCGGCCAGCGCCTGCGGCGGCAGCCCGCCCAGCGACCAGAGCGCAGTCAGTGCATCGAGTGGATTCATCGTATGGACTCCTCACAGAAAATTAAAGATGCCGCCGGTCATGCCGGCACCGGCCAGTAGTATGAAGGTTTCGATGTCTATGCCGCTCGCACCTCAGCTCGTCGGCCTGGACAGGGCCAGACGCAGGCCAAACCCCATCAGCGCCAGGCCCGTGAGCGCATCGAGCGAGCGCATCACCGTGGGCCGGCGCAGCCAGCGTGCCAGGGGCCGCGTGGCCAGCACCAGTGCGGCGAACCACAGCAGTCCCATCGCGGCGTGGATGCCCGTCAACAGCACGCTGAACCCGACCATCGGCACGTCGGCGGGAACGAACTGTGGTAGGAGGCTCACGTAGAACACCCCGACCTTGGGATTGAGCAGATTCGTCAGCAGGCCGCGCAGGAACCAGCGCTCGCCACGCACGAGCGGCGGATCATCTGCGGGCAGCGCCGGCTGGCTCTTGAGCGCGCCAGAGATCAGCTTCCAGCCGAGCCAGAGTAGATAAGCCGCGCCCGCGATCTGCAGCAGGGTGTAGGCGAGTCGGGAGACCGCGAGCACCGCGCCGAGCCCGAGGGCCGCGACCAGCCCCCAGATCAGCACGCCGGTCACGATGCCGCCGCCCGCCCTCATCGCCTTGCGCCCCCCTTCCACAGCGACCGTGCGAAGTACCAGCGCCGTGTCTAGGCCGGGGGTCAAGGTGAGCAGCAGCGCCGTCAGTGTGAAGCCCAGGATTGCAGTCGATGCATTCATTGGGGGATCTCCGTCAGAGCACAGGCAAGTTGAGTGACTCGCTGCACGTCGTCGATTCGTTGTTCTTGACGATGGCCTGGCCGCAGATCACTGCGCCACGCGCCGAGTCGTAGGTCAGGCTCGGCTCGCCATACAGCTCCCAGCCGCTCTTCAGAGTGGCGGTGACGGGGTGGCAGAACGCCGCGTCGTCGATGCCGGTCAGGTAGCGATACGCGAGCATGCTCATTCTCCCGCTCGATTCGATGCCGGCATCTGGACGCGCAGCCCCGCTCCGAATGCCTGCAGCAGATGCCAGCCGGTATCCCAGTCGCCCACGCCGCTGGCGGCATTGATATGCCCGAGGGCGCCGACTTCCACGCATCCCGCTGCCCAACCCATGGCCATGCGCCGGGCGTGCTCCGGCGAGCCATAGGGGTCGTCGCTGCTGGTGACCACCAGTGCGGGAAACGGCAGGGGTTCGGTCGGTGGCGAGCCGAACTCGCTCGCCTCGCCCGGAAACGCCGGTGCGCCGTGGTCAGGGACGGCAACGAGGAAGGCGCCTCGGACCTGGGCGATCCGGTGCTGGTTGTCGTCTCTGATTCCCCCCCGCAATGCCCAGTGCGCGACGAGCAGGCACGAAAGGCTGTGTGCGACCAGGACGACGGGACCGGCGCACTCGTCGATGGACGTATCCAGAGCCTGTAGCCAGTCGGCCAGATTTGGCCTGTCCCAGTCGGCGGGTTGGAATCGCTGGCAACCCTTTTGGCGCGAAGCCCAAAGTGTCTGCCAGTGTCGGGGCCCAGAATTGCCGATACCGGGGAGCATTACAGGGTGAGCGATCTGATTGCTGGTCATAGTGAGTTATTTGGATATCCGGAACGAGTTTTTTTTGATCGAAAATGCTATGACTTACAGGTCGAATTGGCGAGTGAGAAGGCCTCAGCGAGCATAGAGAAAAACTCAATAGTCAGGTTTGCTTGCCTTGGTTAACGTTTAATCGCACATCCTCATAGCCGATGACGACGTATCCCATGTTAGATATCTCACTCCCGATTTCCTACGTCCTGGCGGCCTGGCTGTCCATCCTTACGCCAGGCCCGGCCATCCTGCTTGCGATGCGCAATGGCGCTAGTCAGGGTGTGGTCGCAAGCCTGTGGTCGACTCTTGGCAATATGTTAGGGTTGCTTGTGATTTCGGCGTCGGCCGCCTGGGGGCTTGGTCTGTTCCTGCTCGCCTCTGCCCACGCGATGACCGCGCTCCGGGTAGCCGGCGCTGTGTACCTGGCCTACCTAGGGATTCGCCTGCTTGTCCAGAGTCGAAGAGCGCTTCCGGCGGAGTTCGATGATGATGCCCCCAGGCCGGTTCACGGTTTCGCGCTTGCGAAAGAAGGATTTCTGGTGGCGACATCCAATCCGAAGGCGATCCTCTTCTTCACGGCCTTCTTTCCACAATTTATTCAGGCCGACCAGGCACTTCTACCCCAGTTCATCGGTCTGACTACAATCTTCGTGATCCTCAGCGGAGGGACCTTAACCGGCTATGCCGCCATTGCAAGCCGGTTGCGGAAGTCATTTGGAGCCTACGTCTGGCGCCAGTGCTGCACGCGCCTTGCGGGGATCGGCTTTCTCGGATTCGCCGCATGGATTCTCCTATGGAAACCATCGAGCGGCGAAAAGGTCTTGGGTACGTGATTCCGGTTTCTGGCCATTGCATGAAGCCGATTGCAAGCTGTCCGACAGAATCTGGAAACGCGATCAACAAGTCCTTACTGCATGTCCATGCGTTCACGATCCGAACGCTCAAAGGCAATCTGGTTACCTTAGTGTTCGAGGCCGAAAATCTCGATACACGAGCAATGCAGCAGATCACGCATCATATGAACTTGTCCTGGCGATTTTCGTGCTGGCCTGGGAAGTTCCTCACACCGACTATTCAGTGAGTGTCTCCACAGCCTTCATGCTCAACTCAACGACTCGGTCGACGCAAGTCCGCTACGGCAGGCCTGTAAGATAGCTATCGTGCCCCTCGAAATCTTTTCCACCAAGCGTTCTCTCATCTAATATCGTCCATGGCAGCCGCATGCAATCTTTAGTTGTGGTCGCTGATTTCCGGATCTAAGCACAGGTACTAGAAGTGTTCGCGCGCCGCAGCCCATGACGACTCGAAGCAGCTATGTAGGTGCCAAGGCTTGAAGGAAGCCAAACTACATCACCCGAGCGCGCGCGGAGATACAGCGCCTCTCCAGGCCGCACGGTCAACAAATGACGTATCCAGCCCCACAGCCGTAAGCAGAACACAGGCTTCTGATGGGAGAATCGTTGCGTCGTTGCCTGCGCATAGACCACCTGTACCTGGATGCTGATGACAGGGCGGGACACCGAAATTCAGGACATCCCCGTGTCTTGTTACCGGTCCAGCCAAGCGCCGATCGTCCGGCGGGCCGCTGCCGCCAGAGCTGCATCATACCGCTCGGCATCCGCGCGCAGCGTGCCCGGATCGACGCCGGCCTGGCCCAGCTCGCAGCAGTGGCCGACCAGCCAGCGTTCGATTCGGCTGGCATCGGCTTCCAGGTGGAACTGCAGACCCAGCACCCGGTTGCCGACCGCGTAGGCCTGCTGCGCGCAGCTTTCGGTGCTCGCCAGCAGTTCACTGCCCTCAGGCAGCTCGAAGCGGTCGCCGTGCCAATGCAGAACTGGCACGCCAGCCAGCGGGGCCAGCACCGAGCGGCGGCCCGCATCCGTCAGCGTCAGCGCGCCGAAGCCGATCTCCTTGAAGCCCATGGGGGCGACGGCGGCGCCGAGCAGGCGCGCGATCAATTGCGCGCCCAAACAAATGCCGAGCAGCGGTCGGCCGCTGGCCAAGCGCCGTTCGAGCAGACGCAGTTCGTCGGCAAGAAAGGGATAGGTCCGCTCGTCGAAGGCTCCGATCGGCCCGCCCAGTGCAATGAGAAGATCGCTTGACTCGGCTTCTTCACGGGCCAGGTCGTCTGTCGCGGGGTCAAGGTAGCGCACGTCGAATCCACGCTCGCGCAGCAGCGGTTCGAGCGTGCCGAGGTCTTCGAAATGGATATGGCGCAGTGCCAGGGCGGTCTTCATACGATCTGCTCCGATGCGGTCGATGTTGCGGTCCGGTTGTCGTCGGGCCAGTAATGGCTGTTCGGCGTCGCGCGAGCGCCGAAGATGGCTTGGCCGACACGCACGGCGGTGGCGACTTCCTCGATGGCCAGCTCGAAGTCGCCGGACATCCCCATCGACAGTTCATCCACGCCCATGCCTGCCGGCGTCTCTTGGCGCAGCCGATCGCGCAGTTCGCGCAGCAGTGCGAAACAGGGGCGGACCCGCGCCCGGACGAAGTCGGCCACCTCGGAAGGCGGCAAGCCGAACTTGCTGGCCTCGCCCGAGGTGTTGACCTGCACGAACACATCCAACGCGCGCCCTCCGGCTTGCAGGCGACGGTCCAGTGCCTCCGCAACACGCAGGCTATCCAGGGCATGGAACTCGTTGGCGAATCTCGCCACGACCTTGGCCTTGTTGGTCTGCAGGTGGCCAATGACCGACCAACGCAGGTCGGCGAGGTCTGCCATCGCTTCGGCCTTGCGCTGCGCCTCCTGCACCTTGTTCTCACCCAGCTCGCGGCAGCCGGCGGCATAGGCCAAACGGATGCGTTCCTCCGGCACGGTCTTGCTGACCGCGAGGAGGCGCACTTCAGACGGGTCGCGTCCTGCACGGGCGCAGGCATCGGCGATGCGCCGATGCACCACTGCCAGATTCCGCCGAAAGTCCTCGACGCTGTGTGCGGTAGGTCAAGGATGGGGTTGCTCGTTCATGGATAACGAGGAGCTCCGAGCTGCTTATGAAGCGACGACATCGCGCTTCCCAAAGCTCTGCAAATTGCCGGGCGCAGAGTGCAAATACACCGAGAGACGCTCTGGCGGCTGCAATGTATGGATTCCATTACCGGGAGCCAAGGCCCAGCGGTCAGGCGACGCCTTCGCGATTTCACCGGAGCTTCCCGTGCTGCACGCTTCTATCTCCACGTTCGAATCCTCTGACACGGCAAATTCTGCCTCGCAATTGCTTGATTCTATTATAAAAGTAGTAACCACACGACAGAGCATGGCGTCTGCCCCATTGCACGGCCGCTTGCGCACCAGTCCATCGTGCATTATGTCGTCTGCGAGTGGGCGACGCGAGCGGGCCATGGGCGACGCTCCAACAATCCGGTCTCCCGTTCCCGCAGGGTCTGGCTGATCTTACTCGCTTCGGTCACTGACGCGCGAAAGTCCAGAATCATTTGCCGAGTCACCGGCCCCACTGGCCATTCGGTGGTCGCCGCATCCTCGACCAGCGCAACCACCGGCTGCAGTTCGACCGAGGTGCCCGCGGTGAATACCTCGGATGCGGTGCGCAGTTCCTCCAGCGTCACTGTCCGCTCCTCTACCCGCAGCCCGCGCTGGCGCGCCAGTCCCATCACATGCCGCTTGGTAATGCCATCGAGGAAGCAGGTCGGCAATGGGGTCACCAGTACCCCGTCGCGGACCATCAACAGGTTGGTCGCCGTGGTCTCGGCGACCCGCCCTTCGCTGTCGAGCAGCAGTGCGTCGTCGCAGCCCGCCGCAGCGGCGGCATGGCGTGCGAGGGTGCCGATCATGTACAGCCCCGAGCACTTGGCCGCGGTGGGCGCGGTGTCGGGATGGGGACGTCGCCAACTCGCCAGTTGCAGCCGAATGCCTTCCTCGGCGCGACCCTGGGACGCTGCTGTGGGCCAGTCCCAGGCCGCGATGGCCACGTGGATGCGGGCGCGCGGCGAGGCAATGGAGACGCTTTCCGCACCGCGCCATGCCAATGGCCGGATGTAAGCATTATCGAGCTGGTTGGCCCACAGAACTGCCTCAATTGCCTTTGTTAGTTCGTCTCGCGACCACGGCAGGTGATAGTCCAACATCGTGGCGGACTGCTGCAACCGTTCCAGATGTTCTATATTTAAAAAAACATGTCCGTCATAGGCGCGCATACCCTCGAAGACGGCACCACCCATGTGCAGAGAATGTGTAAGTACATGTAGGCGAGCCTGGCGCCAGGGCAGCAGCTCGCCATCAAGCCAGATCAGACCGTCGTTATCGTCAAGGGAATTGAGCATGGCAGGCACCATCACGTGGATTGCAGTTGTATTCAGTCTGCGTCCTGTTCGCGGTTGTAGCAATTGAGTAAATCTAAGTTGTTGATGAAATTTGGTCCGCGCGACGATGCACGCAATAGCGACGATTTCATGTTTAATAAACCTACGAACTTCGAATGATTCC
>CAKZXL010000967.1 GCA_937883885.1 uncultured Aquincola sp. | reverse complement strand
GGCGGCTTCCGCCCGCTGGCCTGCTCGGAAGACGTTGCCCTGGTGCAGGACCTGCAAGCCACCGGCGCCCACATCGCCTGGAGCGTGACGCCGCAGGTGCGCACCAGCGCCCGCCGGCAGGCGAGGGCGCGGGGTGGGTTTGCGGACTTTCTGCTGGGGCTGGAGAAGGGCTGCGGCGAGGGGATGGCAGCGTAGGCAGCGTCCGCGTGTCCACAGGGCGCAGGAGAAAGCGCGGCTCGCAGGATTGACAAGGCTTCGCCGCGCGCCGAAAACTGGCTGCATCACATTGCACCCACTGGAGACGCAACATGGGCGTTCGGACGATCCGCATCGGTGGCCAGGATGTGCTGGTCGAGGTTCAGCCGCTGCAGCCCGATGACGAGCTGGCGGCGGTGGACGGCCTACCGGCACAGGTGGGCGAAGTGATCATGGAGCCCGTGTCGGTGGCACGGGAATTGAAGGACGCGGGCGAGCGCATCAAGTCCATTGTCGAGGCCGTGGCCCAGCCAGTCGCCGCCGCGCTGGGCGCCATCGACGCCGATGAGTGGGGGCTGGAGTTGAGCCTGGGCTTCAAGGGTGGCGTCGGCATTCCGTTCCTGGCTAATGGCGAGGCCAACGGCGCACTCAAGGTGACTGCGAAGTGGAAGAAGTCGTGACTGGCAGGAACGCAGCAAGGACACGTAAGCATGTTGCATGTGGTCTCCATCAGGTCGGCGCAGCGGGCTGGCACGGCATCGAAGGTGGTGGGCGGCGGCTTCCTCATCGACCGCAGCCATGTTTTGACGGCTTGGCACGTATGGACCGACGCCAGCGCCAATGGATGTCAGCCTATGGCGGGCATCCTGCCCGGCCATGGGGTCGCCTTGCCGTTGACATTGGTGGACAAGGATGCGCAGCGTGATGCGGCCATCGCCCGCGTCGTCGACTGGGAGGCCGATGTCGACTTCACGCCGCCCGTGCTCGCGGACCGCTATGCCACGCTGGACCGCAGACCGGTGGAAGTGCATGCCATCACACCGACCAGCGGTGAGATCATGCGCGCCGGCAACTACAGCGTGTCGAGCTACGACAACGAGACGCAGGAGTTCGAGCTCACGCCAGAGGTAGCCCAGGGCAACAGCGGCGGCGCTCTGGTGCACGACGGCCGGGTAGTAGGCCTGGTATGCCGCCGCGCGGCGCACCAGCCTATCGCTCGCGCGATCGGCATGCACGTGCTGCTGCCGTGGGTGCGCCGGGTGCTGGGCGCGCTGCCGGTGCAGCCGCCGCCGGAGGTTCAACCCCCGGAGGACACCATCGGGCCCGTCAGCCCACCCGGCATTCGCGGGCTGTCGCGCCGCCTGGGCTCCATCCACCTGCATGTGGACGGCGCGCAGGCCCGCTCGTTCGTCGAAGACCTGGTGGAGCGACACAACGCTCGCCAGCGGCTGTCCGAGCTCGCATACGTGGTGGCGTCGCAGCCAGGGCCGCAGCGGCGGCAGGCGCCGCGCATCTACGACCTGCACAACCCGGGCCGCAACGGCCAGGACGAGCTAGATTTTTTCTCGACCTCGCAACTGCATCCCGGCCCGGGCCTGCCGACGCGCGCGGAGCGGCGCGCCCTGGCCCTGGAGGTGCTGGACGTGTTGTGCCGCATCGACCCGATGGGCGAAGACGCCAGCGGCGTGGTGCTGGAGTTGGAGCGTGTGGTGGGCACCGTCGACGACGACGGCAACGTCAGTTTGGCGCAGGAACTGAGCCTTCGTGGTTCCCCTTTGACACTCGACAACGAGCAGGCCATGCGCTTGTTCGCTCCCTTCAATAGGCAGCGGGGCGGCATGCAGAGCCAGTCCGCCTACGAACTGCACTTCTCGCTGGACATCGATCGCCTGCCCGATGACAAACGCCCGCCCGTGGCGTTGGAAGACCTGGTGGCCATGTCGGCGCAGGCCGCCATGACGCTGGGCGGCTGGTTTCTGTTCCACGATCAGGAGCGCTGGGCCTATCGCTCGAACGAGTTCGTCGCCGGCATCACCGAACAGTCGCTGCGCACCCGCTGGACCAACCTTCGAGCCGCGCTTGCGGCCGATACTCGGCCCCGGCTGCAGAGCGCTCGGCTGCGGCTGCTGGCTGAAGAGGCGCTGGCAGTCTGGCGCACGCCGCTGGCGCTTGAGAAAGAATCTTTGCGCACCCTCGACAGCCTAGCCGCCTGGGAGCGCGACTTCGTGGGGCTGGAGGAGTTCTGGGTGCTGTTGCCCAACTTCCTGGGTGACCAGAATGAGGAAGTGCGGAAGGCCATGCTGTCCAATTTCGACCGCGATGTGCGCTACACCTACTTCCTGCGGTCTAACGCCGACGCGCGGCGCTGGCTGGACTTCCGCGACAGCCTGAGCCAGGAGCATGAGAAGGCCGACAGCCTGCTGAGCGCCTACGTGCTCGACTTCCGCCCGGGCAGCGCATGGGCCGATCTGACGGCCTTCGTGGCCAACCCTGGGTGCCCGCTGTCAGAAGGTTACGCGCTGAGGGTGGACGAATCCACCAACCGGGCGCTGTACGGCGACAGGCTGAGCGATGAGCGGCTCAAGACGGTCGTCGATGCCCATGCGCGCGCGCTGGGCAACGATCAGATCGTGAGCTGGCGGTTGGTGCAGGGCGCCAGTGCCGAACTCGAAATCACTGGCGTGTGCGCCAGCCTCTTGCACGAACCCGACGAGGCAATGTTCGAGCGCCTGGACGGCCATCTGGCGCTGCTGGCCAGCCAGTTCGATGGCTCGGTGGAGGTGTATGGCAGCCGGTCGATCACCGCTGTCTTCGAAGGCTCACGGGCTGGCTTTGCGCTGGCTCAGCAATTCGCCGCGGCGGTGCTGCAGCGCGGTGCAGCGTGGCTGGCCGGGAGCGGCCAGACGGTGCTGCGGGTGGGCCTGCATTGGGGCCGGGCCCGGGTGGTGCACCGCGCCATAGGGCCGATGTGGACCGGCGCGGCCATCCGGCACAGCCGGCGTGTGCTGGATCAGGCGCCCGAGCGCTGCGGCGCCTTCGCGTCGCGGGACCGAGCAGGCTGGCCGCCCTTCGAGCCGAGGGTCACGTTGCAGCCGGTGGGCGACACCGTTGTGGAGTTGAGTCTGCCCTCTCTCATGCCTCCAGCAGCAGCCGGCCATCCGCAAAACGCGTGCTGATGAAGTCCACGAAGGCCCGCACCTTCGGGCTGGCCAGCCGGCGCGAGGTGTGCAGCACCCACAGGTCCACCTCGCGGCCCGCCACCTCGCCCCAT
>CAKZXL010000966.1 GCA_937883885.1 uncultured Aquincola sp. | reverse complement strand
GCTCCGCGTACACGCGGGTGGCCGTCACCAGCGCCAGGCCCTCGGCCGCGGCCAATGCGCGGTGCGTGGGCAGGCGGGTGCCGGGCGGCAGCCGGCCCTGGCGGATGTCGGCGGCCAGGCGGTCCACCAGCGGCTTGTAGCGGGGCAGGGGCATGGCGGGGCGTATCCATGACAATCGTTTGATCGTATCGGATGGTGCCCCTAGCATCGGCCGCATGCACACCGCCATCCTCACCTTTGAAGGCTTCAACGAGCTGGACTCGCTCATCGCGCTGGGCCTGCTGCGCCGCATCCAGCGCCCCGGCTGGCGCGTGACGCTGGCCACGCCCACGCCTCAGGTGCGCTCGATGAACGGCGTGGTGATGGAGGGGCAGAGCACGTTGGAAGAAGCCAGCCAGGCCGACGCGGTGATCGTGGGCAGCGGCCTGCTCACGCGGCAGGTGGTGGCCGACGCCGCGCTGATGGCGCGGCTGCAGCTGGACCCCGCGCGGCAACTGATCGGCGCCCAATGCTCCGGCGCGCTGGTGCTGGCGAAGTTGGGCCTGCTGCAAGGCGTGGCGGCCTGCACCGACCTGACCACCAAGCCCTGGGTGCAAGAGGCCGGCGTCAGCGTGCTCGACCAACCCTTCTTCGCCCGCGGCAACGTGGCCACCGCTGGCGGCTGCCTGGCCGCGCAGTACCTGGCCACCTGGGTCATCGCCCGCACCGAAGGCGTGGAGGCGGCGGCCCAGGCCATGCACTACGTGGCCCCGGTGGGCGAGAAGGACGAGTACGTCGCGCGCGCCCTGCGCAACGTGTCGCCCTGCCTGGCCTAGCGATACGCCTGGTACGTCGCCGTCTCGAAGTTGACGTAGCCCATGAACGAGCCCGGGTCGCCGAAGGGCAGGATCTGGGTGGCCCAGAAGCCGCCGATGCCGCTTTCGCGGTCGACCCAATAGAACAGGTTGGCCAGGCCGGCCCAGCCTTGCGCGCCGGCCGGGCGGCCGGTGGGGGCGGGGGCTTCGTTGATCATGAAGGGCAGCGACCAGGCCTTGGGCAGGCCGGGGAAAAACTCCGCGTCGTTCGACAGCGCCTTGATCACGCCCGGCAGCATCGTCACCTGGAGCTTGGGGTCCAGGTGGCGCTGGCAGGCCATGGCCACCGTCTCGGGCTTGAGCACGCGGCCGTGCGGGCCGGCGCCGTCGTTCAGCCACATGCGGATGAACTTCATGTACTCACCCACCGTGCCATACAGGCCGTGGCCGCCGCAGTGCACCTCGGGCTGGGCCGGCAGCTCGAAGTCCATCGCTTCCAGCCGGCCGTCGGGGTGGCGCGCATGCATGCCGGCCACGCGGCTGCGCAGCCGGTCGTTGATCTCGAAGGTCATGTCCTCGATGCCCAGCGGCGCAAAGATGCGCTGGCGGAACACCTCGCCCAGCCGCAGGCCGGTGATGCCTTCCACCACCTGGCCTACCCAGTCGATGTTGCTGCCATATTCCCAGCGCTCACCGGGGTCGAACAGCAGCGGCGTTTGCAGCGCGGCCCGCGTGGCGGTGATCACGCTGGGCTGCTTGCCCGCATCGGCCAGGCGCTTGTAGTTTTCGTTGAAGAAGTCGTAGCCAAAGCCGCCGGTGTGCGTCAGCAGCTGGCGGGTGGTCACCTGCGTCTTGGGCGGGCGCGTGCGGGCGTTGCCGTGTTCGTCCACGCTTTCCAGCACCTGCAGCTGGCCGATGGCCGGCGCATACCGCGCGGCCGGTGCGTCCAGGTCCAGCTGGCCGCTTTCCGCCAACTGCAGCGCGGCGGTGGCGGTGATGGCCTTGGTGGTGGAGAAGATGGCAAACACCGTGTCGGTGCTCATCGGCGCCGGTGCGCCCACGCGGCGCACGCCGGCCGCGCCCTCATACACATTGCCCTGCCGGTCGGTGACCATCGCCACCACGCCGGGCACCTGGGGGCTGTCTTCCACCGTGCTCTTCAAGATGGAGTCCAGCGTGGCCTGCAACTGCTTGCTCATGGGTTTGTCTCCTGTGCTGTGGTCAGTGCATCTCGAATCCCGGGTAGCCGTCGCGCGCTACCTCGTCGCAGCGGCGCTTGTAGTCGCCCACGCCGCCGGTGTAAGACAGTACGCGCCGTGGCTTACCCGGCACGTTGGAACCCACATACCAAGAAGTGGTCTTGCTGATCAGCGTGGCATTGGCCGTCTCGTCGTGGTGCCGCACCCAGGCGGCTTCGGTTGCGGCGGTGGGCTCTACCACCCGCTTGCCCTGGCGGCGCATGTGGCCCACCAGGCCGGTGATCCACTCGGTTTGCTGCTGCAGGCAGGTGGTCATGTTGCACAGCGCGGCCGATGGCGCCAGCGGCACCGCCGTGGTCAGCAGGTTGGGGTAGCCGTGCTTGGCCAGGCCCATCGTCGTGCGTATGTCGGTGAACCAGTCGTCGCGCAGTGAACGGCCGCCCCGGCCGCGGATGTCGATGCGCGTCAACGCGCCGGTGCCCGCGTCAAAACCCGTCGCCAGCACGATCACGTCCAGCTCATGCACCGTGCCATCGGCCAGCTCGATGCCCTGCGGCACGATGCGCGCAATCGGGTTGGCCTTGACGCTCACCGCCTCTACGTTGGGGCGGTGGTACACCTCCAGGTAGTTGGTTTCCAGCGGCACGCGGTGGGTGCCAAAGCCGTAGTCCTTGGGAATCAGCAGCTCGCACAGGCGCGGGTCCTTCAGGCGCTGGCGCATCTTCTCGCGCACGAATTCCGAGATCTCTTCGCTGATCTGCTCGTCAAAGAACATCTCGGCGTACGAGGCCAGCCACAGCTTGAGTGAACCATCGGCATGCACCTCTTCCAGCCAGGCGCGGCGCTGCTCGGGCGTGTCCTTGGCCCACTGGCGGGTGAAGTCGTACTCGAAGCCGGTGAAGCTGTTGGGCAGCGTGGCGCGCAACTCTTCGAAGCGCGCCTTGTACGCCGCGGCTTCCTGCGGGCCGTAGCTGGGGTTCTTCATCGGCAGCACGTACTGCGGCGTGCGGATGAACACCTTCAGCTGCTTGACCTGATCCGCAATGGTCTGGATCACCTGGATGCCGGTGGCGCCGATGCCCACCACGCCCACGCGCTGCTCGCGCAGGTCCAGCGGCTGGTGCGGCCAGCGGCCGGTGTGGAAGATGCGGCCGGCAAAGCTCTCCTGCCCCTCGAACACCTTTTCCATCGGCGCCGACAGCATGCCGGCACAGGTGATCAGGTACTGGGTGTCGATCTGCTCGCCGGTGTCGGTGCTCACCCGCCAGCGGCCACGGCTGTCGTCCCACTCGGCGCGGGTGATGCGGGTGTTGAACTGGATGTCGGGC
>CAKZXL010000965.1 GCA_937883885.1 uncultured Aquincola sp. | reverse complement strand
TGCATGGGGTCGGCATGGCTGCGGTAACGACCGACCTCGATGCGGCGGATGCCGCTGGTGCCACCCGGGAACAAAGCCGATTGCCAGCGCCACAGCCGGTCGTGGTCCAGCGGCTGATCAAAACTGCGGGTGGCGTCGTCGATCACCGCCACCTGGCCGTCGGCATGGCGGTCCTGCGGTCCGGCGCTGGACAGGCCCAGGCGGCGCATGACCGAAGATCGCACGGCATCCGGCGACAGCCGTTGGCCCTCGATGGCGGCCGTGGCGATGGTTTCTTCCTCCATCAAGGTCTGCATCACCGAGACATCGCTTTGCAGACCAATGGCCTGCGCCTTGCCTTCAAGCCGCCCCTGCATGCGATGCGCATAGGCCAGCACCGGGCCGGCCTGCGCGGCGTTGAAGGTCAGCGCGGGCCAGTCCGGCTGCTGCTACACCCAGCGTGAGTTGCGGGAGCTCATGAGCCGAATCCTAGTCTATACGGCTCAAAAAGTGATCCGTTTCGGTCGATTTGTGGCTCATCAGCCCCAGCGCCTAACATGCACCCGGCCCGACCTGCCGGCCGGGCCGACAAGAACACCACGCGGAGACAAGCCCGGCATGCCTGAAGCCATCTATGACCACGTCATCGTGGGCGGCGGTACCGCCGGCTGCCTGCTGGCCAACCGGCTGAGTGCCGATCCGCGGCGGCGGGTGCTGCTGCTGGAGGCCGGGCCGGCCGACAATTACCACTGGATCCACATCCCGGTGGGCTACCTGTACTGCATCGGCAACCCGCGCACCGACTGGCTCTACCAGACCGATGCCGACGCGGGCCTCAACGGCCGCCAGCTGCGCTACCCGCGCGGCCGCACGCTGGGCGGCTGCAGCAGCATCAACGGCATGATCTACATGCGCGGCCAGTCGCGCGACTACGACGGCTGGGCCGCCGCCACCGGCAGCGACGACTGGGCCTGGCGCCAGGTGCTGCCCTACTTCCTGCTGCACGAAGACCACCACGGCGGCGCCGGCGAGCTGCACGGCGCCCAGGGCACCCTGCCCGCGGTGCTGCGCGGCGGGGCCGAGGGCGACCGCAACGACGCCTACCTGCAATCGTTGCGTGCCCGCGGCGCCGGTGGCGAATGGCGGGTCGAAAAGCAGCGGCTGCGCTGGGACATCCTGGACGCCTTCGCCCGTGCGGCCGAGCAGGCCGGCATCGCTGCCACGCCCGACTTCAACCGCGGCAGCAACGAAGGCGTGGGCTACTTCGAGGTCAACCAGCGCGCAGGCTGGCGCTGGAACACCGCCAAGGCCTTTCTGCGGCCGGCGCAGGGGCGGCCCAACTTGTCCATACAAGTGGGTGCACAGGTGCAGCGGCTGCGTCTGCAGGCCGATGCCGACGGCACCATGCGCTGCACCGGCCTGCGCTGGTGGAATGGTCGTGAATCGGTGGAGGTGCGGGCGCGGCATGAGGTAATCCTCAGCGCCGGCAGCATCGGCACGCCGCAGATCCTGCAGCTCTCGGGCATCGGGCCGGGCACGCACCTGCACGAGCACGGCGTGGCCGTGTTGCATGAGCTGCCCGGCGTGGGCGAAAACCTGCAAGACCACCTGCAGATCCGTGCGGTGTTCAAGGTGCAGAAGGTGAGCACGCTCAACGTGCTGGCCAACAGCCTGCTGGGCAAGGCCCGCATCGGGCTGGAATACGCCGTCAACCGCAGCGGTCCGATGAGCATGGCGCCCAGCCAGCTGGGGGCGTTTGCGCGCAGCGACCCATCGCGCGCCTGGCCCAACCTGCAGTACCACGTGCAGCCGCTCAGCCTGGATGCCTTCGGCGAGCCGCTGCACGGCTTTCCGGCCTTCACCGCCAGCGTGTGCAACCTCAACCCCAGCAGCCGCGGCCGGGTGCGCATCCGCAGCCCGCGCTTCGAGGACGCACCCTCGATCGCGCCACAGTACCTGAGCACCGAAGAAGACCGCCAGGTGGCCGCGCAGTCGCTGCGGCTGACGCGGCGCATCGTGGCCCAGCCGGCGCTGGCGGCCTACCAGCCGCAGGAATGGAAGCCCGGCACCCAGTACCAGACCGATGAAGAGCTGGCCCGGCTGGCCGGCGACATCGCCACCACCATCTTCCACCCGGTGGGCACCACCAGGATGGGCCGCGACGACGACCCGATGGCGGTGGTGGATGCGCGGCTGCGGGTGCGCGGCGTGCGCGGCCTGCGGGTGGTGGATGCGGGCGTGATGCCCACCATCACCAGCGGCAACACCAACTCGCCCACGCTGATGATTGCCGAGCGCGCCGCGCAATGGATCGCGCAGGACGCGCCCACGTGATCACCGACCCGTGGTTCTACGCGGTGGCCGTGCCCGCCGTGCTGCTGATGGGCTTGAGCAAGACCGGCTTCGGCGCCGGCTTCGGGGCGCTGGCAGTGCCGCTGATGGCGCTGGCCGTGCCGGTGCCGCAGGCGGCGGCCATCATGCTGCCGCTGCTGGCCATCATGGATGCGCTGGGCCTGGCTGCGTTCATCAAGGAGTTCGACCGCCAGCTCATCAAGCTCATCCTGCCGGCCGGGCTGTTGGGCACGGTGATCGGCACGCTGCTGTTCGGCGTGCTGCCGCCGCAGGTGGTGGCCGGCGTGGTGGGCGCCATCACGCTGCTGTTCCTGGCCATCCGCACGGTGTTTCCGCCGCGGGCCGATGCGCCGCCGCCGCCACGCTGGTTGGGCTTCGGGCTGGCCACGGTGTCGGGCTTCACCAGCTTCGTGGCCCATGCGGGCGGGCCGCCGATCAGCTTTTATGTGCTGCCGCTGCGGCTGCCGCCGGTGCGCTTCACCGCCACGATGGCGGTGTTCTTCGCGGCGGTGAACGCCTCCAAGTGGATTCCCTACGCCTGGCTGGGGTTGATCGACCTGGGCAACCTGGGCACCTCGGCCGTGCTGGCACCACTGGCGCCGGTGGGCGTGTGGGTGGGCGTGCGTGTGGTGCGGCGGGTGTCGCCGGTTTGGTTCTACCGGCTGTTTTCGCTGGGCATGCTGCTGACCGGCAGCAAGCTGCTGTGGGACGGACTGCGCTGAGCTGACGTAAGCCGCGCAGCGGGGCCGGGCGCCCTTGCTGCGCGGGCAAGTCGGCTCAGTGCCGCTGCTGCATCAGCCCCGGTGGGCGCGACGACGCAGCGCCACGCCCAGGCCCAGGCCACCGGCCAGCAGCAGGGCCAGCGACGAGGGCTCGGGCACCGGCGGTGTGGTGTCGACCAGGCTCACGCCGTCGAGCAGCGAGAAGGGCGGCAGCCCCGCCGGCCCGGTGGCCAGGAAGGACAGCCACTGGCTGGCCGAAGTGGCCGTGAAGGTGAAGCTTTCGGACTGCCAGGGCAGGAAGCCCTTGGAGGGCACCGCGCTGCCCGGCCCGCCGACCGACACGCTGTCGCTGCCGAAGCTCACGTTCCAGCCCACCCAGAAGTCGCCCTGCACGTCGGCGAACTGCGCGCCGCCCCACTCGAAGCTCAGCTGGTAGGTGTGGCCGGCCGTCAGCCCGTTGATCTGCTGCTGCACCGCGCCGGTGGCATAGCCGCCGTCGCCGCCCAGGAACTTGCCGCCGTTGCTGCTGCCGGTGAAGCCGTTGTTGACGCCGTTGTCCGGCCCCCAGACGAAGATGTTGGTGTTCAACGATGCCGAGTTCACCGAGGTGAAGCCGCCATTGAAGCCCGAGTTGGCCAGACCGTCGTCGGCCGTCGTGTCGAGCACGAAGTTGAAGTTGTTGTTGTCGGTCTGCGACCAGCCGGGCACCGAGACGATGCTGCCGACCTGGCCCAGACCCGTGCCCTGCTCGAAGCCGCCATTGACGACCAGCTCGGCGGGCGGGGCTGCAAAAGCGGGCAGGCTGCCCAACGCAAGGGCAGCGGCGATCGAAGACAGGCGCGGAAAAGTCATGAAGCCTCCAGGTTGGCGAGGTGAAGAAGTGGGGTGGCCGGCGTTGCGGCCCGTGGTGCGTGCGCCGCAGCGCGGCGACACGACTTGTTTCAGAGCATACGCAACCGGATACTTCGGTTACATGTCGACTGTGCGTTCTGCCCCAAAAACAACGAGTCGTGCAACTTTGGGGATGCGTTAGTGATACCTGGGTGTGGTACAGCGCGCCCACTTTTTCGAGGGCTTTGATGACTGCGACCCTGACCTCTTTGGCCGTCGACCTGTTGCGGCTGCTGGCCTGGGCAGCCTTGCTGTTGCTGGTGCTGGGTCCGCTGGAGCGGCTCTTCGGCCTGCGGCGCGTGGCCTGGCGCCGACCCGGCAGGGTGACCGACCTGTGCTGGTATTTCTTCAACGGCTTGCTGCTCAAGTGGCTGCTGTTGGTGCCCGCCATGGCGCTGGCGGTGCTGGCGCATGCGGCGGTG
>CAKZXL010000964.1 GCA_937883885.1 uncultured Aquincola sp. | reverse complement strand
GCCGTGGCGCCCAGCATCACCAGGCCCAGCACGGCCAGCGTGGCGCCGACGGCGGCAAAGCCTTCCAGCGCATCGGCCTGGTCCACCGCCACCAGCAGCGTCCAGTCGGTGCCGGCGATGGGGCGGGCCGTCATCCAGTAGTCGCGCTCACCGATGTGCAGCGGCGTGAAGGCATTGGCGGTGCGCAGCTGGGCGATGCGCGCGGGCGTCAGCTCGCCCGACAGCGTGCTGGCCGGCTGCAGCGCGCGCGCCGGGTCGGCGTGCGAGACGATGAGCCCCGACTGGTCGACCACGAAACCGAAACTGTGCGGCGAAGGCTGTACCGCCTTCACCGCCTGGTTCACCTCGGTCAGCGGGATGTCGCCCGCCACCACCGCGGCCAGGCTGCCGCCGCGCTGCACCGGGGCAGCGAAGGTCACCACCAGTTGGCCGGTCTTGGCGCCGCGGTAGGGTGCCGTGAGCACCGGCTTGCCGGCGCTGGCAGCGGCCTGGTACCAGGGCCGGCTGGTGGGGTCGTAGTTCGCGACGGTGTCCTGCTGGCGCGAGAACACGGCCCGCTTGTCGGCATAGCCGGCATAGGCCTTGTCGAAGGCGCCGGCTGCACGCACCAGTTCCAGCGCAGGCGCCGGGTCGGCCTGCAGCGCGGCCGGCACCAGGGCCTGCACCGCGCTGGTCTTGTCGGCCACCCAGGTGGCGATGCCGCTGGCGTAGCTGTCGGCCACGGCGCCGGTGTTCTTCTCCAGCACGCCGTACAGCGCGTTGCGGGTGGTGACGAAGCCGCCAGCGGTGAGCAGCGCCATGGCGATGGCCACGGTGGCAACGGAGGCGGCAGTGAGCTTGCCGGGGATGGACAGGCGGGACAGTACGGCCATGGTGTGCGTGGTTGAGCGCTGAACAACCTGGACTCACAGCAACTGCTACACACTCGAGCCAGAACTGTCAGGTCTATCGGCTCGGCCGTTGCCGGGCTTGAGTGGCGCCATGACGCGGGCCCCTGTTGAAAACCGCACGGCGCAGCCCCATCTCGCACCTCACCGGTTCAACCCTTGTTGGCAACTCATTCGAACGACCATGGAAAAACAAACCCTTGCCTTCCAGGCCGAAGTCCAGCAGATCCTGCATCTGGTGACGCACTCGCTGTACTCGAACAAGGAGATCTTCCTGCGCGAGCTGGTCTCCAACGCGTCGGACGCCTGCGACAAGCTGCGCTTCGAGGCGCTGGACAACAACGCGCTGTACGAAGACGCGCCCAACCTGGAAGTGCGGGTGTGGTTCGACGCCGAAGCCAAGACCCTCACCATCCGTGACAACGGCATCGGCATGAGCGCCGACGAGGCGGTGGCGCACCTGGGCACCATCGCCAAGAGCGGCACGCGCGAGTTCATGTCGAAGCTGGAAGGCGACCAGAAGAAGGACGCCAACCTGATCGGCCAGTTCGGCGTGGGCTTTTATTCCGGCTTCATCGTGGCCGACCGCATCACCGTGGAAAGCCGCCGCGCCGGCCTGGCGGCCGACCAAGGCGTGCGCTGGAGCAGCGACGGCTCGGGCCAGTTCGAGGTGGAGACCATCACCCGCCCCGAGCGCGGCACCGACGTCATCCTGCACCTGCGCGACGAAGAGAGCGAGTTCCTCAGCACCTGGCGGCTGAAGTCCATCATCGGCAAGTACTCCGACCACATCTCGCTGCCCATCCTGATGAAGAAGGAGGAGTGGGACGCCGAGGCACAGAAGCAGGTGGTCAAGGACGAGTGGGAAACCGTCAACAAGGCGGCGGCGCTGTGGGCGCGCAGCAAGAGCGACGTGACCGACGCCGAGTACCAGGACTTCTACAAGCAGATCAGCTACGACACCGAAGCGCCGCTGGCCTACACCCACAACCGCGTGGAAGGCCGCAGCGAGTACACGCAGCTGCTGTACGTGCCGGCCAAGGCACCGTTCGACCTGTGGAACCGCGACAAGCGCGGCGGCGTGAAGCTGTACGTCAAGCGCGTCTTCATCATGGACGACGCCGAGGCGCTGATGCCGGTGTACCTGCGCTTCGTCAAGGGCGTGATCGACTCTGCCGACCTGCCGCTGAACGTCAGCCG
>CAKZXL010000963.1 GCA_937883885.1 uncultured Aquincola sp. | reverse complement strand
TCGCTCGCGCGGGCGCGGGCGCAGCACTCCTGCGCGCAGGCCAGCGCCAGCTCGAAGCGGCCCAGCTCGCAGGCGCCCAGCGTCACCCAGCGCAGCAGGTCGTCGCGCCAGGCGCCGTGCTGCGGCGCCTGCAGCAAGGCCAGGGTCTGCGTGCCCAGCTCCAGCAGCCCCGGCAGATCGCCCAGCCGGTACAGGCAGAAGGACAGCAGCACCCCGGCCTCGGCCCGCGCATCGGCATCGGCGGCCGGGCTGTGCCAGGCCCGCAGCGCGTGCTGGCGGCCGGCGTCGAAGGCGGCCCGGTCGCGTGCGTCGCGCGCCGCGGCCAGGGCCTGGGCCACGTCCTGGGCGCTGAGCGCAGGCGGGCGGGCAAGGGGTTCAAGCAGGGAGGAATGCACTTCAGGGCGGAAGCTTACGCCACCGCCCGCCGGTGGCGTCACTTGGCGGCCAGACCCAGCTTCTCGATCAGCTTCTTGTCCTTGGCAAAGGTTTCGGTGGCCCAGGCGCGGTATTCGTCGCCGGTGCGGTACCACACCTCCTGGTTGAGCTGGGCCATCACCTCGGCGTGGCGCGGGTCGTCCAGCGCCTTCTTGAAGGCGTCGTGGATCGTCTTGACCACGGCCGGGTCCATGCCCTTGGGGCCCACCAGGCCGTAGGGCGAGGTGGACACCACGCCATAGCCCAGGTCCTTGGCGGTGGGCACGTCGGGCCAGCGCTTGGTGCGCTTGTCGCCGAAGGTCAGCAGCAGGCGCATCTGGCCGGCATCGACGAACTTGTCCCAGCCGGTGGCGTCGCTGGCGGCCATCACGTGGCCGCCGATCAAGGCCTGCATCTGGTCGGCGTTGCCCTTGAAGGGCACATGGTTCAGCTGGATCTTGGCGGCTTCGGCCACTTCTTCCATCAGCAGGTGCGGGCTGGTGCCGATGCCGGTGGAGCCGTAGTCGATCTTGCCCGGTTCCTTGCGCGCCGCAGCCACGTAGTCCTGGAAGGTCTTGTAGGGCGAATCGCTGCGCACCACGAAGCCGAAGGTGTAGCCCGAGGTGCCCATGATGAAGGTGAAGTCGTTCAGCGGATGCCACTGCGTCTTCTGCATGTGCGGGATGCGCAGCATGCCCATCGGGTACTGCGAGATGGTGTAGCCATCGGGCTTGGCGGTCAGGGCCATTGCGCCCGGGCCCAGCGTGCCGCCGGCCCCCGGCTGGTTCTGCACGATGATGTTCTGGCCCAGGTGCTTGCTGGCCAGCTCGGCCAGCAGGCGGTGGTGGCGGTCGGTGGAGCCACCGGCCGGCCAGGGCACGATCAGCGTGATCGGCCGGCTGGGGTAGGCCTGCGCGCGCGCGGCGGCAAAGGGCGCCAGCGCGGCGGCGCCACCGGCGGCGGCCAGCAGCGTGCGGCGGCGCAGAGCACCGGAGGTGGCGGTCGGGGTGGGGGTGGGCTTCAAGGGTGGGCTCCTTCAGGGTCGGCAAGAAACGGGAAAGCCGGCGGTTGCCGGCAGGCCCCCGCACGCAGGCGGGGGCAGGGGGTCAGAGCGTCATGCCTGGGCGGGGTTCACCTCGCGCGGGACACCGGTTCGGCCGGCATCGGCTGGCCGCCCGGGCCGGCCGCAAAGGTCAGCCAGCTGACCGCCGGCTGCTGGCCCACGCCGGGCTTGCTCCAGTCGCACACGCCGGTGGTGAACACCGCCTGCAGGCGGCTGAGCTGCGCGGCGTTGAGCAGGCCGTTGTAGTCGGCCACGTTCACCGGCTTGAGCTGGCACTTGAGCACGTCTTCGGTCAGCGGGCCACCGGCCACCTGCCGCGGCGAAGCGGCCTTGCGCAGGTACGGGTCGGCGTCGCAGGCGGCGGTGTCGGTCACCTTGGTGGCCTGCGCCGCATCGCTGCTCAGCACGCAGTAGTCGCTGGCGCCGGCGGGCTTGGCGGCCTTGAGCTTCTGCTGGATCGTCGAGCTGCTGCTGTCGGCCTTGAGCTTGGTCAGCCACTCGTCCATGGTCAGGAAGGCGCTGGTGGCCATGGCCGTGGACGGCGTGAAGCCGCTGCGGCCGAAGCGCCAGATCACCTGGTTGTCATGGTTGCCGTTGGCCTTGTCCAGCCGGTCGCGGATGCTGAAGCTGCGCCACTGGTGGTGGATGCCCACCAGCGCCTGCGGGAAGGCGGTGATGCCCGGCGGCACGTCGATCAGCGAGTCGTCATAGCCACGCATGTCGATCACCGCCGTCTTGGCCAGCTGCTGGCCGCTCATCACGATGCCGGCCTTGTAGGCGATGTCCAGCGCGGTGGTGTCGGCCTGCGAGCGGGCGGCCACCAGCTGCGAGTCCTTGTCCACGCCGCCGATGATCTCGTTGAGCGTGACGAACTCTTCGCCGCTGATGGCGCCGTCCATCAGCGCCTTCAGGCCGTACTGCACGCCGGTGTTGTCGCGGGTTTCGCGCGAGCGGTTGCCGTCGCCCGACTTGCCCCAGATGGAGGTGGCCCAGTCCCAGGCGCTGCAGCGCGCGCCGTTGGGGTTGCTGGTCTTGTCGAACACCTGGCTGGTGGGCAGCTGGCAGTTGTTGGTCAGCGTGCTGGCCTGGCTGATGGCGCCGGTGGTGTTGTCCACCACGGTGCGGGTGAAGTAGTTGCCGACCTGCGCATTGGTGCCGAAGCGGTTGTACCAGGCATGGCAGCCGGTCTGGTCGCGGTGGCCGTTGATGGCCGCCTTCTTAGCATTGGCCTGCGCAGGCGTCAGGCCGGCGTTGGTCATCAGGTTCAGCCAGGCGGGCTTCTGGTAGGCCTCGACCAGCAGCACGCAGTCGTTGACTTCGAGCAGCGTCGATTCCGAATCGGGGTAGGCGCAGGAGATGGTCATGCCGTCCAGCAGCCCCGGGGCGATGGACGCGTTCATGTTGGCGTTGATCGAGCCGCCCGAGCAGCCGCTGCCCATCGTGTACTTGATGGAGCCGTAGCTGTCGCTGATGTGCTCCTTCATCATCATGACCGTCTCGGTCATCATCACGCGGTTGGAGTTCTGCAGCGAGTCGGTCAGGCTGTTGGCCACCACCATGAAGCCACGCGACAGCGACTTGTCGTCGGTCCACGCGGTGGCGGGGCGGAACTGCCGGCGCGGCTGGCCGGTGCTGGCGCCGAACTGGTAGAGCACCTTGCCGTTCCACTGCGCCTGCGGCGCCACCGGCGTCCAGGGCTTGGCGGGGTCGAACAGCACCGCGATGTCGTAGATGCCGCGGTTCATGGTGCCGCGCTCCACCCGCACGATGTAGGGCACGCTGGCGCCGTTGTCGGTGGTGGTGGTGGCCAGGTCGGCCGGGGTGCTGCCCACGGTGTAGGGCTTGAAGCAGGGGTTGGCCGGCGGCGTGGCCGCAGCGGGCGGCGTGGTGGCGTCGAACGGCACGTTCGGCGTCGGGTCGGGCAGCGCAAAGCTGCAGTTGGCCGCCGTGGTCTTGTAGTACAGCTTGTATTCGGTGGCGATGTTGCACTGCGCATCCACCGCCGCGGTGCCCAGGCCGCTGGCATGGGTGGCGGGCTGGGTGCCGTTGGCCGCCTGCGGCGTGGGCGTGGCGCACACGTAGGGCACGGTCTGCGGGCCCGAGATGATCGGGCCGCCGCGGCCGGTGTTGGTGATCTTCAGTTCGGCGGCGCTGGCGCCGCGGCTGCTGGCCACCAGCGTGTTCTCGCCGGCGGCCAGGCCCGTCACCAGGCCGGTGAGGCGGCCATCGCGCAGCGCGAAGGCGCTGGTCACGTCGCGGCCGCCCACTTCCACCTTCAGGCCATCGGCCTGGGCGCCCGAAGGCAGCACGATTTCCACCATCGCGTCGCCGTCGGTCACCAGGTCGGCGCGGGTGGACAAGGTCTTGATCTGAACCGGGGGATCGTCACTGCCATTGCTGCCGCAGCCGGCCAGCAGCATGATCGCCAGGGCGATCGGGGTGGCGCACAGCGCCGTGCCAGGGTGGTACTTCTTCACCTGTCGTCTCCTGTGTCGCGCCAGGGCGGCGCTGTCTTGTGTGGGGCCGGGTTTATTCCGCTGTGCGGACAATGCGGGGGCAGGCCCAGTGTGATCCTAGACGGCGCAGGACACGGGTGTAAACGCGGAGTTAACCCGCAGGCCTTGTCGCCGCCGCGACAGCGCGCCGGTGGCCAGTGGCACGCGCTTATTCCGCACAGCAGAGTAATATGGCCGCATGAGCCGCCAGCGCCAGACCGACAGCAGCACCCCCGCGAAGGAAGACCGCCGCTACGTCACCGCGCTGGCCCGCGGGCTAGAGGTGCTGCGCTGCTTCAAGCCGCAGGACCGCTGGCTGTCGCACCAGGAAATCGCCCGCCGCACCGGGCTGCCGCAGGCCACGGTCTCGCGGCTCACCTTCACGCTGGTGCACCTGGGTTACCTGCGCCACCAGGCCGACAGCGGTCACTATGCGCTGGCCGGCGGCGTGCTGGCGCTGGGTTTCAGCATGCTCAGCAACTTCGACATCGCCCGCATCGCGCGGCCGGTGATGCAGGCGCTGGCCGACGAGGTGGAAGCCGCGGTGTCCATGGGCCTGCGCCACCAGCTGCAGATGGTGTACGTGGCCCACTGCCGCGGCGCCGGACGGCTGACGCTGGGGCTGGACGTGGGCGCACGCCTGCCGCTGCCCGACACCGCGATGGGCCGGGCTTTGCTGGTGGCCTTGCCCGAGGCCGAGCGCGAGGCGCTGTGCACCCAGCTGCAGCAGGCCCAACCGCGCGACTGGCCGCGCCAGCGCCGCGCCATCGAGCTGGCGCTGGCCCAGCATGCCGCGCACGGCTACGTGCTGTCGGAGCAGGACTGGCAGCGCGACATCAGCGCCATCGGCGTGCCGGTGGAAGTGGGCGATGGTCGGCCGCCACTGGCCTTGACCATCGGCGGGCCCAGCAGCTACCTGGCGCATGAGCTGCTGCTGCGGCTGGGGCCGCGGCTGGTGCGGGCCTCGGCGCAGATCAGCCGGCAGATCCACCAAGGCGCAGCGTAGGCGGTCGCGTGACGGTGCCGGCGGTGGCGGTGGCGGTGGCCTGCGACACCTCGGCCAGCCGCGCCGCATCGGGAAAGTGGCGCGCGCGGTAGCGCGGCGGCTGGTCGGTCGTGGGCTCCAGCAGGTCGGCGAAGTGAGCCTGCAGGCTGGCCCAGGGCAGCGACAGCAGACGGGCTTCGCCCGCTTCCTGCCACATCAGCAGCACGTTGTCGGCCTCGGGCAGCAAGGTGTCCTGGCCGTCGCCCCAGGTGGTGTAGTTCACCAGCGTGCCGTCCCGCGCCTGCGCCACGCGGCAGCCCGCCACGTGCAGCCCGGGCAGTGCCTGGACCAGCGCCGCCTGTTGAACTTCGTAGGCCGCCACCCGATAGCGCAGCCGCAGCATCGCCTGCAGGGGTGTGGCGTCGCTGCTCGCCTCCTGGGGCTGCCAGGCCTGCGCCTGCAGCTGCAGCAGCTCGGGCGACAGCCAGCGCAACGGGCCGTCCAGCTGCCCCAGCGCCCAGGCCAGCATCGCCTGCGGGCCCTGCGGCTGGTCGGCCGAGCTCAGCAGCAGCGCCTCGCGGAAAGGCACCATCACCAGCGGCTGGCGCGCCGGGCCGCGGTGGATCACCTCGGGCAGCAGCACGCGCGAGCTGTCGTAGACATCGCCCCAGTGGCCACGCCACACGCCCGGCACCAGCTCCTGCCAGCGGCCGTTCGTCGACTCGTTGCGCAGGTTGTCGAGGGCGTCGTCCCAGGCCTGCTCCCACGGCACGCCCCAGGCGTCCAGCAGGCTCTGCTGCACATAGGCCATCGTGGTCGGCTGGTCGATCACCATCGCCACCGACAGCTCGCCCTGCCAAGGCCGGTGCACCAACACCTGCCGGGCCTCGGGGACCTGCGCCGCCGCGTTTTGCAGGGCGGCGGCCAGCTGCTCCCGGGTGCGCAGCACCGGCCGCAGGTGGGGGCGTGCGCTGGCGTAGTCGGTGGGCAGCGCCAGGCCGGTGGTCAGCAGCCCGTGCAGGTAGTCGTGCAGCAGGCCTGGGCGTTGGCGCCGCGGCGCCGCTTGCCACTGCGGCCACAGCCGCCCGAGCTGGATGCGGTGATGGCCGCCGTCGGGCATGTGGATGTTGAGCAGCATCAGCACCGGCTCGACGTCGAAGCGAGTGATGCCCCGCTGGCGTAGCCAGCGGCCGGCGGCTTCCAGGAACCGGGGCAGGGTGGGGCGGCCGAACAAGGTGTCGAGGAGTTTCATATTTGCGATTTCGGAATCGCAAATACGCAGATTCAACGCCGGTGTGTGCGGTTGTTCACGCTAGGGGTGCGCGCAGGGCGACGATGCAGCCGCGCACCGGCTGGCGCTGCTCTTCGCGCAGCACGCAAGGGCTGGTGCTGGCCACCGCCAGCCCATGCAACGCGGCCAGCCGCTGCAGATAGGCCAGGCTGTGCGCATAACGCAGCTGGGCATTGAGGCGATAGTCGGCACCGTCGTCTGCGGTTTCCACCGAAAACGCCAGCACCGCGCCCGGCCGCAGCCGGGGCCGCAGCGCCGCGAACAGCGGGCCCAGATCGCCCAGGTAGATGAAGGTGTCAGCCGCCACCACCAGTTCGTAGTGGCGGGCGCTGGCCTGCAGGTGCTGCACCACGTCGGCATGGGCCAGCGTGTCGTACACGCCGCGGGCGCGGGCGGCGTCGATCATGGTCTGCGACAGGTCCACGCCTTCCAGGTGGCGGGCCGGCGGCTTCAGCCGCGCGCCGCACAGGCCGGTGCCGCAGCCCAAGTCCAGCGCCCAGTCGGGCACGGCGCCCGGCGGCTGGCCGGCCTGCCAGGCGGCCCGGGCGGCATCGGCCACGTGTTCATGCGCGCGGTAGTGCAGCACGTTCAGCAGGTGCGGCTCGAAGTCGTCGGCGTAGCCGTCGAACAGCGCGCGCACGTAGTGGGCGGGTGCCGACTGCGGGGCCGGTGCGTGGCCCAGCGCCGCCAGGAAATAGCGGTTGGTGTCGGCATCGTCGCCCAGCGCCAGCGCACGCTCGAAGGCGGCCCGCGCCTCGTCGCGCTGGCCCAGGTCTTTCAGCAGCTGGCCCAGCTGGCTCCAGGCCGCGCCCAGGTCAGGGTCGGCCGCCACCGCCCTGCGGTAGCAGGGCAGGGCTTCGGCATGGCGGTCCAGCATCTGCAGCGTCTGGGCGCGCAGCAGCCAGGCCGGGGCGCGTTGCGGCTGGTGGTCGAGCAGGCGTTCCAGCACCGCCAGCGCCTCGGCATGGCGGCGCAGGTGGCCCAGGCTCAACGCGCGGTAGAACTGGGCGCTGCCGCTGCGTGCATCCAGCGCCAGCGCCCGCTCGAAGTTGGCCAGCGCTTCTTCATGGCGGCCCAGCTCGCCCGCGGCCAGGCCGCGGTGCGTCCAGGCATCGGCATGCTGGGGTTCGGCGGCCAGCGCCATGTCCAGCGCCTGGATGGCGGCTTCACGCTGGCCCAGCTTCAGGCGCGCGGCGCCCAGGTTGATCAGCACCGACACCCGGCCCGGCGCCAGTGCCAGCGCGGCTTCGAAGCGCTCGGCCGCTTCCGCGAAACGGCCCGCCTCATGGTGGGCCACGCCTTCGAGGAACAGCGTGCGGGCCGCCGCGAGCGCGGCCTCGCTGCCGGGCGTGGGGCTCAACGCAGCCGCAGGTTCAGCTGGTCGACCAGCGGTGCCCAGTCGGCGTCCTCGCGCCACTCTTCCTTCAGGAACTGCGCCTGCGCGGGCGTCCAGAAGGGCGCGTCGCTCAGCAGCATGTCGGGCGGCAGGCCCCGATGGGTGGCGATGAATTGCTCGATCTCCTGCTGACCATCGGGCAGGCCCAGCTGGCTGAACAACTCGCCCAGGTCGTGCACCGGTGCGTCCATGCGCCACTCCTCTTGATGTTGGATGGCCCGCACGCTACCAGCCCTGCCGGCCGGCGGCTGTAGGACAAGCGCGTCAGCGCAGCGGCGGGGCAGCACACAATACCGTCTGACGCGACGCTGGCCCGGAGGAATCGATGCGGTGGACCCAACGTGGATGACAGGCAGGTGCTGCCCCCGATGACGTCGCCCACGTCCACCTGGTCCATCCGCATGATGCTGACGGCGCTGGTGGCCGCCTGCGTGATGCCCGCCGCCATCGCGGCCGGCCTGCTGCTGGTGCACGACTACGGCCTGCAGCGTGAACGCCTCTACCGCCAGGAGCTGCTGCTGGCGCAGGGCGCGGTGGCCGAGATCGACCGCGAGCTGGGCCGCATCGGCGCGGTGCTGGAATCGCTGGCCACCAGCCACGAACTGGCCGACGGCCAGCTGGCCCGCTTCCATGAACGCGCCAGCCAGACGCTGGCCGTCGGCCTGGTGGACAACTACGTGCTGCTGACGCGCGATGGCCGCCAGCTGCTCAACACCTTGCAGCCCTACGGCACGCCGCTGCCGCGCGCCACCATGGGCCCCGACCTGGCGCGGGTGTTCGAGCGCGGCGAGATGACGGTGACCAGCCTCTTCGTCAGCACCGTGAGCAAGGAACATGCGCTGTCGGTGGCGGTGCCGGTGTGGCGCGACGGCAAGGTGGTGCAGGCGCTGGCGGTGGGCCTGTCGCCCGCGCGGGTGGCCGGCCTGCTGCGCCGCCACAACCTGCCCGAGGGCTGGGTGGCGGCGGTGGTCGATGGCCGTGGCACCTTGATCGCCCGTTCGCTGGACAACGCGCGCTTCGTGGGCAGCGCAGCGCCGCCGGAGCTGGTGGACGCCATCGTCAGCCGGCGCGAAGGCGTGTTCGACAGCCGCACGCAGGAAGGCTTCGACGTGGTCACCGCCTTCAGCCGCTCGATGGTGGCCGACTGGAGCGTGGCCGTCGGCGCGCCGCATTCGGAGGTCACGCGCCAGCTCTACCGCTCCATGGCCATCGCCGCGCTGGGCGTGGCGGCGGCCATCGGCATCGGCATGCTGGTGGCGCTGGGCTGGGCCCGGCGGCTGGCGCAGTCGGTGCAGGGGCTGATCGGCCCGGCCATGGCCCTGGGCCGCGGCGAGCTGGTGGCCGCGCCCCGCACCGGCCTGCGCGAGGCCGATGCCGTGGGCCGCGTGCTGGAACAGGCGTCCAAGATGCTGGCCCATGCGCAGCACCTGGCCCACACCGATGCGCTCACCGGCTTGAGCAACCGGCTGCTGTTCGAGGCGCTGGCCCACCGGCAGCTGATCGACGACCAGCGCAACGGCCAGCGCCGCGTGCTGCTGGCGCTGGACCTGGACGGCTTCAAGGCGGTGAACGACCAGCACGGCCATGCGGTGGGCGACCAGGTGCTCAAGCAGGCCGCGCAGCGCATCGTCGCCAGCCTGCGCTCGGCCGACGTGCCGGCGCGCCTGGGCGGCGACGAGTTCGTGGTGCTGCTGAGCGACACCGCGCCCGATGGCGCGGCCATCGTGGCCGAGAAGCTGGTGCGTGCGCTGTCCGAGCCCTACCCGGGCGTGCGCCAGGCGGTGTCGGCCAGCGTCGGCATCGCGGTGGCACCGGCCGCCGGCGCCACCGTGGCCGACCTGATGCGCCGCGCCGACGAAGCCTTGTACGAGGCCAAGCGCGCCGGCAAGCGCCGCTGGGTGGCCCGCACCTGAGGCCCGCAAACCTCCCTCGTGGCCCGGCGATTGCTTTCGCCCCGCCCCGTCGTCTGCAGGAAAACCCGGGGTGCTTTAACACGAAGTTCAGTTCGCTTTGTCACACCACATGTGATGAATTACCGTAAGGTAGCCCGGTTCGTGTAAAAAATTCTGAAACCGGGGGAACGTCGTTTGCTGCAGGTCGACCAGGTGCTCAGCACCGGCTGTGAATATTCACCATCCAGCTTCAGCAGCATGATCTCGATGGACGGACTGCCATCGGCGTTGATCGCGCGCAACAGCTCGTGGGTGCGCCAGGAAGCGGCGTTGCTGGCGCGCAAGCTGCCTTCCAACGTAGAGCGGGCCGACCTGATCCAGGTGGGCCTGATCGCCGTGGCGCAGGCGGCCTTGGGCTTCCGGCACGAAGGCGACGCCAACTCCGAAGAAGGCCGGGCCGCCTTCGTGCGCTATGCCCGCGCCCGCGTGCGCGGCGCCATGCTGGACGAGCTGCGGCGCATGGACGTGCTGCCGCGCGGGGAGCGCCGCCGCATCAAGGTGGTGGAGATCGCGCGCGAACGCTGGTTTGCGCTGCACGGCCGCAGCCCCACGCTGGCCGAACTGAGCGAAGCCTGCGGGCTGGGCATCGACGAGGTGGCCGAGCTGGAACACGCTGCGCTGCGCGCCCGCCCCGAAAGCCTGGGCGGCCGCGACGACGACGAAGACGCGCCCGCGCCCCACCGCGAGCCCGCCACCGGCCGCGACGAGGTGGAAGCGCGGGTGGACACCGCGCTGCTGCTGCGCCGGCTGGAGCGTTTTTTCGCCCGCCTGCCCGAGACCGACCGCCAGGTGATCGACGCCTACCTGGGCGTGGGCATGACACCGGTGCAACTGGCCGATTCGCTGAGCCTGAGCCCTTCGCGCATCGCGCAGATGTATGCATCGGTGTGCAGGCGCATCGCCATCCACATGGGCCATGCGCCCGCGCGTGCGGTGGACCGCAGCGGCGCGGCCCCGGCCAGCGCCTTCGACCACCTGGTGGACGAGCGCGAGGCGCAGCTGGCCCGCGCGCCCGGGCATGCCGACTGGGGCAGCCTGCTGGAAGACGTGTTGAACGCCCCGGAGCGCCGCTTCCACGGCGAGACGGCTTCGGATCGCATCGTGGTGGGCCCCGGTACCCGTTGGGGCTGATCTGTTTACCGTTACGGGTTTCAGTCCAGCGCAAACACCTCATCGCCCGCCTCGGCCCGGC
>CAKZXL010000962.1 GCA_937883885.1 uncultured Aquincola sp. | reverse complement strand
GTGCCGCCCACGGCGCGGAAGGCGCGCACCGGCGAATTCACGCCACCGGGAATCACGCGCTGCGCGCGCTCGAAGAGTTCAGCGTTCTGGTCGGTCATGGGTTGCTGCGGCCTTGCGTCGGGTCAATGCACTTGTCTAGGCAGGTTGCTGCCGTCGGGCTCGCCCTGCGGGCCCGAGCCAGGGTCTTCGCCGGGCTCGCCGTCTTCTTCCTCGCCGGGCGGCAGCGCCCAGAAGAAGCGGTCGGGGATGACGTTGCCCATGCCGGGGCGGAAGCCCGCGTCCAGGCTGTTGTCCAGGAAGGCCAGCGCCTCGCCCACCGCGGCCTGCAGCTCGCTGCCGGCGGCCAGCAGCGAAGCGAGCGCGGCCGACAGCGTGTCGCCGGCACCCACGAAGCTGGCCTCGAAGCGCTCGAACTTCTCGCCGGTGAGCGCGCCCTGGGCCGAGGCCAGCACGTTGTCCACCCACTGCTCGGTGCCCTTGCCTTTGGAGGGCAGCATCACGCCCGTCACCAGCACGAAGCGGGTGCCGTGCTCGCCGGCGGCCACGGCCAGCTCGCGCGCCGAAGGCGGGCGCTCATTGTCCCAGTCGGGCAGCAGAAAGTCGGTCAGCGTCTTGTGGTTGCCCACCAGCACCTCGGTCTGCGGCAGGATCAGCTCGCGGTAGGCGTCCACGTAGCTCTGCAGGTCGTCTTCCTCCAGCCAGCCCAGGTTGGGCATGTAGGCCACCAGCGGCACGTCGGGGTAGTCGCTCAGCACCTCGGCCACCGCGCTCACGCCTTCGGCCGAGCCGAGGAAGCCGACCTTCCAGCCGGCGATGGTCACGTCTTCCAGGATGCCGCGGGCCTGCTCGGCCACCACGTCGCCGTCGATCGCATGGCGGTCGAAGATCTCGGCGGTGTCGCGCATCACGATGGCGGTGACCACCGGCAGCGCATGCGCGCCCATGGCCGCGATGGTGGCGATGTCGCCGGCCAGGCCACCGGCGCCGCTGGCGTCGCTGGCGTTGAAGCTCATCACGCAGGCCGGTGCGACGCCTTCTTCGGCCGAGTCGTCGGCCGGGGGCGGTTGGTGTTGGGGGTTCATGGCTGGAATCCGGTACGTCCTCTCAAGGGCAGCAGCAGGGTGCCGATAACCTCCAGAGGAGTTTCAAGAAGGTGTTGCATGTGCCTGCGCCGCCTGCACTTTTGGCAAGACCGCGTGGCTACAATGTCCCTTTATTGTAGTGATTGACTGCATAACGTGAGCGACCCTGCAACCTGGATGTGCCTGATCTGCGGCTGGATCTACGACGAGTCCGCCGGCGACCCCGAACACGGCATCGCGCCGGGTACGAAATGGGCCGACGTGCCCATGAACTGGGTGTGCCCCGAGTGTGGCGCGCGCAAGGAAGACTTCGAGATGGTCCAGATCTGACCGGCCCGCGGCCGGTCCGGGCACGGACGTGCATGAAGGAGATTCGCCCGTGAGCGAGCCTGTGAGCGACCCGTTCCCCACCCTCGTCGAGACCGCGGCCCCGGCCACGGCGGCCAAGGTGCTGGTGATCGACGACAGCAACACCATCCGCCGCAGCGCCGAGATCTTTCTGCGCCAGGGCGGGCACGAGGTGGTGCTGGCCGAAGACGGCTTCGACGCGCTGGCCAAGGTCAACGACCACGAGCCCGAGCTGATCTTCTGCGACATCCTGATGCCGCGGCTGGACGGCTACCAGACCTGCGCCATCATCAAGCGCAACCCGCGCTTTGCCCATGTGCCGGTGATCATGCTGTCGTCCAAGGACGGCCTGTTCGACAAGGCGCGCGGCCGCATGGTGGGCTCGGACGACTACCTCACCAAGCCGTTCACCAAGGAACAGCTGCTCCGCGCGGTGGCGCAGTACCGGCGGCCCGCCTGAGGCCGGCGCCGCCGAGGAACATCGACATGACGATCCGCAAGATCCTGGTGGTGGACGATTCCAAGACCGAGCTCTACCACCTGTCGGACCTGCTGGGCCGCCGCGGCTATGCGGTGCGCACCGCCGAGAACGGCGACGAGGCCTTCCGCCGCCTGGGCGAAGACCTGCCCGACCTGATCCTGATGGACGTGGTGATGCCCGGCCAGAACGGCTTCCAGCTCACCCGGCTGATCACCCGCGACCCGCGCTTTTCCAGCGTGCCCGTGATCATGTGCACCAGCAAGAACCAGCAGACCGACAAGGTGTGGGCGCAGCGCCAGGGCGCGCGCGACTACGTCGTCAAGCCGGTGGACGTGGAAGAGCTGGTCGCCAAGATCCGCGCCTTCGACTGAGCGGCACCGACGATGGCCGACCGCGAAGCCCTGCACGAGCTGCATGCCCGCCTGGCCGACCGGCTGCAGGCCGCGCGCGACCAGCAGCAGCAGGTGGCCTCCTGGCTGGCGGTGGAATGCCGCGGCCACGGGCTGCTGTTTCCGCTGCAGCAGGCCGGCGAGATCTTTCCGCTGACGCCGCTGCTGCCGGTGCCGCATGCGCGGCCCTGGTTCGTGGGCGTGGCCAACCTGCGCGGCGGGCTGTACGGCGTGGTCGACCTGGCCGCCTTCCTGGGCCTGGGCCGCACCGAGACCGCCCGCGAAGGCACCCGCGACCCGGCCCGCCTGGTGGCGCTGGGCGGTGCCAGCGGCCTGAACTGCGCGCTGCTGGTCGAGCGGCTGGCGGGCCTGCGCAACGAAAGCCAGCTCAAGCGTGAGATGTTGCCTGCCGAAGAGGTGCCAGGGCCGGTGCTGCCGGCGTTTGCCGGCGCCCGCTACCGCGACGCCGACGGTCGCGCCTGGCAGGAAATCCTGCTCTCGGCCCTGGCGGACGATCCGCAGTTCCTTGCCATCGCGGGCCATTAGCGCCCGAGCACCTATCAGCCCCGGGGTGAAGTCATGAGTTTTCTCGATCAGTACAAGGCCAAGGGCGGTGGGCAGGCGGCAGATGCGGAAGGTCCGGCCACCCAGATCGGCGAGGACTTCGGCCGCACCACCACCCACGGCGAGGCCGCGGACATCGACCTCGACATGGACGTCGGCACGCCGCGTGCGGCTGCCGCCAGCGCCCCGGCCCGCGCCCCGGCGGCCGAAGAGGTGGACCCCTTTGCCATCACCGCGACCAGCTTTCCGCGCACGGGCGCGGGGCTGGCACCGCCGGTGGGCGCACCGGCCCCTGTGCCTGCGCCCGCGCCGGTGCCGCCGCGCCCGGCCGCACTGGTGGCCGAAAGCCAGCCCGCCGGCCTGCAGGACGACGAGACCGAAAGCCGCCTGGAAGAGCCCGAATCCGAAGCCGCCCCCGCCGGCAGTGGCCTGCCGCTGATCGGCCGCTGGCCGGTGGCGCGCCAGCAGCGCGTGCTGGGCCTGCTGATGCTGGGCGGGCTGCTGATGCTGATCGTGGGCGTGGTGCTGGCGCTGGGCGCTGCCAACCGCGGCGCCGACCAGGTGGCCGGTGCCAGCCAGGCGCTGGTGCAGTCGCAGCGGCTGGCGCGTGCACTGCCGCAGGCGGTGCTGGGCCAGCCCGCCGCGCTGGTGGACAGCCAGGACAGTGCGCAGCAGCTGGGCAGCGCGCTGCAGTCGGTGGCCGCCAGCGTGCCCGAGCCGCTGCGCGACGACGCGGCGGCCCTGCTGCCGCTGGCCGACCGCATCGGCAAGAACACCCAGGCCGTGCTGGCCCAGCGCGAGGCGCTGACCCAGGCCGGCCAGGCGCTGCGCCGGCTGGCCCGCCAGTCGGGCCAGCTGCTGGAAGCGGCGCAGGCCGTGGTGGCGGCCAAGGCCCAGGCCGGTGCCACGCCGGCCGAACTGCTGGCCGCCAGCCAGCTCACCATGCTCACGCAGCGGCTGGGCCGCAGCGCGGGCGAGTTCCTTTCGCCCGAAGGCCTGAGTGCCGAGGCCGTGCTCGCGCTGGGCCGTGACCTGCCCGCGCTGCGCGACACCGCTCTGGCGCTGCAGGACGGCAATGCCGAACTCAACCTGCCCGGCAGCCGCGACGCGGCGGTGCGCGAGCGCATCGGCGCGCTGCTGGCCGCCTATGAGCCGGTGCGCCAGCCGGTGGAAGCGCTGCTGCCGCGGCTGCAGGCGGTGGTGGAAGCCCGCAAGGCCGAAGCTGCGGCCATGGCCGACATCGAGCCGCTGCGCCAGGGCCTGGAAGGCCTGCAGGGCCGGCTGGGCGGTGCACCGGCCGGCCTTGGCGCGGCGCTGCCGCTGATCGGCGGCGGCCTGCTGCTGGCGCTGCTGGGCGGTGGTGGCTTCGTGCGGCTGTACGTGCGCGACCAGGCCGAGCAGGCCCGCCTGGCCCAGCGCCAGCGCGCCGCCGCCGAGCGGCAGGAGCAGCAGGCCAAGCGCGTGAACGATGCCAACCAGGCCGCCATCCTGCGGCTGATGAACGAGCTGCAGCTGGTGGCCGAAGGCGACCTGACGCAGCAGGCCACCGTCACCGAAGACATCACCGGCGCCATCGCCGATTCGGTGAACTACACGGTCGAAGAGCTGCGCACGCTGGTGGCCCAGGTGCAGTCGGCCGCCACCCGGCTGGGGCAGACCACGCAGAAAGTGGAAGACACCTCCACCGAGCTGCTGGCCGCCTCCACCGAGCAGCTGCGCGAGATCCATGAAACCGGCGAAGCCGTGCTGCAGATGGCCGGCCGCATCAACGAGGTGTCGGCCCAGGCGCAGCAGACGGCCGAAGTGGCCCGCCAGTCGCTGGCGGCGGCCGAATCGGGCCGCGCCGCGGTGCAGAACACCATCGGCGGCATGAACACCATGCGCGACCAGATCCAGGAAACCTCCAAGCGCATCAAGCGCCTGGGCGAAAGCTCGCAGGAGATCGGCGAGATCACCGAGCTGATCTCCGACATCACCGAGCAGACCAACGTGCTGGCGCTGAACGCCGCCATCCAGGCCGCTTCGGCCGGCGAGGCGGGCCGCGGCTTCACCGTGGTGGCCGAAGAAGTGCAGCGCCTGGCCGAACGTTCGGCCGATGCCACGCGGCAGATCGCCGCGCTGGTGCGCACCATCCAGGCCGACACCCAGGACGCGGTGGCGGCGATGGAGCAATCGACCCAGGGCGTGGTGGAAAGCACGCGGCTGTCCGACAACGCCGGCTCGGCGCTGGCCGACATCGAGCGCGTGACCCGCCGCCTGGCCGAGCTGATCGCGCAGATCTCGGCCCAGGCGCTGAGTGAGGCGCAGGGCGCCAACGTGGTGGCGGCCAACATCCAGCACATCTTCGCGGTGACCGAGCAGACCGGCGAAGGCACCCGTTCCACCTCCCAGATGGTGCGCGAGCTGTCGCGCACCGCCGAGGAACTGAGCCTGTCGGTGGCCCGGTTCAAGATCAACTGACGCCGCGGGCGCTCCTTCTCATGTCCGCTGCCATGCTCCCCACCGCGCCGCTGTCGCGCGACCACACCGAAGACCTCACCGCGCTGTCCTGGGTGCACGAGGAACTGCGCCGCTCGCTGGAAACGGCGCACAAGCTGCTGCGCCGCCACCTGAAGGAAGCCGCGCTGGCCGGCGAAGGCGCCGCCACCGACCCGGCACTCACGCGCCAGGCCCAGCAGCACCTGCACCAGGGCGTGGGTGCGCTGGAGCTGATCGGCCTGCCGTCGGCGGCGGTGCTGCTGCGCGCATCCGAGTCGGCGCTGGCCCAGCTGCTGCGCCAGCGCAAGCTCAGCGCGGCGGCGGTGGACACGCTGGAGTTCGCTTCCTTCGCGCTGCTGGACTACCTGCAGCGGCTGCTGGCCGGCAAGCCGGTGTCGCCGCTGCTGCTGTTTCCGCAGTACCGCGCGGTGCAGGAGATGGCCGGCGCCGAGCGGGTGCATCCGGCCGACCTGTGGCCGGTGGAGTGGCGCTGGCGCGAGCTGCCGGCCGATGCCAGCGCGCGCCCGCGCCCGCTGGATGCGGACGCCCGCGCCGAGGCCGAGCTGCAGACGCTGGCGCTGATGCGCCAGCCCGAAGGCCCGGCCGCGCAGCAGCTCAGCGACCTGTTCGCCGGCCTGGGCGCCGGCAGCCGCCACCTGCACGCGGCCACCCTGTGGAAGCTGGCCGCCACCTTCTTCGAGGCGCAGGGCCGCCGCCTGCTGCGCACCGACATGCACACCAAGCGCATGGCGTCGCGGCTGCTGGCGCAGTTGCGCGCCGGTGAGCGCAACCCCGACGCGCTGACGCAGGGCGACGCGGTGCAGCGCCTGGCGCACGACCTGCTGTTCTTCTGCGCCCAGGCGCTGGCCGACGCCGGCGACGCGCCGCGGCTGGCCGCCGTGCAGGCCGCCTGGAGCCTGCCGCCCGAGCCAGCGGCCGAGTACGACAGCAGCCGCCTGGGCCGCTTCGACCCGGCCTGGGTGTCGCAGGCGCGCAAGCGCGTGGCGGTGGCGCGCGACGCCTGGTCGGCCGTGGCCGGCGGCGAGCTGCACCGGCTGGGCGGCATCGGCGAGCTGTTTGCGCTGGTGGGCGAATCGCTGCGCCGGCTGTTCCCAGGCGGCGAGCGGCTGGCCGCGGCGCTGCACGACGCGGTGGCCGACACCGCCGACCGCGGCGCAGCCCCGCCCGCCGGCTTGGCCATGGAGGTGGCCACCAGCGTGCTGTACGTCGATGCGGCGCTGGAAGACGCCGACTTCGACCGGCCCGACGAGATCGACCGTGTGCAGCGCCTGGCCGAACGCATCGAAGCCGCCCGCGGCGGCGCCCCCGCGCAGCCGCTGGAGCCGTGGATCGAGGCGCTGTACCGGCGCGTGTCCGACCGCCAGACCATGGGCAGCGTGGTGCAGGAACTGCGCGCCGCGCTGGCCGAGAGCGAAAAGCAGATCGACCTTTTCTTCCGCGCGCCGCAGGACACCGACCCGCTGGTGCCGGTGCCCGGCCAGCTGCAGGCCATGCGCGGCGTGCTGTCGGTGCTGGGCTTCGACCAGGCGTCGCAGGCCGTGCTGCGCATGCGCGAAGACGTCGACCTGCTGCTGCAGGGCGGCGCGGCCGGCGCTGCGCAGCAGCCGCTGTTCGACCGCCTGGCCGCCAACCTCGGCCTGCTGGGCTTCCTGATCGACATGCTCAGCGTGCAGCCGCAGGTGGCCAAGTCGCTGTTCGCGTTTGATGTCGACAGCGGCCTGCTGCGCTCCACCGTGGGCAGCGGCGTGGCCCACCGCATGGCCGCACCCGCGGTCGCCGCCGAGGCGGCTGCGGTGCCCATGCCCGACCTGGTGCCCGAGCCGCTGCCCACGCCGGCCGAGCCGCCGGCGCCGGTGCTGCCCGAGCTGCCCGAACTGCCGGCCTTGCCGGACCTGTCGCTCGATCTGCCGCCGGACCTGGCGCCCCTGCCCACGCCCGAGCCTGCACCCGACACACCGCTGCCCGCGGTGGCGCTGGCGGACGAAGCCCCGCTGTCGCTCACGCTGCCCGACCTGGACCCCGAGACCACGGCCGCGATGCCCGCGGTGCCCGAGCCGGCCGAGGCGCCGCTGGACCTCGCGCTGCCGCCGCTGTCGGCCATGCCGGCCCCGGCCCAGCCTGCCGACCCGCAACCCCCCGCGCAGGAGGAGGACGACGAGCTGCGCGAGGTGTTCCTCGAAGAAGCGCGCGACGTGCTGCTGGGCGCCGCCGAAGCCTTGCAAGGCCTGGCCCTGCACCGCGACGACCTGGGCCGCCTGACCACGCTGCGCCGCGCGTTCCACACCCTCAAGGGCAGCGGCCGCATGGTCGGCCTGAACGAGTTCGGCGAAGCCGCCTGGGCGGCCGAGCAGCTGTACAACGCGCGCCTGGCCAGCCCGGCGCCGGCCGACGACGAGCTGCTGGCGCTGACCGGCGAGCTGCTGGACTACCTGGGCGACTGGGTGCAGGCGGTGGCCGACCGCCGTGACGGCGGCCACGCCGCCGCGCCGGTGCAGCAGGCCGCCGATGCACTGCGGCTGCAAGGCCTGCGCGAGCCGCTTTTCCTGCCCGCGGCCCTGCCGGCGTTGCCGGAAGCGAACGACGACTCGGCCTTCCTCAGCGGCCCGGTGCCCTTGATCGACGCCGGCACGCAGTCGGAGCACGGCGCGCTGGAAGGCGTGCTCACCGAGCCGCTGGACCGCCGCCCGCCGCTGGTGCTGCCCACGCTGCCGCTGCCGCCTGCCGCGCCGCCGGTGGCCGACACCACGGCGCTGCTGGCCGCGGTGCCCGACCTGCCCTCGGCCGACGCGCTGGACCTGGACTTCGGCCTCGACTTCGGCAGCCCGGCGCCGGCATCGGCCGCCGAGCCGTTGCCGCCCGCACCGCCACCGCTGATCGAGCCCTTGATGACCTCGCCGATGCCGCTGCTGCCGGCGCTGGCCGAGGACGATGGCGAGCCGGCGCAGGCCCCGACCGCGGCCCAGCCCGAGCCTGAGCCCCTGCCCGACGCGCCGCTGCCCGCACCCGAAGTCTCGATGCTGGTGGACGCGTGGCCTGAGTTCCACCTGGGCGAGCCAGGAGCGGCCACCGCCGAGCCGCTGCCGGCGCCCACGCCGCCCGACGAGTTCAAGTACATCGGCGAGCTGCAGGTGCCGCTGGCGCTGTTCAACATCTTCCTGGCCGAGGCCGACGAGCAGTCGCGCCGCCTGGGCATCGAGCTGGCCGAATGGGCGCTGGAGTTGCACCGCCCGGTGGGCGAAGCGGCCGTGGCGCTGGCGCATTCGCTGGCCGGCAATTCGGCCACGGTGGGCTTTGCCGATCTGTCGCAGCTGGCCCGCCTGCTGGAACACACGCTGGCCCACAGCCAGGCGCTGGGGCAGGGCGATGGGCCCACCTCGCGCCTGTTCAACGAGGCCAGCGACGAGATCCGCCAGCTGCTGCACCAGTTTGCCGCCGGCTTCCTGCGCAGCCCGTCGGCCGACCTGGTTGAGCGGCTGCAGGCCTGCGAGCGCGAACTGGCCGAGGCCGCCGCGCCGGCCTATGCCGAGCTGCCGCCCGACTCGGGTGCCGGCACGCTGCCGGGCGCCCTGGACAGCCCGCCGGACAGCCGGTTCGACAGCACGCTGGACGGCGCCGCCGCGCTGGTGCCGCTGCCGCCCGCGCCGCCGCTGCAGCCGCCGCACGCCACCGCGCAGGCGCTGGACGACGAGGACAGCATCGACGCCGTGGACGCGGTGGATGCCGACCTGTGGCCCATCTTCGAGGAAGAGGCGCAGGAGCTGCTGCCGCAGCTGGCCGCCCGCCTGCGCGACTGGGCCGAGCAGCCTGACGGGCCCGATGGCCCGGCCGCCTGCATGCGCACGCTGCACACGCTCAAGGGCGGTGCCCGCCTGGCCGGCGCCATGCGCCTGGGCGAGATGGCGCACCGGCTGGAAACCGCCATCGAGCACCTGCTGGCCCGCCCCAGCCTGCAACGCGCCGACGTGGAGGCGCTGGAAGCCCGCGTCGATGCGATCAACACCACCTTCGAGGCGCTGCAACGCGGCGAGCCGCTGAGCAGCGAGCCACCCGCCTCGGCCCCGCCTGCGCCGCTGCCCGAGCTGGTGCCGATGCCGGCGCCCGCCTTCGACCTGCCGGCTGAAGTGCTGGCTGAAGTGCCGCCGGTGCTGGCGCCCGAAGCGCTCGACATCCCCTGGGCTGCCGAAGCCGCGCCCGAAGAGCCGTCCTTCCTGTCGCTGGCCGACGAGCCCGCCGAGGCGCTGTTGCCGCCCCAGGCCGCC
>CAKZXL010000961.1 GCA_937883885.1 uncultured Aquincola sp. | reverse complement strand
GGCGGCGCCATCACACCCCTCCCCGTTGACCCATGCGCACAGGCCAATGCGCCACTTCACCGCGCTGCATGCTGTGCAGCCGCGTCTGCACAAAGGTGTTGATGGCCACGTGGCGGGCCAGATAGTGCTCCAGCACCAGGCCGAACAGGTAGGGGCTGATGCCGCTGAAGCCGTCTTCGTCCACGGTGAGCCTGCATTCCACGCCGCGGCCGTACACCAGCGGCCCGACCCCGGGCAGGCGCCGCGTGACCGGCCGCAGCGCACTGGCCATCAGGCTGTTGACCTGCTGCTGCGCCACGGTGTCGTCCTGCTGCACGAACAGGCGCAGCATGTCGCGCAGGGCCTGGGCGCCTTCGCGCTCGTCCATCTCGTGCAGCGGCAGGTAGTTGAAGCCGAGCTGGCGGATCAGCCGCCAGGCCAGCTCACCTTCTGCAAAGGGCGGCTGCGGCGCCGAGGGTGGACGGATCAGGCCGATGGCATGCACCGGCACCGAGTCGGCCATCTTCAGGTCGTCGAGGCCGTTGCGCGGCACCAGCCTGGGCAGGTCACGGTTGGTCACCAGGGCCTGCACCGTGAGGTAGCGCAGCGCTTCGCTGTACGGGGCTTCGTGCTGGTCCACCAGGCTGAGGAACACCTCGGTGCCGGTGTACGAGGTGCGTGTGCCGTAGCGGCGTGTGCTGTCGGGTATCAGGCGCGGCTCGCGCCGAACCGAGAAGTACCGCCCATGGTTGCCTTCGTCATGGTTCAAGGTCTGGTACATCGGCCGAAAGAGCGCCGGCTCGGTGCTGCCGGCCAGCTGGCCCTGCAGTTCGTTGACGGCGAACACCTCGAAGTCCAGCGGTCGCGACCGGTCGGGCACCAGGTGCAGCTCGGTCTGGCTGGCGGGCACCTCCAGGCGATCGACCCGGTGCTCGAACAGGTTGATCACCGGCGTGCAGTGCAGGGCGAACTGCTCGGCTTGCACCACGCCGGCCAGCTCAGCGGTGCTGCGCGTCAGCAGGATGACGATCTCTGCTTCGCGGCCCTGGATGCGGGCCAGGCCGGGCGCCAGGTGCTGCAGCGCGAAGAAGTAAAAGCGCGTGGGGCAGGCGAAGTACTCGTGCAGCAGGTTGTGCCCGAACCAGCTGTTCCACTTCAGCGGCAGCATGCTCTGCGCGGGGCTCAGCCCTTCATGCACCAAGGCGCCATCGGTCACCACATGCGGCCGATCACCCATGTGCCCGGGCTCACCGACCAGGCTGGCCACGGCGCCCGCATGCAGCAGCTCGAAGAGGTGCGAGGCCAGTTGCTCCTGGCCGCACAGGTAGATGGGCAGACGGTCCAGGCCCTGGATGTCGCTGAAAGACAGCTCGCCCTGCACGCGCAGGCGCAGCCGAAGCGCCCCCTGCACCTGCACATGGGGCGGCAGGTAGCGGTCGGGCGCGGGTATGTCGGGCGGCACCCCGGTCAGGCGCGCCTGCACGATCTCCAGCGGCCACAGCATCAGGTCTTGTGTCGTGCGGAACTGGCAGGCCGTGACCTCGCCATCGGCCAGCCTGGAGAACGCCGCGGTGCCGCGGCGTACCAGGAAGCCCTTGCTGAAGTCGCCTTCGGCCGCTTGCGGGTGCAGCTGCGCCACCGCCATCGAAGGTGTGGGGCTGACGTAGTTGGGGTACACCACCTCCAGCAGGCGCTGGGTGAAGCGCGGAAACTCGGCATCGAGCTTGATGCGCATGCGCGCCGACATGAAGCTGAAAGACTCGATCAGCCGCTCGACGTAGGGGTCGGCCACCTCCTGCCCCTGCATGCCCAGCCGGCGCGCGATCTTCGGGTGCATCTGGGCAAACTCACCCGCGCTTTCGCGCATGTAGAGCAGCTCTTCGTTGTAGTAGCGCAGCAGTTGGGGATGCATGGTGAGGTGCTCGCGGCAAGGGCTCAGCGGGGCCGTAGTTCGATGCGGCTGTTCTCGAGGTCGACCGCGCTTTGCACGGTGAACTCGATCGGATAGGGGCTCATGCGGATGTGGCCCGAGATCTCGAAGATCAGCACGTTGTAGTGGTGCCGGGCCTTGTCCTTGAACAAGGGGCGCACGTGCAGGCTCTCGGGCACCAGCCGCGGCTCGAAGCGGGTGATGGCGGTGCGGATCACTTGCTCGATGTCGCCCCAGCGCTTTTCGGACATGTAGCCGCCCGCCAGCGGCGGCACGCCGTAGTTCACGCAGGAGGCCGCTGCCAGCGGGTGCTCGTGCACCGACACGATCTCGGAGTGGTCGGTGGTGTTGAGCAGCAGGGCCAGGTCGCGCAGCACGATGTCGCGCAGGCGGGCGCGGCTGGCGGTGTAGGCGTCCGGGGACTCGCTGTCCTCCGATGGCGCGTCGTCGCACAGGCGGTCGAACAAGGTGGGCAGGTACACCGCTTCGCGCTGGCGCGCGGCGGCCTCAGGCGGCAGCGTGGAAGGCAAGGCGCGCGCGGCAGGATGCGCTTGGGTCGTCATGGGGTCTCCTTGTCGGGCGGCGATGGGCGAAGCTCGGCGCCGAGAGGCACGGCGCTGTCGAGCGAGAGGCCGTGATGCTCCAGCCGGGTGAGCGAGGGCAGGCGCTCATGGCGCTGCGTGGGCGCCCAACCCTGTGGCGCGAACAGGTGCAGCACGTTGGGCGGTTCGCTGGGCGCGAACAGGTCGTGGGGGCCGTGTGCATCCAGCTGCGACAGCACGGTGTCGATGCCGTCGCGCTGGCCCAGCAGCCGGGACAGCGAGGTCTCGGCCCCTTCCGAGGCTTTGAGCTCGTCGAGGGCATCGACCCGGTTGGCGACCTCCTCCAGCGTCAGGTGCGCCCAGTCCTCGTCGCCCTGCAGCCTTGCTTCCGGCGATTGCAGGCGTTGCAGGTAGCGCGCGTGCCATTGACTCAGCAGCTGCTCTTCGCGGGTGGGGGGCAGGTCGGCCACGGCAGCGACCACGGCAGCGGCGGCCGGTGCGGTCTCG
>CAKZXL010000960.1 GCA_937883885.1 uncultured Aquincola sp. | reverse complement strand
CTCGACATCCCCTGGGCTGCCGAAGCCGCGCCCGAAGAGCCGTCCTTCCTGTCGCTGGCCGACGAGCCCGCCGAGGCGCTGTTGCCGCCCCAGGCCGCCGACCTCATGCCGGCGGCCGAGTCCTCGCCACTGGCCGCCGACCTGGCGCCCGAAGCGACGCCGACAGATGCCGCTGCCGCCCCCACGCCCGCAGCGCCCGCGCCCATCGACTGGTCGCGCTTCACCGACCCCGCGCTGCAGCCCGCGCCGGTGCCGGAAGCGCCTTTGTCGGCGCCGGTGCAGCAGGCGCCGGTGCGCGTGCGCGCCGCGCTGCTCGACCGGCTGGTCAACCATGCGGGCGAGGTGTCCATCACCCGCTCGCGCATCGACACCGAACTGGTGTCCATGAAGCATTCGCTGGGCGACCTGACCGAGAACCTGGAGCGCCTGCGCCGCCAGCTGCGCGACCTGGAGCTGCAGGCCGAGACGCAGATCAGCTCGCGCATCGAGGCGGCCAAGGCCAGCCAGACCTTCGACCCGCTGGAGATGGACCGCTTCACCCGCTTCCAGGAACTCACGCGGATGATGGCCGAGTCGGTCAACGACGTGGCCACCGTGCAGCGCAGCCTGCAGCGCAGCCTGCAGACGGCCGAGGACGAGATTGCCGCGCAGAGCCGCCTGACCCGCGACCTGCAGGACGGGCTGCTGCGCACCCGCATGGTGGAGTTCGAGGGCATCGCCGACCGGCTGTACCGCGTGGTGCGCCAGGCCAGCAAGGAAACCGGCAAGCAGGTGCGGCTGGACATCGTCGGCGGCGCCATCGAAGTGGACCGTGGCGTGCTGGACCGCATGACCGGCGCCTTCGAGCACCTGCTGCGCAACGGCGTGGTGCACGGCATCGAGCCGGCCGAGCTGCGCAGCCAGCGCGGCAAAGATCCCGTGGGCCGCATCACCGTCTCGCTCAGCCATGCCGGCAACGAAGTGGGCGTGGAAGTGCGCGACGACGGCGGCGGCCTCGACCTGCTGGGCCTGCGCGAGCGCGGCGTGGCCCAGGGCCTGGTGGCGCCCGATGCGCAGCTGGCCGATGCCGAGCTGGCGCAGCTGGTGTTCAGCCCCGGCCTCACCACCGCGGCCGAGGTCACCGAGCTGGCCGGCCGCGGCGTGGGCATGGACGTGGTGCGCAGCGAGGTGCTGGCCATGGGCGGCCGCATTGAAACCGCCACCAGCTGGGGAGAAGGCACCAGCTTCCGCCTGGTGCTGCCGCTGACCACCGCCGTCACCCAGGTGGTGATGCTGCGTGCCGGCGAGCTGACGGTGGCCGTGCCTTCGCCGCTGGTTGAAGCCGTGCGCCGTGTGCCGGCCGATGAAGTGGCGCGGGCCTATGCCAGCGGCCAGTGCGCGGTGGGCGATCAGCTGCTGCCCTTCTTCTGGCTGGGCGGTCTGCTGCATGGCAGCCCGCGCGGCGCCACGGCAGCGGCCACACAGTCGCTGGTCGTCATCCGCAGCGCGCAGCAGCGCGTGGTGCTGCATGTGGACGACGTGGTGGGCAACCACGAAGTGGTGGTCAAGAACCTGGGCGCGCAGCTGTCGCGGCTGCCGGGGCTGGTGGGCGTCACGCTGCTGGCTTCGGGCTCGCCCACGCTCATCTACAACCCGGTGGCGCTGGCCAGCCTGTATGGCGAAGGTGCCCAGGCCGCCGCGCGCGAGGCCCAGCCGGCCGAAGGCGAAGCCGCACCGCGGCAGCCGGTGGCCAGCGCGCCGCAGGCGCCGCTGGTGCTGGTGGTGGACGATTCGCTCACCGTGCGCCGCGTGACCCAGCGGCTGCTGCAGCGCGAGGGCTACCGCGTGGCCCTGGCCAAGGACGGGCTGGAAGGCCTGGAGAAGCTGGCCCAGGAACGGCCGGTGGTGCTGCTCACCGACATCGAGATGCCGCGCATGGACGGCTTCGACCTGGTGCGCAACCTGCGCAACGACGACCGGCTGCGCACGTTGCCGGTGGTGATGATCACCTCACGCATCGCGCAAAAGCACCGCGACGTGGCGGGTGAACTGGGCGTGGACCACTACCTGGGCAAGCCCTACTCGGAAGAGCAGCTGCTGGGGTTGGTGAAGCACTACGCGGCGCAGGCCGCGGCCGGCGCCCTCACGCCGGCCGTTTGACGACGGCAAAGCGCTCCAGCGTGCGCGCCCGCGCCTCGTCGTGGTCCACCACGGGGTGCGGGTAGGTCTTGCCCAGCGTCACGCCGGCTTCGGCCAGCTCGATCGGCCGCGCCAGCCAGGGCGCATGGATCAGCTTGGCCGGCAGCTTGGCCAGCTGCGGCAGGTAGCGGCGGATGAACTTGCCGTCGGCATCGAACTTCTCGCTCTGCGACACCGGGTTGAAGATGCGGAAGTAGGGCTGCGCATCGCAGCCGGTGGAAGCCGCCCACTGCCAGCCGCCGTTGTTGGCCGCCAGGTCGTAGTCGTTCAGGTGCAGCGCGAAGTAGGTTTCGCCGCGCCGGTAGTCGATGCCCAGGTCCTTGGTCAGGAAGCTGGCGGTGACCATGCGCAGCCGGTTGTGCATGTAGCCGGTCTCGTTCAGCTGGTGCATCGCCGCGTCCACCAGCGGGTAGCCGGTGCGGCCTTCGCACCAGGCGGCAAACAGCGCATCGGCCGCCTTGCCGTGGTCCCACTTGATGGCGTCGTATTCGGGCTTGAAGGCCTGGCCCACCACGCGCGGATGGTGGTGCAGCACCTGGTGGTAGAAGTCGCGCCAGATCAGCTCCGACAGCCAGGTGGCCGCGCCCGGCGAGCCTTTGGCGGCGCGGGCATGCGCCTCACGCGCCAGCGCCCGCACCGACACCGTGCCGAAGCGCAGGTGCGGCCCCATGTAGCTGGGGCCTTTGACGGCCGGGTAGTTGCGCGCGTCGTCGTAGCGGTCGATGCGCTCGCGGAAGTCTTCCATCAGCTCTTCGGCGCCCACCGGGCCGCTGGGCAGCTTCAGCTCATGCAGGTTGGTGCGCGCAAAGCCCAAACTTTCCAGCGTGGGCACCTCGCTGCAGTCGCCGTCGGGCCGCGGCGCCAGTGCGCCCGCATGGCGCGAGACGGGGTAGGCGCTCAGGTAGAACGCATCCACCTTCTTCAGCCAGGCGTTCTTGTAGGGCGTGAACACGCTGTAGGGGCTGCCGGCGCCGGTCATCACCTCCGAGCGCTCGAACACCACATGGTCCTTGCTGCTGTGGAAGCTGATGCCCAGGTCGGCCAGCGCGCCGCGCACCTTGGCATCGCGCTGCAGCGCGTAGGGCTCGTCGTCGTGGTTGGTGTAGACCGCCTGCACGTGCAGCTGGTCGGCCAGCCGCGGCAGTTCCTTCGTTGCCACGCCGTGGCGCACGATCAAGCCCGCGCCGTCCACGCCGTGGGCGGCGGCCATCGCACGCAACTGCGCATCCAGGCCCACCAGGCTGTCGCGGATGAACTCCACCCGCCGGTCGGCGCGCGGCAGTTCATCGAGGATGGTGCTGTCGAAGATGAAGGCGCAGTGCACCTGGCGCGCGGCCTTCAGCGCATGGAAGAGGGCGGCGTTGTCCTCGGCGCGCAAGTCGCGGCGCAGCCACACCAGGGCGGCATCCAGGGCCTTCATGCGGGTTCGGTCTCCATCGGGTGGCTGCGGTCCAGCAGGCTTTCCAGGCAATGCTCGGTGATGCCGTAGAAGGCCTTGATCTCGGCGATTTGCGCGGCCAGCGCCTGGCGCCGCGCGGCCGGCAGCGGCGTGGCGCGCTTGACCGCCAGGATCATCTTGTTCTTGCTGGTGTGTTCCAGCGAGATGAACTCGAACACCTGCGTGGCATAGCCATGCGCTTCCAGCAGCAGCGCACGCAGGCTGTCGGTCACCATCTCGGCCTGCTGGCCCAGGTGGATGCCGTGCTGCAGCATCGGCTGCAGCAGCGTGGGGCTCTTCATCTGCGGGCGGATCTGCTTGTGGCAGCAGGGCGCGCTCAAGATGATGGAAGCGCCCGCGGTGATGCCGCGGTGCAGCGCATGGTCGGTGGCGGTGTCGCAGGCATGCAGCGCGATCATCACGTCGGTGGCGCCGGTTTCCACGCTGCCCACGTCGCCGCGCTGGAAGTGCAGGCCGTCCAGCCCCAGCCGGCGGGCTGCGCCTTCGCACAGCTGCACCATGTCGTCGCGCAGCTCCACACCCGTGACCAGCGCCGGCCGGCCGCGGGTGTGCGTCAGGTAGTCGTGCACCGCAAAGGTCAGGTAGCCCTTGCCCGAGCCGAAGTCCAGCACCCGCACCAGCGCCGTACCGCCGGCCAGCGGGCTGCCGTCGAAGGCATGGTCCAGCACCTCGACGAACTTGTTGATCTGCTTCCACTTGCGCGACATCGCCGGCACCAGCTTGTGCTGCGCATCGGTCACGCCCAGCTCACGCAGGAAGGGCCGCTGCAGGTCGAGGAAGCGGTGCTTCTCACGGTCGTGCGTGGTGGCGGCCTCGCGCGCCTGGGCGGTGGGCCGGCGCACCAGCGCGGGCTTGCCCTTGCGGCTGAACAGCAGCTGCACGTCTTCGGCGGTGGTCAGCAGGTGGGCATGGCTGAAGGCCGGGCCGGCCAGCTCGCGCAGCAGGGCCATCGCCTCGTCCACCGGGTGGTTCTTGGTGATGTCCTTGGTGCGGTGGGTGTACACGAACGACAGGTGCGGCTGGCCGCGCAGCTGCACCGGGCGGGCGGTCAGCCGCTGCAGGTCGGGCTCGGGGCCGTGGTACTTGCCCAGCACCAGCTTGGCCAGCGTGCCGGCGGCCAGGCTTTCGGCCAGCAGCGCGAAGAAGCGATCGGTGGGGGCGGTGTCGGCAGGCGGGGTCATCGGCAAGGGTATTGGGCGGCCGTGCGGCACGGCGGAAAGCACGGTCGATTATCGGGGCCGGCCCTGGCGCGCCGCGGGGCCGCACTAGAATCGCCCCATGGCCGACAGCGCCCGCATCAACCTCACGAATCAGTTCCTGATCGCCATGCCCGGCATGGCCGACGAGAACTTCGTCGGTGCCGTGGTCTACCTGTGCGAGCACACCGAACGCGGTGCGCTGGGCCTGGTGATCAACAAGCCCATCGACATCAAGCTGCGCAACCTGTTCGAGAAGGTGGAGCTGCCGCTGGCGCGTGAAGACCTGGCCGATGCGCCGGTGTACTTCGGCGGCCCGGTGCAAACCGAGCGCGGCTTCGTGCTGCACGAAAAGCTCTCCAGCGACGGCGGCCACTACAACTCCACCATGGCCATCCCGGGCGGCGACCTGGAAATGACCACCAGCAAGGACGTGCTGGAAGCCCTGTCCAGCGGCGCCGGCCCGCGCAAGATCCTGGTGACGCTGGGCTACAGCGGCTGGGGAGCCGGCCAGCTGGAAGAAGAAATCGGCCGCAACGGCTGGCTGACGGTGGACGCCAAACCCGAGGTCATCTTCGACACGCCGATCGCGCAGCGCTACGACAAGGCCTTGTCGCTGCTGGGCATCGACCCGCGCATGCTCAGCGGGGAGGCGGGGCACGCGTGAGCGACCAGCCCGACGCCCCCCAGCCCGCCACCGCGCCGCCCGCCCCCCGTTCCTTCCTGGCTTTCGACTACGGCACGCGCCGCGTGGGCGTGGCCACCGGCAACACGCTGCTGCGCAGCGCCACGCCGCTCAAGACCATCGCTGCCGAGGGCGATGCCCGCTTTGCCGCCATCGAGCAGCTGGTGCGCCAGTGGCAGCCCGATGCGCTGGTGGTGGGTGTGCCGGTGCACCCCGACGGCACGCCGCACGACAATACCCGCCGCGCGCAGCGCTTTGCCCGCCAGCTGCACGGCCGGCTGAGGCTGCCGGTGCATGAGGTGGACGAGCGCTACAGCACCACCGAAGCGCTGGCCGGCGGCGCCGCCGACGTGGACGCGGCTTCGGCCGCCATCATCCTTGACCAGTTCCTGAGAGCCCAACCATGAGTACTCTGTCCCTCGACGCCGAGGCGCTGTACGCCGAGCTGCGCACCGGCGTGCGCGGGCTGCTGCAGCCGGATGCGCTGCTGGTCGGCGTGTGGTCCGGCGGTGCCTGGCTGGCCGAGCGCCTGCAGGCCGACCTGGGCCTGCCCGGCGCGCACGGCGTGATTTCCAGCGCGCTGCACCGCGACGACTTCGGCCAGCGCGGCATGGCCGCCGGTGTCGACGCCACCAAGCTGCCCTTCGAGATCGAAGGCCGCCACATCGTGCTGGTGGACGACGTGCTGTACACCGGCCGCACCATCCGCGCCGTCATCAACGAGCTGTTCGACTTCGGCCGCCCGGCCAGCGTGACGCTGGCGGTGCTGGTGGACCGCGGCGGGCGCGAGTTGCCTATACAAGCGGCCTATGCCGCCGCCCGGCTGGCGCTGCCGGCTTCGCAGCGGCTGTCGCTGGCCCGGCACGACGACGGCCGCCTGCGCTTTGCGGTGCAGACGATCGAGGCGGGAGCGTGAAGCGATGAAAAACCCCCAACTGAACCAGCACGGCGAGCTGATCCACCTGCTGTCCATCGAAGGTCTGCCGCGCGACGTCGTCACGCAGATCCTGGACACCGCGGGCACCTTCCTCAGCGTCAACGACCGTGACGTGAAGAAGGTGCCGCTGCTGCGCGGCAAGAGCGTGTTCAACCTGTTCTTCGAGAACAGCACCCGCACCCGCACCACCTTCGAGATCGCGGCCAAGCGGCTGTCGGCCGACGTGCTCAACCTGGACATCGCGCGCAGCAGCACCGCCAAGGGCGAAAGCCTGCTGGACACCATCGCCAACCTGTCGGCCATGCATGCCGACATGTTCGTGGTGCGCCACAGCGAAAGCGGCGCGCCCTACCTGATCGCCCAGCACTGCGCGCCGCATGTGCACGTGGTCAACGCGGGCGACGGCCGGCATGCCCACCCCACGCAGGGCCTGCTGGACATGTACACCATCCGGCATTTCAAGAAGGACTTCCGCAACCTCACGGTGGCGGTGGTGGGCGACATCGTGCACTCGCGCGTGGCCCGCTCCGACATCCATGCGCTGACCACGCTGGGCGTGCCCGAGATCCGCGCCGTCGGCCCCAAGACCCTGGTGCCGGGCGACCTGGCGCAGATGGGCGTGCGGGTGTGCCACGACATGGCCGAAGGCATCCGCGATGCCGACGTGATCATCATGCTGCGGCTGCAGAACGAACGCATGAGCGGCGCGATGCTGCCCAGCTCGGGCGAGTTCTTCAAGAGCTTCGGCCTGACGCCCGAGAAGCTGGCGCTGGCCAAGCCCGACGCCATCGTGATGCACCCGGGGCCGATCAACCGCGGCGTGGAGATCGACTCCACCGTGGCCGACGGCCGGCAGAGCGTGATCCTGCCGCAGGTGACCTTCGGCATCGCGGTGCGCATGGCCGTGATGAGCATCATTGCTGGGAACGACGCATGAGCAGAATCCTGATCCAAGGCGGCCGCGTGATCGACCCGGCCTCGGGCCGCGACGAAGTCACCGACGTGGCCATCGCCTCCGACCGCATCGTGGCCATCGGCCCGGCGGGCGACTTCCAGCCCGACCGCCGCATCGACGCCCGCGGCCGCATCGTGGCCCCTGGCCTGGTGGACCTGGCGGCGCGCCTGCGCGAGCCCGGCCATGAGCATGAAGGCATGCTGGAAAGCGAGCTGGCGGCGGCTGCGGCCGGCGGCGTCACCAGCCTGGTGTGCCCGCCCGACACCGACCCCGCGCTCGACGAGCCCGGCCTGGTCGAGATGCTGAAGTTCCGCGCCCGCAAGCTGAGCCGCTGCCGGCTGTTTCCGCTGGGCGCGCTCACCCGCGGCCTGAAGGGCGACATCCTCACCGAGATGGCCGAGCTGACCGAAGCCGGCTGTGTCGGCTTCTCGCAGGCCGAGGTGCCGATCGCCGACACGCTGGTGATGCAGCGTGCGCTGCTGTATGCCGCCACCTACGGCTACACCGTGTGGCTGCGCCCGCAGGACGCCTGGCTGGGCAAGGGCGTGGCGGCCAGCGGCGCCGTGGCCACGCGGCTGGGCCTGTCGGGCGTGCCGGTGATGGCCG
>CAKZXL010000959.1 GCA_937883885.1 uncultured Aquincola sp. | reverse complement strand
CCAGCAGTTCCTGCAGCACGGCCTCGGTATCGGCGCCCAGTTGCGGCGGCGGCCGGCGCACCGGCAGCCGTTCACCATCGATGCGGTACGGCGGCGCCAGCACATGGGTGCTGCCGGCCACCGGGTGCGGTTGCACCGTGACCAGGCCGCCTTCCACCGCGCGCGGCGAGGTCAGCGCCTCATGCAGGCCCAGCACCTCGCCACACGGAATGCCGGCGGCCGACAGCGCGGCCAGCAGCTGCGCACGCGGCCGGCGGGCCAGCTCGGCATGCAGCACCGGCAGCAGCTCGGCACGGTGGGCCGAGCGGCCGAGGTTGGTCTTGAAGCGCTCGTCAGCGGCCAGCTCGGGCCGCTCGATGACCTCGGTGCAAAAGCGCTGGAACTGCGCGTTGTTGCCCACGGTGATGACGATGGGACCATCGGCCGCATCGAACACGCCGTAAGGCACGATGGACGGATGCGCATTGCCGTAGCGCGGCGGGTCTTCGCCCATCAGCAGCGCTTCCAGGCCGTAGTAGGCGGTGATCATCAGCCCGCAGTCGAACAGCGCCATCTCGACGTGCCGCCCGGTGCCGGTGCGCTCACGCTGGTACAGCGCAGCCAGCACGGCCTGGGCCGAGTACATGCCGGTCATCAGGTCGACCGCGGCCACGCCGAACTTCAGCGGCGGCTGGGTGGCTTCGCCGTTCAGCGCCATGAGGCCCGCCTCGCCCTGCACCACCAGGTCGTAGCCGGGGCGTGCAGCCTCGCTGCCGGCGCGGTTGTAGCCCGAGACCGAGCAGTAGATCAGCCGCGGGTTGTCGGCCTTCAGCTGCTCATAGCCCAGGCCCAGCTTTTCCATGCCGCCGAACTTGAAGTTCTGGATCACCACGTCGCACTGCGCGGCCAGCGCCTTGGCGGTGGCCTGGCCTTCGGGCGTCTGCAGGTCGAGCGCGACGGACCGCTTGTTGCGGTTCATGCTGTTGAAGTAGGCCGTCTCGGTCTGCCCCACGCGCAGGCCCCAGTCGCGGGTGTCGTCGCCACGGCCGGGGTGTTCGACCTTGATCACGTCGGCGCCGAAGTCGCCCAGCACCATGCCGCACAGCGGGCCGGCCAGCACGCGGGAAAAGTCCAGCACTCGCACGCCGGCCAGCGGCAATCCAGGCATCGCGTTCATCGTCATCCGCGGCGGCGCAGGGCCGTGAAATCGGCGCGGCGCTTCTGCAGGAAGGCACCGATGCCTTCGGCCGCTTCATCGTCGCCCTGGCTTTGCACCATGGCGCGGGCTTCGAGTTCGAGCTGCTCGTCCAGCGAGCGCATGTGCGCGCCGCGGCACAAGGCCTTGATGCGCGCGGTGGCGCGATCTGGGCCTTCGGCGATGCGCTGGCCCAGCGCGATGGCTTCGGCCTCGGCGCTGCCGGGCTCCACCAGACGGTTGACGGCGCCCAGCGCATTCAGCCGCTCGGCGGTGATGCGGTCGCCGGTCAGGCACAGCTCGGTGAGCACCTGGCGCGACACGAACTCGGCCAGGAACGAGGTGATGCCGCCATCGGGCGTCAGGCCCACCTTGATGTAGCTGACGCCGAAGAAGGCCTCGCGCGAGCTGACCAGCAGGTCGCAGGCCAGCGCCAGCGACATGCCGGCGCCGGCGGCGCCACCTTCCACCGCGGCGATCACCGGCTTGGCGGTGTCGCGCAGCCGGCGCACGAAGGTGTGCAGCAGCTCCAGCCGCTCACGACGGTCTTCGGGCGCCATCTCGCGCCGCGTGGCCAGCTGGTTCAGGTTGCCGCCGGCGCAGAAGAAGCCGCCCGCGCCGGTGAGCACGATGGCGCCCACGGTGGGGTCGGCATCGGCATCGGCCAGGGCATGGGTGGCGGCGGTGTAGAACTCGGCGCTCAACGCATTGCGCGCAGCCGGGTTGTTGTTGACCAGCACCAGCACCGCGCCCTCACGGCGCTGCAGCAGCACGTCTTGTTGAGCGGCGGTGCTCATGCCGCCTCCTGCCCCAGCGCGATGTAGCGCGCCAGGTGGAAGTCTTCGTCGCCCAGCTGGTGGTCGATCATCACCAGGCGCTTGGCGTAGTGCGACAGCGGCAGCTCCCAGGTCATGCCGATGCCGCCGTGCAGCTGGATGGCTTCTTCCGCCACCAGCGTGCCCACGCGGCCGATGGTGAACTTGGCGGCCGACAGCGCCTTTTCGCGGGCCAGGCGGTCGTCGCCGTCCACCGCGGCGGCGGCGTTGATCACCGCCGAGCGGGCCTGCTCGATTTCCAGCAGCACATCGGCCATGCGGTGCTGCAGCGCCTGGAAGCTGCCGATGGGCACGCCGAACTGCTTGCGCGTCTGCAGGTATTCCAGCGTGGCCTGGCGGGCCACGTCCATCGCGCCCAGCGACTCGGCGCACAGCGCCAGCACGCCACGGCCCATGGCATGTTCCAGCGTGGCCAGGGCCGCGCCTTCGGTGCCCAGCAGCGCGTCGGCAGGTACCGTCACATGGTCCAGCGTGACGGTGGCCACACGGCCGCCGTCCACCGCGGTCTGGCCGCGCACGGTCAGGCCCGGCGCATCGGCCGGCACCAGGAACAGCGACAGGCCTTGTGCATCGTCCACGCCGCCTGCGGTGCGGGCCGAGACGACGAACAGCGTGGCCGCTTCGCCCTGCGGCACCACGGCCTTGACGCCATTGAGCTCCCAGCCGTTGTCGGTGCGGCGGGCGGTGGTGGCCACCTGCGTCAGCGAATACAGGCTGTCGGCCTCGCCATGCGCCAGCGTGGCGATGGTGCTGCCGTCGATCAACTTGTCTAGCCAAGTGCGCTGCTGCTCGTTGCCGGCGTGGCTGATGGCGCTGCCGGCCAGCACCGCGCTGCCCAGCAGCGGCTCCACCACCAGGCCGCGGCCCAGGGCCTCGAAGACGACAGCGATGTCGAAGCCGGCGCCGCCGTAGCCGCCATCGGCTTCGCTGAACAGCGCGCCGATGGCGCCGAGCTCGGCGAACTGCGCCCACTGCTGCGGGCTGTAGCCTTCGGCCGAGTTGGCGATGCGGTTGCGGGTCTCGAAGCCGTACTGCTCGGCGATGTAGCGGTTCAGCGTGTCCGCCAGCATGCGGCGGTCTTCGGTGTGTTCGAAGTTCATGTCTGCTCCGGTCTTACAGCCCGAGGATCATCTTGGAGATGATGTTGCGCTGGATCTCGTTGGAGCCGCCGAAGATCGACAGCTTGCGGTTGTTGAAGTAGCTGGCCGCGGCGCTGGCCGCTTCTTCCGGCGCACCCACTTCGCCTTCGTACGGCCCTTCCAGCCAGTCGGCATTGAAGGGCCGCGCATGCGGGCCCATGGCGCGCCGCAGCAGCGAAGTGAGTTCCTGGCGGATCACCGTGCCGCGGATCTTCAGCATCGAGCTTTCCGCGCCTGGCGCGCCGCCACCGGCCACCGCCGCGATCACGCGCAGGTTGGTGGTCTTCATGTTCTCCAGGTCGATCTCGACCTTGGCCAGGCGGGCCGCGAACAGCGGGTCTTCCAGCAGCGGGCGGCCGTTCTTCTGCACGCGGGCGGCGGCCTTCTTCAGCTTGGCCAGCGCCGCCACCGAGAAGCCCACGCCCGCGATGTTGGTGCGCTCATAGGTCAGCAGGTACTTGGCGCAGTCCCAGCCGCGGTTTTCTTCGCCCACCAGGTTCTCGGCCGGCACGCGCACGTCGGTGAAGAACACCTCGTTGACCTCGTGCGCGCCGTCCAGCGTGATGATGGGGCGCACTTCCACGCCGGGGCTCTTCATGTCCACCAGCAGGAAGCTGATGCCCGACTGCTTCTTGGCCGCGGGGTCGGTGCGCACCAGGCAGAAGATCATGTTGGCGTGCTGGCCCAGCGTGGTCCAGGTCTTCTGGCCGTTGACCACGTAGTGGTCACCGTCGCGCACGGCCGTGGTTTTGACGCTGGCCAGGTCGGAGCCGGCACCCGGCTCCGAGTAGCCCTGGCACCACCAGTCGGCACCGCTGAGGATGCGCGGCAGCCAGTAGCTCTTCTGCGCCTCGTTGCCGTACTTGATGAGCACCGGGCCCAGCATGTTGACGCCAAAGGGCACGATGCGCGGCGCATGGGCGATGGCGCATTCATGCTCGAAGATGAACTTCTGCACCGCGTTCCAGCCCGGGCCGCCATAGGCCTGCGGCCAGTGGTTGGCCAGCCAGCCGCGGGCGTTGAGGATGGCGTGCCATTCCTCCATGTCGGCCTTGCTCAGGTGCTGGCCGTTGGCCACCTTGGCCGACAGCCGCTCGGGCAGCTGGTCGGCCAGGAACTGACGCACTTCGTCGCGGAAGGCCAGTTCTTCTTGGGTGAAGCTCATGTCCATGGGCTGACTCCGATCAGTAGATTTCAAAGAGACCGGCCGCGCCCATGCCACCGGCGATGCACATCGACACCACGGCGTACCTGGCCTTGCGGCGGCGGCCTTCCAGCAGGATGTGGCCGGCCAGGCGCGCACCGGTCATGCCGAAGGGGTGGCCGATGGAGATGGCGCCACCGTTGACGTTGAGCTTGTCGAGCGGGATGCCCAACTGCTGCTGGCAGTACAGCGCCTGCGAGGCAAAGGCCTCGTTCAGCTCCCACAGGTCGATGTCTTCCACCTTCAGCCCATGGCGCTTGAGCAGCTTGGGCACGGCGTACACCGGGCCGATGCCCATCTCGTCGGGCTCGCAGCCGGCCACGGCCAAGCCGCGGAAGGCGCCCAGCGGCTGCAGGCCCAGGCGCTCGGCCTCGCCCGCTTCCATCAGCACGCAGGCCGACGCGCCGTCGGACAGCTGCGAGGCATTGCCGGCGGTGACGAACTGGTCGTCGCCACGCACCGGGGCCAGCTTGGCCAGCGCCTCGTACGTGGTGCCGGGGCGGTTGCAGTTGTCGGCGGTGGCAGTCACCTCGCGGTGGGTCACGGCCTTGGTTTCTTTATCAGTCACCGCCATCACCGTGGTGCAGGGCACGATCTCATCGGCATAGCGGCCGGCCTTCTGCGCTTCTTCGGTGCGGCGCTGGCTCTCGGCGCTGAAGCGGTCCTGCGCCTCGCGGCTGATGTTGTAGCGGCGGGCCACGATGTCGGCGGTCTCGATCATCGCCATGTACAGCTCGGGCTTGTGCTCGACGATCCACGGGTCCATGCCCGAGTCGCCGGTGTCGGTGGCGCTGCGGGTGCGGATCTGCGAGATGCTTTCCACGCCGCCGGCGATCATGGCCGGGGCGCCGTCCACCACGATGCGGCCGGCCGCCATCGCGATGGCCTGCAGGCCCGAGGCGCAGAAGCGGTTGACCGTGGTGCCGGCGATGCTGATGGGCAGACCCGCACGAATGATCGACTGGCGCGCCACGTTGCGGCCGGTGGTGCCTTCGGGGTAGCCGCAGCCCAGGATGGCGTCTTCGATCAGCGTGGGGTCGATGCCCGCGCGATCGACCGCCGCCTTGACGGCGAAGGCCGCCAGCGTGGGGCCGGGGGTGATGTTGAACTCACCGCGGTGCGCCTTGGTGAGCGGCGTGCGGGCGGTGGACACGATGACGGCTTGGCGCATGGGGTTTGTCTCCGGGGGATGTCAGGCGGCGGCCTTGTTCAGGCTGTCGAAGTTCTTGCCTTCTTCGACCAACTGCACCAGCAGCGGCGAGGGTTGCCAGAACAGCGGGTCTTCCTTGGCGAACTCGCGGATGTCGGCCAGCACCTTGTCCAGGCCCACCATGTCGGCGTACTTCATCGGGCCGCCGCGGAAACGCGGAAAGCCGTAGCCGTACAAGAAGGTGACGTCCACGTCCAGCGGACGCAGCGCGATGCGCTGGTGCACGACGTTGGCGCCCTCGTTGATCATCGCGGCCATGTAGCGGCGCATGATGTCTTCGTGGCTGAAGCTGCGCGGCGTGATGCCGGCGCGCTGGCGCTCGGCGTCGACGATGGCCAGCACCTCGGGGTCTTGCTGGCCGCTGCGCGAGCCTTGCGGGTACTGGTACCAGCCGCGCTGCGTCTTCTGGCCGAACCAGCCGCGTTCGCAGATGCGGTCGGCGATCTGCACGTAGCGCGCGGCCGGGTTGCGGGTGGCGGCCTTGCGCTTGCGCGTGGCCCAGCCGATGTCGCCGCCAGCCAGGTCGGACACCTGGAACGGGCCCATCGGGTAGCCGAACTCGCGCACCGCGGCGTCGATGTCGTAAGGCGAGGCGCCGTCTTCCATCAGATAGTCGGCGGCCTGGCGGTACACGGCCAGGATGCGGTTGCCGATGAAGCCGTCGCACACGCCGGCGCGCACCGGCACCTTCTTGAGCTTCTTGGCCAGCTCGAAGGCGGTGGCCACCACGTCGGCGCTCACCTTGGCGGGCACCACGATCTCGAGCAGCTTCATGATGTTGGCCGGCGAGAAGAAGTGCAGGCCGATCACGTCCTGCGGCCGCGAGATGCTGGCCGCGATGGCATCGATGTCCAGGTACGAGGTGTTGGTGGCCAGCACCGCGCCGCTCTTGCACACGCGGTCGAGTTCGGCGAACACGGCCTTCTTGACCTCGATGTCCTCGAACACCGCCTCGATCACCAGGTCCACGTCCTTGAAAGCCGCGTAGTCGGTGCTGCCCGTGAAGCGGGCCATCACAGCGGCCTTGCCTTCGATCGTCATGCGGCCCTTGGCCACCAGGCCGTCGTACACCTTCTCGACGTTGGCGCGGCCGCGGTCGATCGAGGCCTGGTCGCGCTCGACCATGGTCACCAGCAGGCCGGCGTCCAGCGCCGCCACCGCGATGCCGGCGCCCATGGTGCCGCCACCCACCACGCCGATGGTCTTGAAGGGCCGGGGCTTGGCGGCCGCGGCCTCGGGCACCTTGGCCACTTCACGCTCGGCGAAAAAGGCGTGGATCAGGCCGGCGCGCTGCGGGCTGTCCAGGCACTGCATGAAGAACTGGCGCTCCAGCTTCAGGGCTTCATCAAAGGGCTTGTCCAGCGCGGCCTGCACCGCCTCCACGATCTTGTGCGGCGAGAACAGGTGGCGCTGCTTCTTCTGCACGTCGGCGCGCGCAGCGTCGATGGCGGCCTGCGCGGTGGCGCGGTCGGCCAGCGCCTGCGCGTCGCGGCTGCGGCGCGGCCCGGCCTGCGCGGCCAGCAGTTCCTGCGCATAGGCCAGGCCCTCGGCCAGCGTGTCGTCGCTTTGCGCCACGCGGTCGATCAGGCCCAGCTTCAGCGCCTCGGCCGCGCCCACGTGGCGGCCGCTGAGGATGATGTCCAGCGCCGCCGCCGCGCCCACCAGGCGCGGCGCGCGCTGCGTGCCGCCCGCGCCCGGCAGCAGGCCCAGCGCCACTTCGGGCAGGCCCAGCTTGGCGCTGGCCACGGCGATGCGGTAGTGCGCGCCCAGCGCCACTTCCAGGCCGCCGCCCAGCGCGGCGCCGTGGATGGCGGCGATGGCGGGCTTGCGGCTGGCCTCGATGCGGCTGCACACCTCGGTCAGCAGCGGCGCTTGCGGCGGCAGGCCGAACTCGCGGATGTCGGCGCCGGCGATGAAGTTGCGGCCGGCACCCACGATGAGCACCGCGCCTACGGCCGGGTTGGCATCGGCGGCCTCGATCGCGGCCATCAGACCGCGGCGCACGGCCACGCCCAGGGCGTTGACCGGCGGGTTGTCGACCGTGACCAGCAGGATCTTGCCGCGCAACTCGGTGCTGACCGGGTTGGCTTCTGCGGCGGACGAAGTGGCTTCTTGCACCATGTGCGTGTCTCCTCAGGCAGGCCCCGGTCGAACCCCCGGGTGTGGGTTCATTGTTGGACGTCGATAGTTTCTTGACAATGGCTCAACCAGTTGACAGACTGTCAAGCCGTTTTTGACAACCGCCGCGCCATGGACGTCAACGCCCTCACCTTGCTGGTGCAGATCCTGGATGCGGGCAACCTGAGTGAAGCGGCCCGCCGACTCAAGATGAGCCGGGCCAACATCAGCTACCACCTCAACCAGCTCGAAAAATCCATCGGCCAGCAGCTGGTGCGGCGCACCACGCGGCGGGTGGAGCCCACCGAAATCGGGCTCAAGCTGTACGAGCATGGCCTGCGCATCCAGAACGAGCTGACGGCCGCGCGCGAATCCATCACCACGCTGGGCCAGCGGCTGCAGGGCCGGGTGCGGCTGTCGGTGCCCAGCGGCTACGGGCAGCTGGTGATGTCGCCCTGGCTGCTGGATTTCAAGCGCCAGTACCCCGGCATCGTGCTCGACGTGATGTTCGAGAACCGGGTCGAAGACCTGATGCGCGACGAGGTGGACGTGGCCGTGCGCGTGCTGTCGGAGCCGCCGCAGAACCTGGTGGCGCGCGACATGGGCGTGGTGCGTTACGTGGCCTGCGCCTCACGCGCGTTCGCCGAGGCGCAGGGCCTGCCGCAGCAGCTGGACGACCTGCGCACCATGCCCTTGATCACCGCCGCCGTCATCGGCCGCCAGCTGCGCGTGGCGGCCTACTGGCGCGACGAGCGGCACGAGGTGCTGCTGGAGCCTTCGCTGATCTCCGAGAACTTCCTGTTCCTGCGCCAGGCCGTGCAGGCCGGCCTGGGCATCGGCCTGGTGCCCGACTACGTGGTGCAGGACGAGGTGGACCGCGGCGAGATCGTCACCTCGCTCGACGAATGGCGGCTGTCGATCTTCGGCACCCACATGCACCTGCTGTACATGCCCAACCGCCACCACACGCGGGCGATGGCGACCTTCATCGACTTCGTGCTGGCGAAGGCGCGGGGGGCGGT
>CAKZXL010000958.1 GCA_937883885.1 uncultured Aquincola sp. | reverse complement strand
TGTCGATCCTGGGCGCGATGCAGGTGAGCGAGAAGGGCGACCTGGCCAACTGGATGATCCCGGGCAAGATGGTCAAGGGCATGGGCGGCGCCATGGACCTGGTGGCCGGTGTGCCGCGCGTCATCGTGCTGATGGAGCATGTGGCCCGCAAGAAGGACGGCACCACCGACCTCAAGATCCTGCCTCAGTGCACCCTGCCGCTGACCGGCGTGGGCGTGGTCAACCGCATCATCACCGACCTGGCCGTGATGGACGTGACCCCGCAAGGCCTGAAGGTGGTGGAAATCGCCCCGGGCGTGACGCGCGAAGAGCTGCAGCAGAAGACGGGTGTGCCGCTGCAGTGAGTGATGGAGGCGGCCGGCGCGAGCGCACCGCGCTCAAATCGCCGGCTGCTGCCCGCGGCTCGCGTGCCAGAACGCAAGCACGTCCAGGCTGCCGCCGTCGGCTCTGTAGTAGATGAAGTAACGGATGCGTCCCAGGTAGAGGCGGCGAACGCCGGGGGTGCGCGACCCTTTGTAGGGTGATCCGATGCCGGGCTGCTCCGCCAGCAGCGCGACGGCCTCGCCAAAATCCGCGGCCACCGCGCCTGGCGCGGCAGGACGATGGGTTGTCCACCAGGCGGCTGCCTGTCTCACTTGCGCCGCAGCCCTGGCCGCGATACGCACTTGCAGCGCCATGTCAGACGTTAGCGCGGCAAGGAAGACAGCAATTCGTCGAGCGGCACGGTGTCGCCCCGCTCGACCTGGGCGATGGCCTCCAGCAGTTCATCTTCCTGTAGTGGCGACAGGTAGAAGCCCTCGTCCGCACCGCGGCTGACCACGGTGACGACGGTTCCTTCAGGCAATTGCACGCCCTCCAGGACAATCTGGCCGTTGACGACGGTGCCGGTGGCAACTTGCATGGGCACGATGGTACTGTGAGTCTGCGGCGTGGTCAGAACCTACAACGAAGCCCCGCCGCAGACCACGATCTGCTGGCCGGTGATGGACGCGGCGCCTGCCGAGAGCAGGAAGGCGGTGGTGGCGGCTACCTCGGCCGGCTGGATGAAGCGGCCCATCGGGGGCAGCTTGGGCTGCACGCCCGCGCGGGCGGGGTCAGCCAGCATCGGGGTTTGCGTGGCGGCGGGGGCCACCACGTTGACGGTGATGCGCCGCGGCGCCAGTTCGGCGGCCCAGGAGCGGGCCATGGCCACCAGGGCGGCCTTGCTGGCCGCGTACTGGCTGCGGCCGGGTGATCCGGTGGCGGTGCGGCTGCCGATGAGCACGATGCGGCCGCCTTCGGGCATGTGGCCTACCAGCGCTTGGGTCAACGTCTCGGCGGCGGCCACGTGCAGCTGCCACATCGTGGCGCCATCGGCTTCCTGCAGCTCGCCCAGGCAGCCGGTCTTGAGCACGCCGGCCGCATGCACCAGCGCATCGCAGCGCAGACCTTTCAGCGCCTGGGCCAGCGCCGGCCGATCCAGCAGGTCGACGGGCCGGTGCTCGTAGCCCGCATGCTGCAGCTCGGGCGGCCGCCGGCTCAGGCCCACCACCTGCCAGCCCTCGGACAGCAGCCGCTGCACGATCGCCAGGCCGATGCCGGAGCTGGCGCCGGTGACCACGGCCGTCGGGCGCATGCTCACCTCACTGGCCGCGCTGGCTGGCCAGCAGCGCTTCGTGGCGCTGCAGCAGGTCTTGCGCCGAAGCAGCATCCAGTGCCAGCAGCGGCGGCCGCAGCCGGCGCCAGCCGTCGTGCCCGGTGCGGGCGGCCAGCAGCGTCTTCAGCGACGCCATCTGCGCATAGACGGAAGCCAGCGTGCGCATGGCCACCACGCGCGCCTGGGCCGCTTCCACCTCGGCCGCACGTGCGGGGTCGGCATGGTGCCGGTAAACATAGGCCAGGTCGGCGGCCACCAGATTGGTGGTGGCGGTGATGGCACCGGCACCGCCCGCGCGCAGCAGCGGCAGCATCAGCGGGTCGGCGCCCGACAGCACCGCAAAGCCCGGGAAGCGATCGACCATCGCGGTCATGTTGTCCAGCTTGCCGGCCGAGTCCTTGATGCCGACCACGGTGTCGGGGTAGCGCGCCCGCAGCCGCTCGATCAGCCCGAACGGGATGGGCAGGGCCGATACCTGGGGGATGTGGTACAGCACCACGCGCAGCCGCGGGTCGCCCACACGCTCGATGGTCTCGGCATAGGCGGCGAAGAGGCCCTCTTCGCTCACGTCCTTGTAGTAGAAGGGCGGCAGCATCACCACCGTGTCCACGCCCATCGACAAGGCATGGCGCGTCAGCTCCACCGTCTCGGTCAGGGCGGTGACGCCGGTGCCGGGCAGCAGTTGCTGGGGTTGGAGGCCACCTTCGATCGCGGCTTCCAGCAGGGCCTTGCGCTCGCCGGTGGAAAACGAATTGGCTTCGCCGGTGGTGCCCAGGATGGCCACGCCGGTGCAGCCATCGGCCACCAGCCTGCGGCAGTGCTCGACGAAGCGTGCATGGTCGGGCCGCAGCTCGGCATCGACCGGGGTGAGGGCAGCGCAGAAGACGCCGCGCGGATGAAGGTCGTTGGCCATGTCGGTGGTCCTCAGAAGGCGGCTTGGTAGATCGCGCGGATCTGGTCGCGGCTGATCTCGCGCGGGTTGTTGTCCAGCAGGCGGCGGATGTTGAAGGCCTCGTCGGCCATGGTGTCCAGGTCGTGCTCGGGAATGCCCAAGCGCGACATGCGCATCTCCACGCCCTGCTGCGCGCACCACTGGCTGGCCCGGTCGACGATGGCGGCTTCGCGAAGGTCGTCGCCCAGGCCCATGGCGCGCAGCACGGCCTGCGTGCGTTCGGGTACCACAGGAGCGTTGAAAGCCAGCGTGTGCGGAAAGATCACCGCGCACGACAGGCCGTGGGCGATGTGGTGGCGCGTGCCCAGCGGATAGGCCACTGCATGGCCCGCCGTGGTGTTCACCGGCCCCAGGCAGATGCCCCCGTACAGCGCGGCCAGCGCCAGGCCCGCGCGGGCCTGTGCATCGCTGCCGTCGCGCACCGCGGCCGGCAGGTGCTGGCCCACCAGGCGGATGCCTTCCAGCGCGTACAGGTCGATGGCCGGATGCGCCTTGCGGTTGGTCAGCGCCTCCACGCAGTGGGTCATCGCGTCGATGCCGGCGGCGGCGGTAGGCGAGGCGGGCACGCTCATCGTCAGCGCGGGGTCGACGATGGCCAGGTCGGCCAGCATCAGCCGGCTTTGCACGGCCAGCTTGTTGCGGGTGACGGGGTCGCTCACCAGCGCCCGCATGCCCACTTCGCTGCCGGTGCCCGCGGTGGTGGGCACCTGCACCAGCGGCAACCGCGGTCCCAGCACCTTGTCGGGGCCGACCACCTCGTGCACCGTCTGCGCGCCCAGCGTGAGCACCGCCACCAGCTTGGCCACGTCCATCGCGCTGCCGCCGCCAAAGCCGACGATGAGGTCGGGCCTGGCTTCACGGGCCAGCGCAAGCGCCTTCTCGAGGTTGGGCACGTCGGGCTCGGGCACCACCTCGCCGAACAGAATGACGTCGCCCGGCAGGCCCAGCAGGTCCACCCGCTGGGCATTGAAGGCGTCGGCCACCACCATCGGCCGGCGGGCGCCGCGCTCGCGGGCAAAGGCGGCCAGGCTGGCCAGGGCGCCGGTGCCGAATTCGACCGGCGGCAGCACCAGGGGTATGCGATGGGCCAGGGGATTCATGGCTGCTTCCTCATCGGGGTGTGGCGGTCACTCGGCGCGGATGTGCGCGTCGTTGATGATCTTGGCCGAGCGCGCCATGTCTTCCTTCTGGAACTTGACGAAGTCGGCGATGGTGCCGGGCGTGAGCAGCAGGCCTTGCGACTCCAGCCGCTCGCGCATGTCGGTGGCCAGGGCCTTGTTCACCTCGGCATTGAGCTTGTCGGCCAGCTCGGGCGGCAGGCCGGCCGGCGCCCACAGGCCGTACCAGCTGTAGAACTCGTAGCCGGGGATGGTCTCGGCCACGGCCGGCACGTCGGGCAGGCTGGGCAGGCGGCTCTTGGCGGTGACGGCGATGACCTTCAGCTGCCCGGCCTTGGCAAAGGACGACGAGCCCAGGATCGGATCGACGAAGCCGTCGATCTGGCCACCCACCAGGTCCTGGTAGGCCGGTGCCGAGCCCTTGTACGGCACGATCAGGTACTCGATGCCGCCGGCGCGGCGCAGCAGCTCGGTGGACAGGTGGCCGGCCGAGCCGGTGGAGCCGATGGCAAAGCTCAGCTTGCCGGGGTTGGCCTTGCCGTAGGCCAGCAGCGACTTCACATCGGTGATCGGCAGGTTCTTGTTCAGCGCGATGGCCAGCGGCGCCTTGGCCACCAGCGCGATGGGCGTGAAGTCCTTGACCACGTCGTAGGGCGCCGCCTTCATCGTCATCGGCGTGGTGGTGTGGGTCGAGGGCGAAAACAGCAGCGTGTAGCCGTCGGCCTTGGCCTGCTTGACCGCCACCGCGCCGATGGTGCCGGCACCGCCCGGCTTGTTGTCCACCACGATGGTCTGGCCCATCTGCTGGCCGAGCTTTTGCGCCAGGGCGCGGCCCACGGTGTCCAGCGTGCCGCCGGGCGGGAAGGGGATCACCAGCGTGATCGGCTTAGCCGGGTAGGGCTGCGCCAGCGCGGTACCGGCGGCGATGGACAGCGCCGCGCCGATGGCGGCGGCCAGGAAGGTCTTGCGGTTCATGGTCTTGTCTCCGGTGCGCCGGTCAAAGCCGGCAAGGTGTTGTGAATGAAAGAGTCATACGTTGAAGGCTTAGCCAGCTACGACGGCCCCGAGTCATGCGTGCACATCCGTGAGGGTGTGGGCGAAGCGTTGACAGGGGGAAACGCAGGCCGGGTATTGAGCCGCGTAATACATGCCCCGCGGCGAGAGCTGCGGGTGGTCCGGGGTGCCGAGGCTGTCGGAGAGAGCCGAAGGCCACACCGTGCCTGCCGCCATGGCAAGGCAGGCATGGACCCCGCGCGGTCACAGACCCCGCGCATGCGCGGAAACACCTTGCACGGAAACCGGGAGATCCCGCGACCTTCTGCACCGCGCTGGGAAGCGTCGGGTGCAGAGCGCATCGTGAAGCCTGAGGGCGTACGACGATGAACGACAGGCGCGGGAAGTCGGATCGTGGCGTAGTACCGCAGAAGCGGGCGAACAAAGCTGTGGGTGCAATCCCTGCGGTGGCGGAGCCGGTGGAGGGAAGGCCGCGAGCCAAGGGAAATGCCTTCGTGGCGCGCATGTCCCGGAGAACCAGCCGGGTCTACGACGTGCAAACGGCGCTCGATGGCATACGACAGACGGCACGAGGCCGTCGCGATGCGAGGTTCGACAACCTGCTGCATCACATCTACGCCATTGAACGGCTGAGGGCGGCGTACCACGCGATCAAGCGTGACGCTGCTGCGGGCGTCGATGGTCAGACCTGGCACGGGTACGGCGAGGCGCTGGAAGAGAACCTTCTGGACCTGTCCGACCGGCTGGCCCGAGGGGGGTATCGCCCCCAGCCTGCGAAGCGGGTGTACATCGACAAGGCCGACGGGAGTAAGCGCCCATTGGGCGTGCCCGCGCTGGAGGACAAGCTCGTCCAGCGCGCATCGGCCGAAGTCCTTGGTGCGATCTACGAGCAGGACTTCCTCGGGTTCAGCTACGGGTTCAGGCCTGGGCGAAGCGCGCACGACGCGCTGGACGCCGTGGCGGTGGGTGTGACGGCTAGGAAGGTGAACTGGATCCTCGATGCGGACATCAGCAAGTTCTTCGACACCATCGAACACGACTGGCTGATCAAATTCATCGAGCATCGCGTGGCTGACACGCGCGTGGTGCGGCTGATCAAGAAATGGCTGTACGCGGGCGTTCTGGAGGATGGCAGGCTGACGCAGAGCGAAATGGGGACGGTCCAGGGCGGGAGCATCTCCCCGCTCCTGGCCAACATCTACCTGCACTACGCGTTCGACCTGTGGGTCAAGCAGTGGAGGGAGCGCCACGCCCGAGGTGACGTGATCGTTGTGCGTTATGCCGACGACTGGGTCGCCGGGTTCCAGCTCCAAGGCGATGCCGAGCGCTTTAAGCGCGCGGTTGCCGAGAGGCTGGAGCAGTTCGGGCTGAAGCTGCACCCTGACAAGACGCGGCTGATCGAGTTCGGGCGCTTCGCCCGGGAGAACCGTCGCCGCGAGGGACGGGGCAAACCGCAGACCTTCGACTTCCTGGGCTTCACGCATTGCTGCGGGACGACCAGGAAGGGCAAGTTCATGGTGCTGCGGCTGACCAGTGCCAAGCGCCTGCGCGCCAAGCTGCAGGCGGTCAAGATCGAACTGAGACGGCGCATGCACCACAGCGTTCCCGAGCAGGGCCAGTACCTGCGCGCGGTCGTGGCTGGGCATGGCCGGTACTTTGGCGTGCCATGCAACGGCGCGCGGCTCAGAACATTCCGCCACCAGGTGGCTGGGCTGTGGCATCGCACTCTGTGCCGCCGCAGCCAGAGCCGCAGCGTACGCTGGCGACGCATGTATCGAATGATGAAGCACTGGCTGCCTATTCCAAAGATCTGCCACCCGTACCCCGGCCAGCGTCTGATCGTCATCACCCAAGGCAGGAGCCGTATGCGGTAGTGCCGCACGTACGGATCTGTGGAGGGGGTGTCGGGTGACTGGCATTCCTACTCTGACTTTGTCGTTGTGAAAGTCAGCGGGCGGCGCCGCTTTGCCGCAGGGCGTCGATCTGCGCGGCGTCATAGCCCACGCTGGCCAGCAGGTCGGTGGTGTGTTCGCCCAGCCTGGGCGGCTGCAGCCGCACGCCGGCGCGCCGGCCGTCCAGCGTGAAGGGCAGCAGCGTGGTCTTGGCCGTCTGGCCGGCGCGTTCGCCATCGGTCAGCACCACGTCGGCCAGGCCGCCGCTGGCCAGCAGGTGCGGGTCGTCCAGCAATTCCTCAGGCCGGCGGATGGGCGCAAACGGCAGGCCGGCGGCTTCCATCAGCTCCGCCAGTTCGCTGGCGGGCCGGTGGGCCAGGCGCTCGGCCAGCGTGCGCAGCAGCTGTGGCCGCAGGTCCACCCGCTGGCGGTTGGTGGCCAGCGCCGGGTCCTGCAGCAGGTCTTCC
>CAKZXL010000957.1 GCA_937883885.1 uncultured Aquincola sp. | reverse complement strand
GGGTCTTCGCTGATGTGGGCCATGATGCGCAGCTCGATCTGCGAGTAGTCGGCACTGGCGATCTGGTGACCTTCGGGCGCAATAAAGGCCTCGCGCACGCGCCGGCCTTCGGGCGTGCGGATCGGGATGTTCTGCAGGTTGGGGTCGTTGCTGGACAGCCGGCCCGTCACCGCCACTGCCTGCGCATAGTTGGTGTGCACGCGGCCGGTGTTGGGGTTGATCATCAGCGGCAGCTTGTCGGTGTAGGTGCCCTTGAGCTTCGAGAGGCTGCGGTGCTCCAGCAGCCGGGCCGGCAGCGGATAGTCTGCGGCCAGCTTTTCCAGCACCTCTTCGTCGGTGGAAGGCGCGCCGCTGGCGGTCTTCTTCTGCACCGGCAGGCCCAGCCGGTTGAACAGGATCTCGCCGATCTGCTTGGGGCTGCCCAGGTTGAAGGGCTGGCCGGCGATCTCGTAGGCCTCCTGCTCCAGCGCCATCATGCGTTCGGCCAGCTGCTGGCTCTGGCGCGCCAGCGCGGCTGCGTCCACCAGCACGCCGTGGCGCTCGATGCGCTGCAGCACCTCGCTGGTGGGCAGCTCGATCTGCTCGTACACGTAGCGCAGGCTGGGCGCGGCGGTGCTCTGCTGCTCGATCTGCGGCCACAGCACGCGGTGCACGTCCAGCACCATCTCGCTGTCTTCGCCGCTGTAGGTGGTGGCGGTCTGCACGTCCACCTGCGCGAACGGAATCTGCTTGGCGCCCTTGCCGCAGATGTCCTCGTAGCTCAGGCCCTTGCGGCCCAGGTGGCGGTCGGCCAGCTTTTCCAGGCTGTGGGTGAGGTGGGCTTCCAGCACGTAGCTCTGCAGCAGCGTGTCGTGGCGCCAGCCGCGCACCTGGATGCCGTGGTTGGCCAGCACATGGGTGTCGTACTTGACGTTCTGGCCGATCTTGCCGGCGGCGGCGTCTTCCAGCCAGGGCTTCAGGCGCGCCAGCACCTCGTCCAGCGGTAGCTGGTCGGGCGCGTCGGCATAGTTGTGGGCCAGCGGCACATAGGCCGCCTGGTGCGCCTGCACCGCGAAGCTGATGCCCACGATGCGCGCATGCATCGGGTCGAGCGAATCGGTCTCGGTGTCCAGCGCGGTCAGCGACGCGGCCTGCAGCCGCTGCAGCCAGTCGTCCAGCCGTTCCCAGGTGGTGATGGTCTCGTAGCTGCCCTCCACCTTCACCGGCTCTTTCACGGTGGCGCCGGGCTGGGTGGGGTCGCCACGGCCTTCGGCAAACGGCTCGTCGGGCGAAGCGAACATCTGCCGCGTGGCGGCCATGCGCGCTTCCAGCTCGCGGCGCAGCGACTTGAAGCCGTAGCGGGCGTAGAAGTCCAGCAGCGCCGCGTTGTCGGGCTCGGCGAAGTGCAGCGCCGTCATCGACGCTTCTTCCGGCCAGCCGGCCACGTGGGCGGCCAGGTCGCAATCGGTGCGGATGGTCACCAGCTCGCGGCCCATCGGCAGCCAGTCGAGGGCCTTGCGCAGGTTCTCGCCGGCCACGCCCTTGATGCCGCCGGCCGCGGCCACCACGCCGTCCAGCGAGCCATGCTCGGCCAGCCACTTGACGGCGGTCTTGGGGCCCACCTTGTCGACGCCGGGCACGTTGTCCACGGTGTCGCCGATCAGCGTCAGGTAGTCGACGATGCGCCCGGGCGGCACGCCGAACTTGGCCTGCACGCCGGCAATGTCCAGCGACTCGTTGCTCATGGTGTTGATCAGCACCACCTGCTCGTCCACCAGCTGCGCCAGGTCCTTGTCGCCGGTGGAGATCACCACCTTGCCGCCGCGCGCGGCCACGGTGCGGGCCAGCGTGCCGATGACGTCGTCGGCCTCGATGCCCGGCACCTCCAGCACCGGCCAGCCCAGCAGCCGCACCACCTCGTGGATGGGCTTGATCTGCTGCGCCAGCGGCTCGGGCATGCTGGCGCGGTTGGCCTTGTACTCGGGGTACAGGTCGTCGCGGAAGGTCTTGCCCGGCGCGTCGAACACGCAGGCGGCATGCACCGCGGGGAACTGCGCGCGCAGCCGGGTGAGCATGGACACCATGCCGTGCAGCGCGCCGGTCGGGAAGTTGTCGGGCCCGCGCAGGTCGGGCAGCGCATGGTAGGCGCGGTACAGGTAGCTGCTGCCGTCCACCAGCAGCAGCGTGGTGGGCGGCGCCACGTCGGGCTCGGGCGTGCAGTGGGCGTCGTTGCCGGGGGCGGTGGTCGTCTCGGTCATTGGGTGATTGTGCGACGGCTGCAGCGGCCGCCTCGCTAGAATCCCGGCCATGAGCCCCGCCCGTTCCCTGCTGCCGTTTGCGGCGTCCCTCCTGGCCTTGTCGGCCCTGCACGGCACCGCCGCGGCCGAGCCGATCGAGCCCAAGGTGCAACAAACCGTGATCGAGGACGACGGCGTGCGCATCGAGGAACTGCGGGTGCGCGGGCAGACCCAGCGCCTGGTGGTGCGGCCCAAGGGCGGCGCTGCCGAGTACGAGATCATCCCTGCCGACGGCGCCCGCAACATGGTGCAGGCCGCCGGCGCCAGCCGCGGCGCGGCCGGCCAGCGGGTGTGGAACGTGCTCTCGTTCTGACGCGAAGTGGCCGTCTTCACCGAGGTCTCCGTTGACGAGGCCCGCAACTTCATCGCCCCGCTGGGCGTCGGCAACCTGACCGAGCTGCGCGGCATCCGCGCCGGCATCGAGAACACCAACTACTTCGTCACCACCGACGGTGGCGAGTACGTGCTGACGATCTTCGAGCGGCTGGGCTTCGAGCAGCTGCCCTTCTACCTGCACCTGATGCAGCACCTGGCGCAGCGCGGCATTCCGGTGCCCGACCCGCGCGCCGATGCGCAGGGCCGCATCCTGCACACGCTCAAGGGCAAGCCGGCCGCGCTGGTGGACAAGCTGGAAGGCGGCCACCAGCTGGCGCCCGACCTGCACCACTGCCAGCAGGTGGGCAGCATGCTGGCGCGCATGCACCTGGCCGGCCAGGACTACCCGCGCCAGCAGCCCAACCTGCGCGGCCTGACCTGGTGGACCGACACCATTCCCACGGTGCTGCCGCACCTGACGCCCGAGCAGCATGCGCTGATCACCGAGGAGCTGGCCTTCCAGCAGGCGCTGGCCGCCTCGCCGGCCTGCCAGGCGCTGCCGCGCGGGCCCATCCACGCCGACCTGTTCCGCGACAACGTGATGTTCGCGGGCCTGCCCGGCCATGAGCGGCTGACCGGCTTCTTCGACTTCTATTTCGCCGGCGTCGACAGCTTTTTGTTCGACATCGCGGTGTGCCTGAACGACTGGTGCATCGACCTGGACAGCGGCGCGCTGGTGGAAGAACGCGCCGCCGCCTTCGTGGCCGCCTACGAAACCCAACGCCCGCTGGACGGCAACGAACACCGGCTGCTGCCGGCGCTCATGCGCGCCGCGGCGCTGCGCTTCTGGACCTCGCGGCTGTGGGACTTCCACCTGCCGCGCGATGCGGCGCTGCTCAAGCCCCACGATCCCACCCACTTCGAACGGGTGCTGCGGGCGCGCATCGACAAGCCCTGGCACCCGGCGCGCTGAACCCCGCCCCATCGCCATGACGTTTTACCTTCACGAGGTCGCCCCGCGCCAGGGCATCGCCTGGACGCGCGAGGGCTTTCGCGCCTTCTTCAAGCGGCCGATGGCGCTGGCCAGCCTGTTCATCAGCTTCATGTTCGTCGGCGTGCTGGCCATGGCGCTGCCGGCCGGCGGCCTGCTGCTGGTGCTGGCGCTGCCGCTGCTGTCGCTGGGCTACATGATCGCCACCCGCTCGGTGCTCACCGGCGGGCCGGTGCACCCGGGCCAGCTGATCGAGCCGCTGCGCGCACCCGCCGGCCAGCCCGATGCCCAGCGCCGCCGCAAGACGCTGCTGATGCTGTGCGCGCTGTATGCGCTGGTCACGCTGCTCATCATCTGGCTGAGCAACAGCATCGACGGCGGCCGCTTCGACCGCCTGCAGGAGCTGATGGCCGGCGGCCAGGGCACCGACAGCGCCAACGAGGCCGAGGTGCAGCAACTGCTGGCCGACCCTTCGCTGATCAACGGCCTGCTGGTGCGCTTCGGGCTGGCGGCGCTGCTGGCCATTCCGTTCTGGCATGCGCCGGCGCTGGTGTGGTGGGGCGGCCAGGGCCTGGCGCAGGCGCTGTTTTCCAGCACGCTGGCGGTGTGGCGCACCAAGGGCGCCTTCTTCATGTACGGCGTGGCCTGGGCGCTGGTGGTGGGCGCCTTCGGCATCATCACCGCCACCGTGTTCTCGCTGATCGGCGCCCGCCAGCTGGTGGGCGTGGCCGCGATGCCGGCGGCGCTGATGTTCACCGTGGCCTTCTACGTGTCGCTGTACTTCAGCTTCGTCGACACCTTCGGCCAGCCGGAG
>CAKZXL010000956.1 GCA_937883885.1 uncultured Aquincola sp. | reverse complement strand
GCCACCAAGCTGGCCTTGAAGCGGGCGCTGAACAACGAGCCGTCGGTCGAGGAGCTGATCGCCAACCGCCACACCATCAAGCACGACATGGACGATTGGTCCTGATGTCCTGATGTCGGCCCGGCGGCGGACCGGGGCGGCCCCGCTCTGCTAACGTTTCCCCATGAGCCTCTTGCCCGCCTTCGCCCTGCTGGACGACCGTGATGCCACGCCCGAGCGGCCGGTCAGCCGCTTGTACGAGGACCTGGCGCACGAGCATCGCTGCACCGACCCGGCCACGCTGGACGCCACCTGGGCCCAGGTGGAAGCCGACCAGCGCGCCGGCCTGCACGCGGTGCTGCTGGCCGACTACGAATGGGGCGCCAAGCTGCTGCGCGCAGGCCATGCGGCACTGGCGGCTGATGACGCTTCGGCGCTGCGCGTGCTGATGTTCCGCCGCCTGCGCCGCCTCTCGCGCGACGAGGTGGACGCCTGGCTGACCGAGCGTGAAGGTCAGCCCGAGCCCGGCCCGGCCGGCGTGGCCGGCCTGCAGCCCAGCGTAGCCCGCCAGGCCTTCGTCAGCGCCATCGGCCGCGTGCACGAGGCCATCCGCGCGGGTGAGACCTACCAGATCAACTACACCTACCGTCTGCACGGCCAGGCCTATGGCCATCCGCTGGCGCTGTTCCGCCGGCTGCGGCAGCGGCAGCCGGTGTCGTACGGCGCGCTCATCGTGGCGGGCGACGGCGAGGTGGTGCTGAGCTGCTCACCCGAGCTGTTCCTGCGGCATGAAGCCGGCCTGCTCACCGCCCGGCCGATGAAGGGCACCGCGCCGCGCATCGCTGTGCCCACCCGCGGCCCCGAAGGCGACAGCGAAACCGCCCGCCTGCTGCACGAAGACATCAAGAACCGCGCCGAGAACCTGATGATCGTGGACCTGCTGCGCAACGACCTCGGCCGCGTCGCGCAGACCGGCTCGGTGCGGGTGCCGGCGCTGTTCTCGATCGAGCCCTACACCACACTGTTCCAGATGACCTCCACCGTGCAGGCGCGGCCGCGGCCTGGCCTGGGCTTTGCCGAGCTGCTGCGCGCCACCTTCCCGTGCGGCAGCATCACCGGCGCGCCCAAGCACCACACCATGGAACTGATCGCCGGGCTGGAAACCACGCCGCGCGGCCTGTACTGCGGCGCCATCGGCTGGGTGGATGCGCCGGCCGCCGGTGCCACGCTGGGCGACTTCTGTTTGTCGGTGGCCATCCGCACGCTGACGCTGGGGCCTGAGCGCCGCGGCCTGCGGCCCGCGCGCCTGGGCGTGGGCGCCGGCATCGTGCTCGACAGCGTGCCCGAAGACGAATTCGAGGAGTGCCGCCTCAAGGCCCGTTTCCTGACCGGCCTGCCGCCGGGCTTCGAGCTGTTCGAGACCCTGCGCTTCGAGCCCGCCAGCGGCCTGCAACAACTCGACCGCCACCTGGCCCGTCTGCGGTCCGGCGCCGCTGCGCTGGGCTTTGCGCTGGACGAAGCGCAACTGCAAGCTGCGATCACCGCCGCGCAGCAGCTCACCGCCACCTCCCGTGTTCGTCTTGCGCTGGCGCACGACGGTCGCGTCAGCCTGACCCACGCCCCGCTGGCCCCGCTGCCGCCCGGCCCGGCCGGCCTGCTGATCTCGCCACACCGCCTGCCCGACGCACAACCGCTGGCCGCCTTCAAGACCACGCTGCGCGCCCACTACGACCAGGGCGTGCGCGAGGCCGAAGCGGCCGGCGGCTTCGACAGCCTGTTCTTCACCCAGGACGGCCGCTTGGTGGAAGGCGGCCGCAGCTCGGTGTTCATCCAGCTGGCCGGCCACTGGTGCACACCGCCGCTGGCCGATGGCGCGCTGCCCGGCGTGATGCGCAGCGTGCTGCTGCAAGACCCGGGTTGGGCCGCCACCGAACGCACGCTCACGATGGCCGACCTGCAGGCGGCCCAGGCCATCGTGGTGTGCAACGCCTTGCGCGGTGCGCTGCCGGCGCAGCTGCTGCCGCTCGGTGGCACTGCTGAGGTCGGGACTGCAGAGGCCGGCGCTGCAGCGCCCGCTGCGCTGCAGGCTGCCTGACGCCGTCGCGCGATGCGTCTGGCGCTGTTCGACCTCGACCACACGCTGATCCCGTTCGACAGCGGCATGGCCTGGACCGGCTTCCTGGCCGGGCAGGGCGTGCTGCCGGCCGATGCGCCCGACACCTACCTGGCCTGGTGCCGGCGCTACGTGGCCGGGCAGGCCGACATCCACGACGTGCACCGCGCCACGGTGGCCCCGCTGGCGGCCTTGAGCGCACCGCAGCTGCAGGCGCTGTTGCAAGCGTTCCAGGCCGAGATGGCGCCGCGCCTGCCCGCCGACATGCGCGCCCTGGTGGCGCACCACCAGCAGCAGGGCGACCTGTGCGCCATCGTCACCGCCACCACCCGCTTGGTGGCCGAGCCGTTCGCGCGGCTCTTCGGCATCGAGCAGCTGCTGGCCACGCAGCCCACGCTGGACGCATGCGGCCTGCCCGATGGCGGCATCGAGGGCGCCCCTTGCCACGGCCCGCACAAGCCCGCCCATGTGGCGGCCTGGCTGGCGGCGCGCGGGCAGGCGTTGCAGCAGTTCGACCAGAGCTTTTTCTATTCCGATTCAGCCAGCGACCTGCCGCTGCTGGAGGCGGTGAGCCACCCGGTGGCCGTGCGGCCTGAGCCGCGCCTGCTGGCGCAGGCCCGCCTGCGCGGCTGGCCGGTGCAGGGCGTCAGCCGCGCGTCAGGCTTGTAACGCTGATCAAGATCGCCAGGGTCTGGCCGACAAATGGTCAGAAATGATGCAGCGATCTTCATGAGCAGTTCGATACCGGCCGATGGCTTTTTCACCCACCACGGCCCCTGGGCCCCCGGCGTGCGGCTGTTCCGGCGCATGCGCTTCGGCGGCAAGGCGCTGCTGGTGTCCATCGCCTTCCTGGTGCCGCTGGTGCTGCTGATGGTGTCGTACCTGAAGGGGGTGTCGGAGTCGCTGACCTTCACCCGCCAGGAGCTGGCCGGCGTGCAGCTGCTGCGCAGCATCGAGCCCTGGCTGATCGAGGTGCAGAAGCAGCGCCGCCGGGTGCTGTCCGGCGAGATGCCGCGGCCCGACATGGCGGCCATCGAGGCGCAGCTGCGCCCGGTGCAGGCGCTGGCGCAGAGCCGGCCCGAGGGCGTGGACGCCACCGCGCTGGTGGCGCAAGCCCTGCAGGCCCACCAGGTGCTGGCGCAGGCGGCCGACCAGCCGGCCCAGCTGGCGCAACGGCTGCAGGCTTACGTGGACGCGCTGCGCTCAATGCGCACCTCGGTGCTCGACGTCTCGGGCCTGTCGCTGGACCCGGAGCAGGCCACCTACTACCTGATGAACGCGGCGGCGCATGGCGCGCCGGAGCTGATCGAGAACATTTCGCGCAGCCGCGGCCTGTCGGGCGCGCTGGCCCGTGGAGGGGCCACGCCCGCGGGCGTGCGTGAGCTGTATGCGGTGTGGTTCACGGCCTCGACCGCCATCGACGGACTGCAGGACGACCTGTCTCGCGCCGCCGCTGCCGAGCCCGGCGTGCGCACCCGGCTGGATGCTGCCGCTGCGCTGCAGCCGGCCAAGGTGTTTCTCGAGGCGGCGGCCAGGCCCTGGTTCGGTGAGGCCTTCCAGGCCGAGGTGCAGGCCCTGAACCCGTCGGGCCAGGCCGCCGTGGATGCGCTGCGCAAGCTCTCGGCCGATGGCAGCGCGATGCTCGAAGCCCTGCTGCGCGCCCGCGAGGCCAAGGCGCTGCTCCAGCGCAACCTCACGCTGGCCTTCACCGCCGGCTCGCTGCTGCTGGGCCTGTACCTGTTTTATGCCTTCTACCTGGTGATGGAAGGTGGCCTGGGCGAGGTGCGCCGCCACCTCAAGGCCATGACGGCCGGCGACCTGACCACCACGCCGCGCCCCTGGGGCCGGGACGAGGCGGCGGCGTTGATGCTGACCCTGGCCGAGATGCAGACCTCGCTGCGCGGCATCGTGGGGGAGGTGCGCCATGCATCCGATGCCATCGTGCATGCCAGCAGCGAGATCGCCGATGCCTCCAGCGACTTGAGCGTGCGCAGCGAGCAGGCCGCCGCCAACCTGCAGGAATCGGCCGCCGCGATGGACGAGATCTCGGCCACGGTGCAGAACACCGCGGCCAGTGTGCAGCGCGCCGCCGACATGGCCGTGGGCAACGCCCGGACGGCCGGCGAGGGCGGCCGCTCCATCGGCGACGTGGTGCGCACCATGGGCGGGGTGCAGGCCTCGTCGCAACGCATCGGCGACATCATCGGCACCATCGACGGCATCGCTTTCCAGACCAACATCCTGGCGCTCAACGCCGCGGTGGAAGCGGCGCGGGCCGGCGAGCAGGGCCGCGGTTTTGCGGTGGTGGCCGGCGAAGTGCGCAGCCTGGCCCAGCGCAGCGCCGAGGCGGCACGCGAGATCAAGGTGTTGATCTCCGAGAGCGTGCAGCGGGTGGAAGAAGGCAGCAGCGTCGTCGGCCAGGCCGGTGAACACATGGGCGAGCTGGTGGGCGCCGCCACCCGCATGCGCGAGCTGATGACCGAGGTGCTGACCGGTACCGAGCAGCAAAGCTCTGGCGTGGCCCAGGTGGGCGTGGCGCTTCAGCAGCTCGACCAGCAGACGCAGCAGAACGCCGCGCTGGTGGAAGAAACCGCCGCCGCGGCCAGCACGCTGCGCCAGCAGGCCCAGGGACTGGCGCAGCGGGTGGCGCGCTTCAGGCTGCCGGCCTGACTCAGGCCCGGCGCGGCCTGGCGTCCGCTCAGCCCGCGCCGGCGCTGCTGCCTTGCTGCAGGAAGTGCTGGCGCACGGCGGCCGGGTCGGTGCCGGCGGCCAGCACGGCTTCCTGCAGCTGCTCGATGGTCACGCCCAAGGCCTCGCACCAGTAGCGCACCACG
>CAKZXL010000955.1 GCA_937883885.1 uncultured Aquincola sp. | reverse complement strand
TCGGCCCAGTCGGCCGCGGTCAGCACCCGTTCGGCCAGCGGCAGCATCTGCTGCTCTTCCAGCGCCATGTGGGCGCGGTAGTGGTCCACGTACCACTGCACCGCGCGCTCGAAGTGCCCGCGGCGGGCCTCGCCCATCATCTCGAAGCCCAGCAGCGCATGCTCCACCTCGCGCACAGCACGCTCGCTGCGGGCATGCTGGTGGTCCAGCTCGTCCAGCAGGTCGCGCGACAGCGGCGTGCGGGCCCGCAGCTTGGGAAACAGCAGCTCCGACTCCTTGCGGTGGTGGCGCTGCTCCGGGAACTCGTCCACGTAGAACAGCATGGCCCGCAGGGCGCCGAAGTCGGGCAGCACCTGCTCGCGCCGCGACTGCGACAGCAGCAGCAGGATGGATCGCAGCATGGCCGCGAGCGCAGCATGCTCCTGGCGGATGATGTCGACGGTCTTGGGCATGGTGCTGCCACTGTAGGCAGCCCGGCCATGCCCAGGGCTGATCTGGATCAAGCCGCGCCGATGGGCCCGCGCATCGCCAGCGCCGCTTCGCGCACCAATGCCGGCCCGCGGTAGATCAGGCCGGTGTACACCTGCACCAGGTCGGCCCCGGCCGCCAGCTTGGCGCGGGCGTCGGCGCCGCTCATCACGCCGCCCGCGCCGATGATGGGAAAGCCGCTGCCCAGCTCGGCGCGCAGCGCCGCAATCACGCGGTTGCTGGCCTCGAACACCGGCCGGCCCGACAGGCCGCCGGTTTCCTGCGCATGCGGCAGGCCCTGCACCGCGTCGCGGGCGATGGTGGTGTTGGTGGCGATCACGCCGTCCACCCCCGTGCGGCGCAGCGTGCCGGCGATCAGCCGCACCTGCGTGTCGTCCAGGTCGGGCGCGATCTTCACGAACATCGGCACCTTGCGGCTGCGGTCGGGTTGCGCGGCTTCCAGCGCCTGCTTGCGCTCCTGCAGCACGCTCAGCAGCGCGTCCAGCGCCTCGTCGCTTTGCAGCGAGCGCAGGTTCTGCGTGTTGGGGCTGCTGACGTTCACCGTCACGTAGTCGGCATGGGCGAACACGCCTTCCAGGCAGGCCAGGTAGTCGTCGGCCGCGCGCTCGATGGGCGTGCTGGCGTTCTTGCCGATGTTCAGGCCCAGCACGCCGCCGGCGGCGCGGAAGCTGCGCGCCTGCCGCACGTTGCGGATGAAGGCGTCCAGCCCTTCGTTGTTGAAGCCCAGGCGGTTGATCAGCGCCTCGGCCTGCGGCAGCCGGAACATGCGCGGCTGCGGGTTGCCGGGCTGGCCCTTGGGCGTGACGGTGCCCACCTCGATGAAGCCGAAGCCCATTGCGCCCAGGCCGTCGATGCAGCGGCCGTTCTTGTCCAGGCCGGCGGCCAGGCCGATGCGGTTGGGAAAGCGCAGGCCGGCCACGGTGACCGGATCGGCCACGCGGGCCTGGGCCCACAGGCATTGGGCGGGGGTGTTCTGCAGGCGGGCGATGCTGCCGAGCGTCAGCTCATGCGCGCGCTCGGCGTCCATGCCGAAGAGCAGCGCGCGGGGAAGGGCGTAAGGAAGGATCATGGTCACTATTGTCCGTTGCGCGCGGGCGGCGGGCTGTCGCGGCTTGGATAATCGGCGCATGAACCAAGACGAATTGAAGGCCCTCGTCGGCCAGGCGGCGCTGGCGCACGTGGTGCCCGGCAGCATCGTGGGCGTGGGCACCGGCTCCACGGTCAACAAGTTCATCGACGCGCTGGCCGCCATCAAGGGCCAGATCGCGGGCGCGGTGTCCAGCTCGGAGCAAAGCACCGAGCGGCTGCGCGCCCACGGCATTCCGGTGTTCGATGCCAACACCGTGGAACGCCTGCCGGTGTACGTAGACGGTGCCGACGAGATCGACCACCGCGGCCACATGATCAAGGGCGGCGGCGCCGCGCTCACGCGCGAAAAGATGGTGGCCGACCTGGCCGACCGCTTCATCTGCATCGCCGATGCGTCGAAGCTGGTGCGCACGCTGGGCGGCTTTCCGCTGCCGGTGGAAATCATCGCCTCGGCCAGTGCCCAGGTCACGCGGCGCTTTGCGGCGCTGGGCGGCCAGGCCACGCTGCGACCGGGCGTGATCACCGACAACGGCCATCCGCTGCTCGACGTGCGCGGCCTGGCCATCACCGACCCGCTGGCGATGGAGACCGAAGTCAACCAGTGGCCGGGCGTGGTGAGCGTGGGCATCTTTGCCCGCCACAAGGCCAGCGTGTGCCTGCTGGGCACCGCCGATGGCGTGAGGACGATGCAGTTCTGATCCCACTCAGCCGGAGGCTGTGATGCTGTACAAGACCCTGGGGCTGTTTGTGTTGGGGTTCGGCCTGCCGGCCAGCCTGCTGGCCCAGCCCCAACCTGAAGCCGCGCCTGCGGCCCGCCCGCCCGTGGCGGATTTCGCGGCGCTGCCGCTGCTCAGCGGCATGAGCCTGTCACCCGACGGGCAGCGCATCGCGGTGCTCTACAACCAGCGCGACACCACCGTGGTGGCCACGCGGCCGGTGGCCGGCGGGCGGCTGGTGCCGGTGCTCAGCACCGACAACACCCGACAGCACTTCAACTGGGCGCGCTGGGTGGGCAACGAGCGGCTGGTGGTGAGCCTGCGCTTTGCCGGCCAGCGTTACTTCACCGGCACCGTGGAAACACGGCTGGTGTCGGTCAAGGCCGATGGCGGCGACCTGCTGGACCTCAACCGGTCCGAACGCAACGCCAACAGCGCCACGCTGGGGCGGCGCATGGCGCAGGTGCAGGACCGGGTGGTCGACTGGTTGCCGGGCGATGGCCTTCACGTGCTGCTGCAACAGCCTGAGGTCGATCGCGATGCCGCCGGCGTGGTCAAGCTGAACGTGGAAACCGGCGGCCGTAGCACGGTGCTGGGGCCGGCCAAGGGCGTGCGGCGCTGGATCGCCGATGCGCAGCACCGGGTGCGTGCGGGCGTGTTCTACGACGAGATCCAGGGCTGGGAAGTGCGGGCCGCCGGCCCGGACGGTGGCGCCTGGCGCACGCTGTGGCGCTTCAAGACCGCGCGGGACGAGGCGGCCGTGTGGCCGATGGGCTTCGACCTCGACCCGCAGCGGCTGTACGTGAATGCGCTGCACCAGGGCCGCCGCGCCGTGTTCGCGGTGCGGCTGGACGACCCCGCGCTGCCGCGCCAGCTGATGGTGGCGCACCCGGTGCACGACGTGGATGGCGGGTTGCTGCGGGCCCCCGGCAGCGGCGAGGTGCTCGGCGTGGCCGGCGGCGAGGTGGGCGACGACAGCGGCGGCGACGGCGGCGACAGCTTCTTGTGGTCGCCGCCCTGGCAGGCGCTGCAAAAGGGCCTGAACCAGGCCTTGCCCGGCCGCGCCAACCGCCTCTTCAACATCGCGCAGGACGGCAAGCACTTCCTGATGTTCTCGAGCGGCAACCGCCAGCCGGGCCAGTACTTCTATGGCGACCGCGAGGCCGGCACCATCGCGCTGGTGGCCGACACCTACCCCGAGCTGGACCCGGCCAGACTGGCGGGCAAGCAGCAGGTGGCCGTGAAGGCGCGCGACGGCCTGCCGCTCAACCTCTTCGTCACGCTGCCGCAGGGCCGGCGTGTGGGCGACGGCGGGCAGCCGCTGCCGATGGTGCTGCTGCCGCACGGTGGCCCGCAGTCGCGCGACGACGCCGACTTCGATGCCTGGACCGAGTTCCTGGCCAGTCGCGGCCTGGCGGTGCTGCAGGTCAACTTCCGTGGCTCCGACGGTTATGGCAGCGAGTTCGCGGCCGCGGGCCTCAAGCGCTGGGGCCTGGAGATGCAGGACGACCTGACCGATGCGCTGAAGTGGGCGGTGGACCAACGTGTGGCCGATGGCGGGCGCGTGTGCATCGTCGGTGCCAGCTATGGCGGTTATGCGGCGCTGATGGGCGCGGTGAAAACGCCCGAGCTATACCGCTGCGCCATCAGCTTTGCGGGGGTGTCCCACCTGCCCGACCTGATCCTGACCGAGTCGGACTACGTGGGCGGCCGTGAAGCGGCCGAAGCCATGATCGGCCGCTTCTGGGGCGA
>CAKZXL010000954.1 GCA_937883885.1 uncultured Aquincola sp. | reverse complement strand
TGGCGCTGGATGAACTCCTGGTAGGTGTCGATGCCGCGCAGCTGCAGGATGGTGTTGCGCACCGCAGCCTCGACCAGCACCGCCAGGTTGCGGCCGGCGTCGACCGCGATGATCACCTTGCGCACCGGCACGCCCAGCACTTCTTCGTACATGGGCTCGTAGGGCAGGCGCTCGAACTCGCGCTCCATCGTTTCCTTGCGCACCAGGTGCACGATGAGCTTGAGCCGCATCTTCCGGCGCACCGCCGTCTCGCCGAAGATGGCCTTGATGTCGAGCAGGCCGATGCCGCGCACTTCCAGCAGGTTGATCAGCAGCTCGGGGCAGCGGCCTTCGATGGCCGTTTGTGAAACCCGGTAAAGATCGACCGCATCATCGGCCACCAGGCCGTGGCCGTGCGAAATCAGCTCCAGGCCCAGTTCGCTCTTGCCGAGACCCGACTCACCGGTCAGCAGCACGCCCAGGCCCAGGATGTCCATGAAGACGCCGTGGCGCGTGGTGCGCTCGGCAAACAGCTGCGCCAGGTAGCCGCGCACCACGTCGATCACATGGCCGGCCGATTCGGCGGTGACGAAGAGGGGAATCTCCGCCCGGTCGCACATGGCGGTGAGGCGGTCGGGCGGCACCTGGTCGTCGGCCACGATCAGCACCGGCGGCTCCAGCGTCACGATGCGCGAGATGCGCCGCTCCAGCGTCTCGTCGGCGCTCTGGCTCAGGTAAGCCACTTCGCGGCGGCCGACGATCTGCACCCGGTAGGGGTGGATGTAGTTCAGGTAGCCGACCAGGTCGGCGGCCGAGCGTGCGTCGCGCACGGCGGCGTCGTCGAAGCGGCGCTCGGGGTGGGCATGGCCGGCCACCCACTCCCAGCGCAGGGCTTCACGATGTTCTTCGAACAGCGCTTCCGCGCTGATGGACGAGGGCTTCACGGCCCCTGCGTCAGGCGACCGACTTCAGCGGCGCCCAGTCGGCGATCAGCTTGTGCAGCGCGGCCGCATCGGATTCGGTCTTCAGCCGCTCGCGCAGTTCGCGGTCGGACAGCAGCTCGGCGATTTCGGACAGGATCTCGAGGTGGCGCTGCGTGGCGGCTTCGGGCACCAGCAGGAAGATCAGCAGGCTGACCGGCTCGTCGTCGGGCGCGTCGAAGGGGATGGGTTGCTGCACACGCAGCACGGCGGCCAGCGGGTTCTTCAAACCCTTGATGCGGCCATGCGGAATGGCCACGCCATGGCCCAGGCCCGTGGAGCCCAGGCGTTCTCGCGCGAACAGGTTGTCGCTGACCGTGGCCCGCGCGATGGCGTGCTGATTTTCGAACAGCAGGCCTGCCTGTTCGAACGCACGCTTCTTGCTGGTGGCTTCCACGTTCACCAGCACGTTGCTGGCGGGCAGGATGGCGGCGAGACGGTTCATTTGGGTTCCCTGACGTTGCGGCGGCAGCGACAACCGCAGGAACAGTGGCAAAGAGGGGATCGATTATAGAAACCGCCCTCCTGAGCGCCATGGGTCTGCACTACCCGGTCTGCGGGTGTTGCGGATTTGCTGCGCTGCGACAAGGCGGTAGCCAACGAAAAAGCGGCCGTGGCCGGCCGCTCATGCTAAGGCTTCGGGATCAACCGCTCAGGCACTGGCGCTCATGCGCTTGGCCGAGGCATGGTGATGGTCCTGCACCTTGTCCTTGTGACGGCACACCTGCCGGTCGAGCTTGTCCACCAGCTGGTCGATGGCGGCGTACAGGTCTTCGTGGCTCTGCTCCACGAAGATGTCGCGTCCCTTGACGTGCACGGTGATCTCGGCCATCTGGCGCCGTTCCTTTTCCCGGATCTTTTCCACCTTCAGCAGCACGTTGATGTCGACCACCTGGTCGAAATGTCGGGTCACCCGGTCCAGCTTGGTGAGCACGTACTCACGAAGTGCAGGGGTGACTTCGAGATGGTGTCCGCTGATCGTCAGGTTCATCAGGTCCTCCTTGGGGGGAAGGGTTGGGGGAAGACGAAAGATCCGCAGGGGGTCTTTCAGGGGAAAAGGCAGGGGGAAAAGCAGAGGGAGAGGCAGGTGGGCAGAGGCTGGTGGCGGGGCGGTCGAAAACAGTGTGCCCCCTCAGCCGGGGCATGACAAGCCGACGAAAACGGCTCATGGCAACGCAGTGTGACGTGTCTCATCCATCTTGGAAAAAGCCCCGTCCGGCATCGCAGCGGCTGCGCCGTGCCGCCATTTCTCATGGGCATAATCGAAGGCTTACCTGGAGAGATCCGTGGACCAGAGTCACCCTAGGTGACCGCCCGCGCCGGCATGCCGGGGCAGGGCGGACGCTGACAAACCGTTGCACCCCGCAGGGCGCCCCAGAGCGCCGGAGTACCGCATGCTGAATGTCTTCAGGCTCGCCAATGGGCGGCTGTTCCAGGAAGAGATCGACAGCGCCGACGCGCTGGCCGATCTCAGGCCCGTGTGGGTCGACCTGGACGCACCCACGCCGCAGGAAAAGGGCTGGATCGCCAGCCGCTTCGGGCTCACCATCCCTGAAGACGCGGTGGACGACGACCTCGAGGAATCGGCCCGCTTCTACGAGGAAGACAACGGCGAGCTGCACATCCGGTCCGACTTCCTGATCGACGACGACGTCACGCCGCGCAATGTGCGCGTGGCCTTCATCCTCAAGGGCAACGTGCTGTTTTCGGTGCATGCCGAAGACCTGCCGGTGTTCCGCCTGCTGCGCCTGCGCGCACGGCGCACGCCCGCGCTGATCGAAGACGCCAAGGACGTGCTGCTCAAGCTCTACGACGCCGACGCCGAGTACAGCGCCGATGCGCTGGAAGGCATCTACGACGCGCTGGAGAAGGTGAGCGCCCGGGTGCTGAAGCAGGAAGTGGACGACCGCGCCGCCGGCGAGGTGCTGGCCGCGGTGGCCAAGGAAGAAGACCTGAACGGCCGCATCCGCCGCAACGTGATGGACACCCGCCGCGCGGTGAGCTTCATGATGCGCAGCCGCATGCTCAATGCCGAACAGTTCGAGGAGGCGCGGCAGATCCTGCGCGACATCGATTCGCTCGACTCGCACACCGCCTTCCTGTTCGACAAGATCAACTTCCTGATGGACGCCACCGTGGGCTTCATCAACATCAACCAGAACAAGATCATCAAGATCTTCTCGGTGGCCAGCGTGGCGCTGCTGCCGCCCACGCTGATCGCCAGCATCTACGGCATGAACTTCAAGTTCATGCCCGAGCTGGACTGGGCCTGGGGCTACCCGTACGTGCTGGCGTTGATGGCGGCCTCGGTGGCCGCGCCGTTCCTGTACTTCAAGCGCAAGGGCTGGCTACGCTGAGCCGGTTTTTTCCAGCGTGAACTGCATGACGCTGGTGTTGCCGGTGGCAAAGGCCGCTTCGCAGTAGGCCAGGTAGAAGGTCCACAGCCGGATGAAGGGCGCGTCGTAGCCGAGCTGGCGGATCGGACCTTCGCGCGACAGGAAGGCGGTGCGCCAGCGCGCCAGCGTTTCGGCGTAGTCGGGGCCGAAGTCCAGCTCCTGCACCACGCGCAGGCCGGCGGCCTCGGCCTGTTCCCGAAAGCGCGAAGGGCTGGGCAGCAGCCCGCCCGGGAACACGTACTGCTGGATGAAGTCGGTGCCCTTGACGTAGCGCTCGAACAGGTCTTCGCGGATGGTGATGCTCTGGATGCAGGCCTTGCCGCCCGTCTTGAGCTGGCGGCGCAGCGTCTGGAAGAAGGTGGGCCAGTACTCGCGGCCCACGGCCTCGAACATCTCGATGGACACCACCGCGTCGTAGGGGCCGTCGTCGATGTCGCGGTAGTCCTGCAGCCGCAGGTCGCAGCGATCGGCGGCGCCGGCGCGGGCCATGCGCGCCTGCGCATGGGCCAGCTGCTCGGTGGACAGCGTGACGCCGGTGACGTGGGCGCCGAATTCCACCGCCGCGCTTTCGGCCACCGCGCCCCAGCCGCAGCCGATCTCCAGCAGCCGCTGGCCGGGCTGCAGCCCGCATTCGCGGATGGCCCGCCGCACCTTGGCCCGCTGCGCATCGGCCAGCGGGCGCTGGGTGTCGCCCTCGAACCAGGCGCTGGAGTAGTTCATCGTCTCGTCCAGCCACTCGCGGTAGAACGGGTTGCCCAGGTCGTAGTGCGCGTGGATGTTGCGCCGGCTGCCGCTGCGCGAGTTGCGGTTGAGCAGGTGCTTGAGCCGGTAGGCCAGCGCGCCCCACCAGCGGCCATACACCACCGATTCGATCTGCTCGCGATTGACCAGCAGCAGCTTGAGCAGTGCGGGCAGGTCGGGCGTATCCCAGTCGCCGGCGATGTAGGTCTCGGCAAAGCCGATGTCGCCCGAGCGCAGCGTGGCCGCACAGGGCTGCCAGTTGTGCAGCCGCAGCAGCGCGCGCGGCACCTGGCCGGCGGCAGCCGGCTCGCCGAACTGCGTGTGGGTGCCATCGGGCCACTGCACCTGCAAGGTGCCGTGGCGCAGCCTGCGCAGCAGCTTGAACACGGCCCGGGCCGCGGCCGGCGCCCCGCTGGGCAGGGCCAGCGGCGGTGTCAGGGTGGTGGTGCTGGTGGTCATGGGGCTATCGGGTCACGAATTGTTGGGGCGGGGTCGGCTTGCGGAAGAAGGGCACGCGCTTGCGCCACAGCTTCCAGGCCTGCCAGTGGATGCGGGCCACCACGCCCAGCGTCATCAGCGGCTGACCGAAGAAGGCCGCGCGCAGGCGCTGGGCGGTGGCGGGGGCCAGTTCCCCGGCCACGCTGGTGGCGATGAGCAGGCCTTGAGCATCGTGGTGCTCGATACGCACGACCGTGCGCGCTGGACGCAGCCGGCCGTCCTGCAGCCGCTCGGCCGTGCGCAGGAAGCGGAAGCGGTAGTCGCCTTCGGTGCTGCAGAACGGCGAGACGTGGAACACCTTGCGCGCGCGCAGCTCGCGGCCCCAGGCCAGGTCGTCGCCGGCCAGCAGGTAGCAGTGGCGCTCGCCGAAGGTGTTGTTCACCTCCACCACGATGGCCGCCAGCGACTCGTCGGCGCGGTGGCAGTACCAGAAGCTCACCGGCTTGAAGGTGTGGCCCAGCACCCGCGGAAAGCAGTGCAGCCAGATCTCGCCATCCACGTCGCCGATGCCTTCCTGCGCCAGCACCGATTCCACCCAGGCCAGGCTGTCCTGGCGGCCATCGCCATGGTCGCGGTCGTCGAAGCTCACCAGGCCGAAACGGTTGCGCGGCAGCGGCCCGCCCGGGTGCGCGCGCCAGTGCCGCATCGGCAGCAGCACGAAGTAGGTGCCGTAGGAAAAGCCGTGCGCCTGCGGCCGCGTGCGCTGGTGGCGCACGGTGCCCAGGCCGAGCAGGACCTGCGGGCCGTTCACGCGGCCACGCGGCTGGGGCTGTGGCCGTGCTGGGCCAGCCAGCTCTCGGCCGCTGCCAGGCCGGACATCAGGCCGTCTTCATGGAAGCCGTAGCGCGTCCAGGCGCCGCAGAACCACACCGCATGGCGGCCCTGGACCTCGGGCAGCCGCTGCTGCGCCGCCACCGCGGCCTGGTCGAACACGGGGTGTGCGTACGACCATTCGCCCAGCACCTGGGCCGGATCGACCGGGCGCACCGGGTTCAACGACACCACCACCGGCGTCTGCCAGGGCAGCGGCTGCAGCCGGTTGATCAGGTAGTGCAGGCACACCGCCGCCTCTTCCTTGGCGGCTTGCGGCGCGCGTTCGTAGTTCCAGGCCGCCCAGGCGCGGCGGATGGGGGGGAGCACGGAGGCGTCGGTATGCAGCACCGCCAGATTGTCGTGGTAACGGATGGCGCCCAGCACCGCGCGTTCGGCGGCGGTGGCGTCTTTCAGCAGCGCCAGGCTGGTGTCGCTGTGCGAGGCCATCACCACGTCGTCGAAGCGTTCCACGCCTTGCGCGGTGGTCACCAGCACGCCGGCGCGGCCATCGCCCGGCGGCAGGCGTTGCACCGCCAGCACCGGCGTGTTCAGGCGGGCGTCGGGAATCTCCAGCACCAGCCGGCGCACGTATTCGCGCGAGCCGCCGCGCACCGTGCGCCAGGGCGGCTGGTTCGTGGTCTGCAGCAGGCCGTGGTTGTGGCAGAAGCGGATCAGCGTGCCGACCGGAAACTGCAGCATCTGGTCCGTGGGGCACGACCAGATGCAGCCGATCATCGGCAGCAGGTAGCCGTCGCGGAACAGCTCGCCGAAACGGTGGCGCGCCAGGAAGGCGCCCAGCGGCTCGGCCAGTTCGGCATCGGCATTGCGCAGCGCGATGCCGGTGCACACACGGTTGAAGCGCAGGATGTCCGACAGCATGCCCCAGAAGCGGGGTCGCACCAGGTTGCGGCGCTGGGCGAACACGCTGCCCAGGTTGCTGCCGCTCCAGATCAGCGACTGGCTGGGCGCCTGCACCGAGAACGACATCTCCGATGGCGCGGTGGCCACGTCCAGCTCGTCGAACAGCGCGATCAGCTGCGGGTAGGTGCGCAGGTTGAAGACCAGGAAGCCGGTGTCCACGCCATGGGTGCTGCCATCCAGCGTCACATCGACGGTGTGCGCATGGCCGCCGAACCAGCTGCCCGATTCGAACAACGTGACCGCGGCATGTGGGGCGATGGTGCGGGCGGCCGAGAGGCCGGCGATGCCCGAGCCGATGACGGCAACGCGCCGCATGGCTCAGGCCCCCGGGCGGGCGCAGCGCGCCGGCCCTTGTACAAAAGCTGCTGCGTGGCGCCCCGAAGCGAAGGAGGGAGGGAGGGAGGAGGAGGAGAGACGCTTCGGGATTTCAGCCTGTTCAACAGGAAGGCCACGCCGCAGACAAAACCGTTCAGATGGCCGCCGTGCAGCGCATCCGTCTGCTGAGAGGTGCATGCACGCGCGGAGTTCCGCACCACATGCGCCAGAAACAAAGCTTTGCGATCGTACGGGCGCCAGCCGGCTCATTTGGCCGCTCCGGGTTGCGCCAGCAGCTTCTCCACGTCTGCCACGAAGCCCTTGCTCAGCGGGTCGGTCATGCTGCCGGCGCTGAAGGCAAAGCGGCCGTCGCGGCCGATCACGTACTTGTGGAAGTTCCAGCCCGGCGTCTTGCCGCTGGCCTGCGCCAGCTGCTGATAGAGCGGATTGACCCCGCTGCTGCCCTTGACCGTCGATTTGGCGAACATCGGAAACTTGACGCCGAAGGTGTTCTCGCAAAAGGCCGCTACCTCGGCATTGCTGCCGGGCTCCTGGGAGCCGAAATCGTTGCTGGGAAAGCCCAGCACCACCAAGCCGCGCGACTTGTAGCGGTCGTACAGCGCTTCCAGCGACTTGTACTGCGACGTGAAGCCGCAATAGCTGGCCGTGTTGACCACCAGCACCACCTGACCGGCGTAGCCGCACAGGTTGATCGGCTTTTCGTCCTGCAGTCGCGGCAGCGTGTGGTCCAGCAGGGCGGGGCACGCGTCGGGCGCTGCATGCGCCGCGGGCAGCGACGCCGTCAGCAGCAGGGCCAGCAAGCCGCGGAGGAAGAAGCCGAGTGTCATTTTTGTCCTGAACAAATACTGCAAATTGGCGGTGTGCACGCCTATCATGCGCAACGAACTGGAGTTTGTCTAATACAAATGAGCGGCGACCCGACGACACAAGAGCCCCCGTTGCCGATATGGTCGATCGCGGCGGTGGAGCGGGACACGGGCCTCAGCAAGGAAACGCTGCGGATGTGGGAACGTCGCTATGGCTTTCCCTCCCCCCACCGCGAATCCACCGGCGAGCGGGCGTACCCGCATGAGCAGCTGGAGCGCCTGCGCACGATCAAGCGGCTGCTGGACGCCGGCCACCGCCCCGGCCGCGTGGTGGGCCTGCCGCGCGCCACCTTGCTGCAGATGCTGGGCGACATGGGCGGCCCCCGTCAGGCGCCGCAAGCCATGCCCACGCCCGCGGCCCGCCGGGGCAGCAGCGCGATGGATGCCTGCTTCGACCATCTGCGTCGTCATGAGCTGGAAGGGGTGCGGCAGTGCTTGTCCGAGGCGCTGACCCGGCTGGGGCTGGCGCGCTTCGTCGTCGAGTGGCTGGTGCCGATGAATACGCGCGTGGGCGACGCCTGGATGCGCGGCGAGCTGGCCGTGTTCGAGGAGCATGCCTATACCGAGATGGTCACGGTGCTGCTGCGGGTGGCGCTGGGCCGCCTGCAGCCGGCCGGTGCGCAGGCCCGCCCGGTGGTGATGCTGACCACGCTGCCCGGCGAGCCGCACGGCCTGGGGCTGCTGATGGTGGAGGCCCTGCTGGCGATGGAAGGCTGCCGTTGCGTGTCGCTGGGTGTGCAGACCCCGGTGCCCGACGTGGTGGCGGCTGTCGACGCCTTCGACGTGGACATCGTGGCGCTGAGCTTCACCGGCTGCCAGAAACCGGCGCAGGTGCAGCGCGGCCTGCAGCAGCTGCGCGATGCGCTGCCGCCGGCGGTGCAGGTGTGGGCGGGCGGGGCGGCCATGGCCGGGGCGCGGCGCCGGGTGCCGGGCGTGCCGGCTTTCACGTCGCTGGACGATGTGCTGCCGGCACTAAGGACTTGGCGGGACGGGGCCATCCCCCCCGAATAGAATCGGGGGCTCCCTAGGAACCGCGATGCTCTACCCTGAACTCTTCAAGCAACTCGAAGCCGTCCGCTGGAACATGGACACGGACATTCCGTGGGACCAGTTCCAACCCGACCTGCTGACCGAAGAGCAGGCGCAGACCATCAAGATGAACGCGATCACCGAGTGGGCGGCGCTGCCGGCCACCGAGATGTTCCTGCGCGACAACCGCGACGACAGCGACTTCTCCGCGTTCATGAGCGTGTGGTTCTTCGAGGAGCAGAAGCATTCGCTGGTGCTGATGGAGTACCTGCGCCGCTTCCGGCCCGACCTGGTGCCCACCGAACAGGAGCTGCACGAGGTGCGGTTCGAGTTCGACCCCGCGCCCGCGCTGGAGACGCTGATGCTGCACTTTTGCGGCGAGGTGCGGCTGAACCACTGGTACCGCCGTGCGGCCGAGTGGCACACCGAGCCGGTGATCCGCAAGATCTACGAAACCCTGGCCCGCGACGAAGCGCGCCACGGCGGCGCCTACCTGCGCTACATGAAGCGGGCGCTTAACAAGTTCGGCGACGAGGCGCGTGCCGCTTTCGCCAAGGTGGGCGTGCTGATGGCCAGCGCCCGCCGCACCGCGCAGGCGCTGCACCCGACCAACCTGCACGTGAACGAAAAGCTGTTCCCGCGCGACACGGTGCAAAGCCGCCTGCCCGACCCCACCTGGCTGGAAGCCTGGCTGGACAAGCAGATCCAGTTCGATGCGGTGTGGGAAAACAAGGTCGGCGACCGCATCCTGCACAACCTGAGCCTGCTGCTGGAGCGCAGCTTTGCCAGCGTGCAGGAGCTCAACCGCTACCGCAAGGAAGTGACGCAGGCGGTGGCGGCGGCTGCCGCCCAGCGCGGCGGGGCCAACGGCGCCCAGCCGGCCTGACGTTTTACCGGCCGGCTGAAGCTTCCAAAGCGCCCGTTAGGGCGCTTTTTTCGTTTCAGGACGTGAGCGGCGCCTCGCCCACCAGCGTGAAGTGCTCCACCACCGGCGGCTTGGCGAAGAACGGGCCGACGATGGCGCGCCACTGCGCGAACAGCGGGCCCTGGCGGAAGGCCACGGTGTGGTCTTCCAGCGTGTCCCAGTAGATCGTCAGCACATAGCGCTCGGCCGACTCGACGCCGCGCTGCACCCGCCAGCCCCGGAAGCCCTGGGCCTGGCTGATCACCGTGGTGATGCCGCGCACGATGGCTTCGTCGAAGGCGGCCTGCTGGCCCGGCGGGATGATGATGTCGGCGTGTTCGAGGATCATGGGATCGCGCTCCGTCGCGTGAGGGTGTCTTCGGGGCGCCGACCTTACATCACCAGCGGCAGACCGACGTAGTTCTCGGCCACCACCGTGCGCGCGGCGTCGCTGGACACCAGATAGGCCAGCTCGGCCTGCTGCATGCGTTGGCCGAAGCTGCCCGTCTCAGGAAAGTGGTGCATCAACGAGGTGAACCACCACGAGAAGCGCTCGGCCTTCCACACCCGCTGCAGGCAGCGCTGCGAATAGGTGTCGATGCCGCGGTCGTTGCCGCGGTAGTGCTCCTCCAGCGCACGGGCCAGCAGGCCCACGTCGCCGGCGGCCAGGTTCAGTCCCTTGGCGCCGGTTGGCGGCACGATGTGGGCTGCGTCACCGGCCAGGAACAGCCGGCCGAAGCGCATCGGCTCGGCCACGAAGCTGCGCAGCGGCGCGATGCTCTTTTCGATCGACGGACCGGTGACCAGGTTGGCCGCCACGTCGGCCGGCAGCCGGCGCGCCAGTTCGGCCCAGAAGTCGTCGTCGCTCCAGCGCGAGGCCTGGTCGTCGAGCGAGCACTGCACGTAGTAGCGGCTGCGGGTTGCCGAC
>CAKZXL010000953.1 GCA_937883885.1 uncultured Aquincola sp. | reverse complement strand
TGGGAGTTCGAGAAACGCGGCAGGCAACTGCAAGTGAAGGTGGGCGGCCAGGTGGTGCTGAACAACACCTTGCTGATGCTGCAGGCGGCGCTGGACGACCGCGGCCTGTGTTACGTGCCGGAAGACCTGATCCAGCCCTATGTGCAGGCTGGCCTGCTGCAACCGGTGTTGGAAGACTGGTGGCCGCGCCTGCCCGGCTACCACCTGTACTACCCATCGCGCCGCCAGCTGTCGCCCGCGCTGGCGCTGGTGATCGCGGCGCTGCGGCTGCGGGCCTGAGCCCGGTGGCCGGCCAAGCTCTCAGTCCCGCCTCAAGCCACCACACCTTCCCCCTCACCGCGCTGGCCGCGGTTGTCCAGCCATGCCACCTGTACACGCTCACCCGGCTGCACACCGCGCAGCGTGAACTGCAGGCTGGGATTCTTCGATACCGCGGTGCCCCATTGGGCCTGCAGCACCGGCTGGCCGGCCAGCGTCACCACCACCTCGGTGATGTACCAGGCGGGCACCCGCTGGCCGCTGGCGTCCTGGCGCAGGCCGGTTTCCATGTCGTGCGCCATCAGCAGCCGCACCACCGCGCGGCCATCGGCGGTGGCGCGGGCGCGCACCAGCACCGCATCAGCCATGGCCACCCCCTGCGCGCTTCATGCGCAGCCCCCCAGCACCACGGTGCAGTGGCGGCGGGCGTAACGCACGCCGCCATCGGCCAGCCAGGCCACCGCATACACGTCGGTCGATTCGGCCATCTTCACCCGCAGGCTGAAGTCGGGCTCCACGCGCGGGCCGGGCTCGAACAGCGCGCACAGCATCGCGGGGTTGCGCTCGATCAACAGCGCCAGCCGGGTGACGCCCGGCAGCGTGCTGGCCAGCCGCGCCGGCACCACCGCGCCGTTGTCGGCCACGTCGGGCACTTCCAGCTCCACGCCGTCGTCAGGCTGCGGCGCGGCACTGCCCAGGGCCTGCAACACCGCCGCCAGCGAGCGGCCCTGGAACGCCGGGCGCCCGTCCACCGGCACAGCTTCCAGACCTTGCGCCCGCAGCCCGGCCGGCAGCAGGCCCAGGCCCGCCAGCCAGCCGGCCAGCCGCAGCGACTGCTGCACCGACTGCAGCAGCAGCGCGCGGCGTGGAAGCGGCCGTGGCACGGGGATGGGCATGGGCCGATGCTAAGCCCGCGCGTGCAGCGCCACTCAGGGCGCGTCATCCACACCGGTGGCCTGCCGGCGCAACAGCGCCAGCAGCACCAGCGGCGGCAGCGCGGCCAGCGGGGTGAGCAGGAACCAGGTGGCGTACGCGTCCAGGGCCGGGCCGCCGCGGGCCTGCAGCGCCTCCACCGCCGCGCCCGACAGCCCGCCCAGCAGGCCGGGCAGCAGCGTCATCAGCGACGACAGCAGCGCGAACTGCGCCGCGGTGGCCTGCCGGTGCGTGAGCCGGCTGGCCAGCGCCACCATCGCGGCCGCGGCCAGCCCGGCGCTGAAGCCCTCGAACATCGCGGCCGGCACCCACACGCTGCGCAGCCCGCCCGACCAGGCCAGCAACGCAAAGCCCACATTGGACAGCGCCGCCAGGCTGACCCCGGTGGCCAGCGCCGCCACGCTGCCCCAGCGCAGGCCCAGCCAGCCGGCCGCCACCACGCCCAGCAACATCGCCGGAAAGCCGAACAGGCCGCGCACCACCGCGATCTGCCGCGCGTTGAAGCCCAGGTCGGCGTACAACGGCGCCACCATCGCGTTGATCAACCCGTCGGGCACGAAGTACAGCGCCAGCAGCGCCACCAGCAGCAGGCTGGCCCGGCCATGCTGCTGCCAGAACAGCGGCAGCGGCCGCCACAGCGCCTGCAGCAGGCCATCCAGGCCAGTGCGCTCGGCGACGCCGAGCAGCGGCACCGCAGCCGCCGGCTCGCGCGCCCAGGCCACCGCCGCCAGTCCGGCCAGGCCGCCCAGCGCGGCGCAGGCATAGGCCAGCGGCCAGCCGAGCGCGGCCGAGGCGGCGAAGATGGGCACGTTGCCCGCGAAGTAGCCCAGCCGCACGCCCAGCACGTAGGCCGAGGCCATCACCTCCTGCTCGCCATCGGCCGCGCTCTCGATGCGCCAGGCATCCACCGCGATGTCCTGCGTGGCCGAGGCCAGCGCGGTGAGCATGGCCCAGGCCGCGAACAGGCCCAGCCCGCCACCCGGCCCGGTGGCCGCCATGCCCAGGATGCCGACGATCACCCCCAGCTGGCCCAGCAGCATCCAGGCGCGCCGATGGCCCAGCCGCCGGGCCAGCCAGGGCAGCCGCAGCGCATCGACCAGCGGCGCCCACAGGAACTTGAACGAGAAGAACAGCCCCACCCAGCTGAGATAACCGATGGCCGCCAGCGCGATGCCCTCCGAGCGCAGCCAGAAGCCCAGCGTGACGGTGACCATCACCGGCGGCATGCCGGTGGCCAGGCCCAGCAGCACGGCCAGCGCCACCTTGGGCTGGCGCAGCAGGGCCATGGCCTGCGGCAGCGTGGGCCGCAACGGCGGAGAAGCGATCGACCGGTCGAGGGCGGCGCGCATGGGGTGGCAGGGCTGGCAGCAGGATCCGGTTTGTAACGCAAGGCCGCGGCGCGTGCAGCCCAAACATGGTCAACTCCGCCCCCCGCCCAAAAACCCTGTTCCGTTCGACCGCCCCGCCCTTGCCGTCATGAGCCTTGCCGACCTGCGCGCCGCCCTTCAAGCCGAGCTGGCCGCCACGCCTGAGTTCTACGACTTCAAGGTGCAGCGCAGCGAGCGCGACGGCCCGCTGTGGCGGGTGACGCTGGAGCCCGGCTATGTGTATGCCGAGGGTCAGCGGCCGGGCCACGCTTCGGCCCAGGCGCTGCTGGACGACAGCCTGGACGGCGCTTCGGCCTGGTGGGGCGCGCCGGTCAAGGGCGGCGCCAGCGTGCTGGCCGTGGTGCCCGAAGACGACCAGCTGGTGCTGCAGAACGCCAGCGCGCCGCCACCGGGGCCGGACGCGCTGATACGCCTCTACCCCACCCGCTTTCTGAATGCGGTGGCCGATGCCTGGTGGGACACGCCCTGGGCCGAGCAGGCGCTGGCCGCACTGCCCGACCTGACCCACCCGCAGCCGGTGGACGACGGCCCCGCCCTCACCGGCGCGCCCTTCCGCTGGCTGCGGCCGGCGCAGCGCCAGGCGCTGGGCCTGGTGCGGCACAGCAGCGCCTTCCTGTGGGGGCCGCCGGGCACCGGCAAGACCACCACACTGGGCGTGCTGCTGGCCGAGTATCTGGACACCCGGCCCCAGGCCCGGGTGCTGCTGCTGTCCACCACCAACCATGCGGTGGACCTGGCCACGGTGGCGGTGGACAAGGCGCTGGACAAGGGCCGCCGCCCGCAATGGCGCGGCACCGTGCAGCGCCTGGGCACCCGCTTCGACGCCGCTGCCTACGCCGGCCGCGAGCACCTGATTCCCACCGACGACCAGGACCTGATCGGCCAGCTGGCGCGGGCCGAGGCAGCGCGCCCCTCGGCCCGCGATGCGGCGGCGCTGCAGGTCTGGTCCGACCGTGTGGGCAAGCTGCGCGATGCCTTGCGCGCCGCTTCGCTACAGGTGCTGCGCCGCTGCCGGCTGGCCACCATGACGACCACCCGCGCCGCCTTCACGCTGAAGACGCTGCGCGAGCTGGCACCGGCCGAGGGCGAGCCGCCCTTCGACCTGCTGGTGTTCGACGAAGCCAGCCAGGTGAGCCTGGCCCATGCGCTGGCGCTGATGCCGCTGGGCCGGGCGCGCCTCTTCGCGGGCGATCCGCAGCAGCTGTCGCCGGTGCTGCGCAGCAGCGACCGCGGCGCGCAGCGCTGGCTGGGCCGCTCGGCCTTTGCGCACAAGCCGCCACGCGGGCCGGCCGTCGCACTGCTCGACGAGCAATCGCGCATGGCCGCGCCCATCGGCGAACTGGTGAGCGACCTGTTCTACGACGGGCAGCTGCGCGTGGCCGACGATGCCAAGGCCTCAGCCACCTGGCAGGCGGCGCGGCAGCGGGCGCTGGCCGACATCCCCGCCGACACCGCGGTGCATGTGCAGCGCATCCGGCGCGACGGCGCTTGGTCGGCCACCGAGCGCGGGCCGGTGCGGCGCGAATCGGCCGAGGCCATCGCAGGCCTGGTGGCGCGCGGCCTGGCCGAAGGCTGGCAGCCGCACGAGCTGATCGTGCTGACGCCCTTTCGGGCGCAGCGGGCGCTGATCCGCCAGCGGCTGCGCGCCTGCGGCCTGCCCGAGGCGCTGAAGGTGAGCACCGTGCACCGCGCCCAGGGCAGCGAAGCGCCGCTGGTGCTGTTCGACCCGGCCGATGGCGCCCAGCCCTTTTTGCAGACCGAAGAGGCGCGCCGGCTGATCAACGTGGCCTTGAGCCGCGCGCAGGCCAAGGTGGTGGTGTTCCTCTCGCCCGCGGACGAAGCCAACCCGGTGCTGGCCGCAATCCTGCACCGGCTGCGACTGGCCGGGGATGCACGACCGGTGCAGCCGCTGCTGCAGCTGGCGGGCCAGCCGGGCTTTCCGGCCCATGCGCTGGGCCAGCGCGTGAGCGCCGGCCGCCACGTGGGCGAGCTGTGCCGCGTCAGCCCCGACGGCCGCCAGTTCTGGCTGCGCAACGAGCGCAGCGGCGCCGAGCAGTTGTTCGATACTGCGTTCTGGCGGGCGAAGGCGGGCCAGGCCTGAGTCAGGTCAGGCCGCCGCAGCCAACAGCCTCACCAGATCCGCATGCGGCGTGCACACGCCGCCGCACACGATGACCAGCAGGCGCTGCGCCTGCTGCAGCACGGGCAGCGGGCGCAGCGCGGGCTCGGTCATGGCCAGGGCCAGGGCGGCGCCGCAGGCGGGCTCGACCACCACGCGGTGGTCGTCGGCAAACTGCAGGCAGGCCTGCAGCGCCTGGCGGTCGGTGACCACGGCCGAGTGAACCGGGTGGGCACGGGTGCAGGCCAGCGCCTGCTCGGCCACCCGCCGCGCGCCCAGCGAGGTGGCCACGCTGGTGATGGCCGGCAGCGTCACCAGTTCGCCGGCCTGCATGGCCGCGGCCAGCGAGGCGGCGCCGGTGGTTTCCACCGCCACCACCGGCACGTCGTGCCAGCCCTGGGCCTGCAGGCCCTGCACCACGCCGCTGAGCAGGCCGCCACCGCCCACCGACAGCAGCACCGCATCGGGCTTCAGCCCCGCAGCGGCCACCTCGGCCACCATGCTGGCGTGCCCTTCCCACAGCAGCGGGTCGTCGAAGGGGTGGATGAAGGCGTCGGTGGGCTGGCGCAGCTGCATCAGGTGCTCGTTGGCTTCCATCCAGCTGCTGCCGTGCACCACCACCTGCGCACCCTGCTGGGCGATCAGCGCCTTGGGTTGCGGCAGCGTGGTCTCGGGCACCACCACCGTCACCGGCAGGCCCAGGCGCCGGCCCGCCCAGGCCACCGCCAGACCGGCATTGCCGCCGGAAGACGACAGCAGCCGGGTGGCCCCACGCGCCGCAGCCGCCTCGCAGGCATGGCCCACGCCGCGCAGCTTGAAGCTGCCGCAGGGCTGCAGGGCTTCCATCTTCAACCACACCTGGTGCTGGGGCCGCCCGTAGGCGTCTGATTCGATGAGGGGCGTGGTCAGGTGCAGGGGCATGGCAACGGGCAGGCAGCGATCCAAAAAGGCTGCCAGCCTACCGCAGCCACCACTTGTTACAGCTACAAGGGTTCTGGCGGGTGGCAATTCCTGCAAAGGCCGGCGGCATGGGCCGAAAATAGGCTCGCCGTTCCGCTCCGGAGTTATTGATGTGCACCGCAGGCGCGCCGTTTGCCCCACCCGCCCCATGGCTGCGGCGCCGCCGCATGGAGGAACCGGTGATGGCCAAGGATGGGGATGGACGGTGAGCGTCGTTTGCGCGTCCTGATCGCTGACGACAGCCAGGACCAGGCGGAGATCACCGCCGAGCTGATTGCGCTGTCCTTGCCGTGCGAGATCGAGACGGTGTTCGATGGCCAGTCCGCCCTGGAACGTGCCCTGGCCTGGCGACCCGACGCCGTGGTGCTGGACGTCTACATGCCCGGGATGGACGGCATCGAAGTGGCCCGCCGGTTGCGCCAGCAGGCGGCCGAGGCGCCCGGCCATCCGCCGCCCTACTGCATCGCCGTCACCGGCGACCCCGGCGCCGGCAGCCGCCTGCAGGCGCTGGACCGGCAGTTCGACCGTGTGTTCGCCAAGCCGCTGGACGTGGACCAGCTGATCGCCGCCATCGCCTCCCTGGGCCGCGAGGATGCGGCGCCGCGGGCCTTGCAGCCCTTCAACCTGGGCGAGCTGTTCACCCGTGCGGCGCGCCAGGTGCTGCCGGTGGCCAGGCACCTGTCCTTCTCGTTCGACTACCGCGGCCCCGGGGTGGTGGTGCAGAGTGAGCCGATCGAGGTGCACTGCGGCCTGCACCGGCTGCTGCTGGCCGCGGTGGACATGCTGTCCGACGGCTTCGTGCTGTTCACGGCCGAGACAGTGATACGCACCGAAGGCGGCTGCAGCACTCTTGTGCAGGCCGCCGGCACCGGCACCCTGCGCCCCGCCGCGCAGATGGCCGAAGTGCTGGACCGGCTGGGCCTGCTGCCCGCGCCCGCAGCCGGTGGCGAGGCCGCAGCCCGCGAAGGCGTGCAGACCGCCATCGGCCGCTGCCCCAACACCGGCGCCACGGTGCGCTTCACGCTCGACCCACATGAGGGCATCTTGCTGCGTGCCGAACTGCGCTTTGCGCAGGCCATGCTGGACGACAGCAACCAGGCGCCCGATGCCACCGGCGCACGGGCCTGGCTGATCGACAGCGACGAGGTCCCAGCCGCCTGGCTGCTGCGCCGGCTGCAGCGGCTGGGCTGGCGCGTCAACCGCTTTGCCGACTGCGCCGAAGCCGAGCGCCATGCCGCCGAGCCCGGCGCCCGGCCGCCTTCACTGCTGGTGGTGGTGGAAGCGCCGCTGATGCGCCCGGCCGCGGCGCTGTCGCTGCAGCGCGCGCTGCCGGCCGCCACGCAGTGCATCCTGGCGGTGATGGCCGGCTCGCCCACCCTGGCCGCGCCCGAGGCCTATGGCAGCTTCGAGCTGCGGGTGTACCCTTTCAGCCCGCTGGAGCTGGCGGGGTTTGCGGCGCTGGCGCACCCCGACCAGGCCACGCGCAGCGGCGCGCCGCTGACCGGCGCAATGGAGCTGGCCGACCGGCCGCTGGTGCTGCTGGTGGACGACAACGAGATCAACCGCCTGGTAGGCCGCGCGCTGGTGGAAGCGCTGGGCTACGAGGTGGTCACGGCCAACGACGGACTGGATGCGCTGGGCCAGTGCCGCATCAAACGGCCGCAGATCGTGCTGATGGACCTGGACATGCCGGTGCTCAAGGGCATCGACGCCACGCTGCGCCTGCGTGAGCTGCAGCGCCATGGCGAGATACCGCCGCTGGCCATCATCGCGGCCACCGCCGATGCCACCGACGACGCCCGTCTGGCCTGCCACCGCGCCGGCATGGACGGCTTCATGAGCAAGCCGCTGGACATCGCCGAGCTGCGGGCGCAGCTGCGGCGGTTCAGCGTGTCGAGGGTGTGAAGCGGCTCAGCGCCGCTGCCGCCACACCAGCCAGGCCGCCACGGCGCCCACGGCCATGGCCACGGCGGTGCCGCTGGCTGCGGCGGACGGCGCGCTGACGGTGGACTGCGCGCGCTGCTGGCGGTAGCCACCGGCCACCGTGTGGCGGCGCGAGGGGTCGAACAGGTTGCCGCTGGTGCTGGGCGCCGGGTCCGCGTTCTGCAGCGCGGCGTCGAACAGGCGCTTGGCCACGCGGCCCATCAGGCCCGGCACCAGCGCATGCACCACGCGTGAGGGCCAGGCCACGCTGCCCACCGTCACCGTCGGGCGCGGGCGCTGCACCAGGCCCACGATGGCCTGCGCCACGTCCTGCGGATCGAGCAGCGGCGGCGGCGGCTTGAGCTGGCGGCCGGTGTAGTTGCCGCCGTTCTGAAAGCCCGGCGTGTCCACGAAGGTGGGATACACCTCGCACACGTGCACGTCGGGCAGGTCGGCCTGTTCGGCGCGCAGCGACTCGCTGAAGCCCCGCAGCGCGAACTTGCTGGCTGCATAGGCGGTGGCGTACGGCGTGGGGGCCCAGGCGCCGATGGACACCATGTTGATCAAGGTGCCGCGCTGCTGCTGCCGGAAGTACGGCAGCACCGCATGGGCACCGTTCATCTCGCCGATCAGATTGGTTTCCACCACGCGGCGGTGCACGGCGATGGGAATGTCCTCGAAGCGACCCACCACGCCCACGCCGGCGTTGTTGATCCACACGTCGATGCCGCCGTAGCGCTCGATCGCCGCATCGGCCAGCGCGCGCATGGCCGCTGCATCGGTCACGTCGGTGGGCACCACCAGGGTGTCGGCGCCCAGGCCTTCGCAGGCACCGGCCACCGACTCGAGCGCCGCACGGTCGCGGGCGGCCAGCACCAGCGTGGCGCCCTGCTCGGCCAGCGCCAGCGCGGTGGCACGGCCGATGCCGCTGGAAGCGCCGGTGAGCACCACCACCCGCGCGCCCAGGGGCCGCGGCGCTGCGCCGGAAGATGTATAGGCATGTGGCTTCATGCGCGCACCAGGGCAACCGATGTGCCTGCCTGGCGCCGCCGGTGGGCAAGCCGCCATGGCGGTAAACCTGAATGCCGCTTGGTGCGGGAATTGCATACGCTGGCTTCCTCTTCGCCACGGACAGAAGTTTCCATGCCCATGCGCCACCTGCGGCCCCTCATCGCCGCCCTCGCCGCTGCCACCCTGGCCGGCGCCAGCTTCAACCTCCACGCCCGCGACCTGGTGGTGGCCCTGAAGACCGAGCCCAGCTCGATGGACCCGCAGTACCACGCGCTCACGCCCAACATCCAGCTGTCGCAAACGCTGCTGGACCCGCTGACCTGCGCCGACGCCGACTCTGCGCCCAAGCCCTGCCTGGCCGAATCGTGGAAGGTGGACGGCACCACCTGGACCTTCAAGCTGCGGCCCAACCTGAAGTTCTCCGACGGCACGCCGCTGACCGCACAAGACGTGGTGTTCACCTTCGACCGCGTGCCCAAGGTGCCCAACTCGCCGTCTTCCTACACCGTCTACCTGCAGCAGATCACCAAGGTGGAAGCACCCGATCCGCTGACGGTGCGCATCACCACCGCCAAGCCCTACCCGCTGGTGGCCACCAACCTGGCCAACCTGCCCATCCTGTCGGCCAAGGCTGCCAGCGGTACCGCGCCCGAAGGCAAGACCACGACGGAGCTGAACGCCGGGAACGGCCTGGTGGGCGCCGGCCCCTACAAGTTCGTGTCGTGGAAGCGCGGCAGCGAAATCATCTTCGAGCGCAACCCGCACTACTGGGGCCCCAAGCCCGCGTGGGACCGGGTGATCTACCGCCCCATCACCAACCCGGCGGCCCGCGTGGCGGCGCTGCTGGCCGGTGACGTGGACCTGGTGGAAGACCCGCCCACCGACGACCTGGCCCGGCTGCAGAAGGACCCCAAGCTCACCGTCATCACCAAGCCGTCCAACCGCATCATCTACGTGGCGCTGGACCAGAACGGCGAGCAGACGCCCGGCATCACCGGCCCCGATGGCAAGCCGCTGCCCAAGAACCCGATGCTGGACAAGCGGGTGCGTGAAGCGCTGTCGCTGGCCATCGACCGCAAGGCGCTGGTCGACCGCATCATGGGCGGCGTGGCCACTCCGGCCGCGCAGCTGCTGCCCTACCCGATGGAAGGCGCCAGCGACAAGCTCACCCAGGCCGCCAAGCCCGACCCCGAGCGCGCCAAGGCCCTGCTGAAGGAAGCCGGCTACCCCAACGGCTTCAACCTGGTGCTGGGCGCGCCCAACGGCCGCTACATCAACGACAGCAAAGTGGCGCAGACGCTGGCTGCGATGTGGACGCGCATCGGCGTCAAGACCACCATCGACAGCAACGCGCCGCCGGTGTTCTTCAAGAACCGCGACAGCTATGCCTACAGCGCCTACCTGGCCGGCTGGAGCACGTCCACCGGCGAGATGTCGAACACGCTCAATGCGCTGCTGGTCACGCCCAACAAGGAAAAAGGCCTGGGCACCACCAACCGCAGCCGCTATTCCAACCCCGAGATGGACCGCCTGGTCGATGCCTCGGCCGCGGTGATGGACGCCGGCAAGCGCAGCGCCCTCTTGGCCAAGGCCAGCGAGCTGGCGATGGCCGACTTCGCGATGCTGCCGGTGCACTTTGAGCACTCGGTGTGGGCGATGAAAAAGGGCCTGACGATGGTGGGCCGCTCCGACCAGATGACCATGGTGCAGTACGTGACGCCGGCCAAGTAAGCCGGCCCGCGCAGGCGCAGTTTTCATGCTGGCGTACATCATCCGCCGCCTGATGCAGGCGGTGCTGGTCATGGCCGTGATGTCGGGCCTGGTCTTCGTCGGCCTTTACGTGGTGGGCGATCCGGTCTCGATGATGGCCAGCCCCGAGGCGACGGAGCTCGAGCGTGATGCCATCCGCCAGTCGTTCGGGCTCGACAAGCCGCTGTGGCAGCAGTATTCGATCTTCATGTCGCATGCGCTGCGGCTGGATTTCGGCAAGAGCTTTCTCACCGGGCAGCCGGCGATGGGGCTCATCCTCGAGCGCATGCCCGCCACGCTGGAGCTGGCCGTCGTGTCGATGGCACTCGCGCTGCTGGTGGGCATTCCGCTGGGCATCTGGGCGGGGCTCAAGCCGCAGGCGGTCAGCAGCCGCGCGATCATGACCGGCTCGGTGCTGGGCTTTTCGCTGCCCGGCTTCTGGGTGGGGCTGATGTTCATCATGGTGTTTGCCGTGACGCTGGGCTGGCTGCCGGCCAGCGGCCGCGGCCGCACGGTGATGGTGGGCCCGCTGGACCTCAGCGTGCTCACACTCGACGGCTGGCAGCGCCTGGGGCTGCCGGCGCTGACCATTGCCGTGACCAAGGCGGCGCTCATCATCCGCGTCACCCGCGCCGCCACGCGCGAGGCGCTGCCGATGGACTACATCAAGTTCGCACGGGCCAAGGGCCTGGCCTGGAGCCGCATCCTGCGGGTGCACCTGCTCAAGAACATCCTGATTCCCATCGTCACCGTGGGCGGGCTGGAATTCGGCCAGGTGGTGGCCTTTGCGGTGGTCACGGAAACCATCTTCGCCTGGCCCGGCATGGGCAAGCTGCTGCTCGACTCCATCATCACGCTGGACCGTCCGGTGGTGGTGGCCTACCTGATCCTGATCGTGTTTTTCCTGGTGATGCTGAACCTGGTGGTGGACATCCTGTATTCGGTGCTGGACCCGCGGGTGCGGCTGGAGGCTGGCAAGGCATGACGGACACCACGCTTCAAACCGCATCGGCCACGGCGCTGCCGCCGCCCGAAACCCCGTGGCAGCGGCTGCGCCGCGAGTTCATGGCCAGCAAGCTGGCGATGCTGGGCCTGGCGCTGCTGGTGCTGGCGGTGGGTGCGGCGCTGCTGGCGCCGTGGATCTCGCCGCAGAACCCCTACGACATTGGCAAGCTGGACATCTTCGATTCCAAGCTGCCGCCGGGCAGCCCCAGCGGCGATGGTGCCTTGACCTACTGGCTGGGCACCGACGGCCAGGCGCGCGACCTGCTGTCGGCCATCTTGTACGGGCTGCGCACCAGCCTGCTGGTCAGTGGCGTGTCGGTGGCCGCGGCGCTGGCCATCGGCAGCGTGGCCGGGCTGGCGGCGGCTTACTTCGGCGGCTGGATCGATGCGCTGGTGATGCGGATCGTCGACATCCAGCTGTCGTTCCCGGCCATCCTGGTGGCGCTCATCCTGCTGGCGGTGCTGGGCAAGGGCGTGGACAAGGTCATCATCGCCCTCATCATCGTGCAGTGGGCCTACTTCGCCCGCGCGGCGCGCGGCGCGGCGCTGGTGGAGCGCGGCAAGGAATACGTGGAGGCCGCGCAGTGCATGTCGCTGGGCTGGCGCCGGGTGCTGCTGCGCCACATGCTGCCCAACTGCATGCCACCGCTCATCGTCATCGCCACCATCGATCTGGCGCATGCCATCGCGCTGGAGTCCACGCTCTCGTTCCTGGGCGTGGGCGTGCCGGTGACGGAGCCCTCGCTCGGCATGCTCATCGCCAATGGCTTCGAGTTTTTGCTGTCGGGGCATTACTGGATCTCGTTCTTCCCCGGCATCGCGCTGGCGCTCAGCATCATCGGCATCAACCTGGTGGGCGACCACCTGCGAGACGTGCTCAACCCGCACAACGCACACTGATGGCCACCTCCATGAACACCGCGGCCGAACCGGTGCTGCAGATCGAAGGCCTGAAGACCCACTTCTTCACCCACGGTGGCGTGGTCAAGGCGGTGGACGGGGTGGACCTGCAGGTCAATGCCGGCGAGATCCTGGGCCTGGTCGGCGAATCGGGCTCGGGCAAGAGCATCACCGGCTTTTCGGTCATCGGCCTGATCGACCCGCCCGGCCGCATCGTCGAAGGCCGCATCCGCTACCGCGGCGAAGACCTGGCCCGGGCCGGCGAGCGCCGGCTGCAGCAGGTGCGCGGCAAGGAGATCGCGATGATCTTCCAGGACCCGATGATGACGCTCAACCCCGTGCTGCGGGTGGACACGCAGATGATCGAAGCCATCCAGGCGCACGAGAAGGTGAGCGAAGCCGCCGCCCGCGCCCGGGCGCGCGAGGCGCTGGCCCGCGTGGGCATCGCGGCGCCCGACGAGCGGCTGCTGGCCTACCCGCACCAGCTGTCGGGCGGCATGCGGCAACGGGTGGCGATTGCCATCGCGCTGCTCAACCAGCCGCGGCTCATCATCGCCGACGAACCCACCACCGCGCTGGACGTCACCATCCAGGCGCAGATCCTGTACGAGGTGCAGAAGCTCTGCCGCGAGACCGGCACCGCGCTGGTGTGGATCACCCACGACCTGGCGGTGATCTCGGGCCTGGCCGACCGCATCGCGGTGATGTATGCCGGCCGCATCGTCGAAGCCGGCAGCGCCCGCCAGGTGATCGGCAGCCCCACCCACCCCTACACGCAAGGCTTGATCGACTCCATTCCCACGCGGCAGACGCACGGCACGCTGCTGCGGCAGATCCCGGGCATGACGCCTTCGCTGCTGCACCTGCCGGCGGGCTGCGCTTTCCGCCCGCGCTGCCCGCGGGCCGATGCCGCCTGCCTGCAGCCGCCGGCCATCGCGGCGCA
>CAKZXL010000952.1 GCA_937883885.1 uncultured Aquincola sp. | reverse complement strand
TCGGCCCAGAACGAGGGCGAGAGGATGGAGTCGGTGCGCTCGAACAGCGCCGCGCGGAAGCGGTCGCGTCGCTCGCCGGCGGCCTGGTCGGCCAGTTGCTGGCTTTGCACCACCAGCAGCCGTGCGAGCTTGATGCGTGCGTCCAGCGTCTCCACCGTTTTCTGCAGGCCGCGGCGCTGCTCGGCCACGTCGGGCGCTTCGGCGCCGCCTTCGGGCGCCGGGCCCAGTTCGGCCAGGCGGGCCTTGGCGCTGTCCAGCTCGGGCCCTTGTTCCCCGGCGATGCGGTCGGCGTCTTCCTGCAGCTGCAGCAGCACCCGGCGCGATTCGGCCAGCTCGCTGCCAGGCACTGGCGCGTCGCCGGCCAGCCGCTTTTCAATGCGCTCGACCTGCTGGCGCGCGGTGTCCAGCGCGATGTCGACCTCATCGGCGGCGCGAGCCGCGGGCGCGGCGGCCAGCAGCGCCATCAACAACGACAACAGGCAGGCGGCCATCACCGCCCAGCCGCTTATTCCCGCGCAAGCAGGCCTTGCGGTCTTGCGCACAAGCATCTTTCAAACTCCTGTGTGATCGCCCCGGGGCCGGGGCGGCGCAGGATGTTAGGCGAGGGGCGCGGCCGGCTGTCGCCGGGCGTAACTCAGCAGCCGGCCCTTGTAGCCAGCGGCCAGCGGGGTGTCGGCGCGGTCCAGCCGCTGCTCGGTGAGCACGAAGCCCTGGCCCGCCATGTGGCGGTTGAAGGCGCCGCGGTTGCCGCGGTCGGGGTCGACGATCCACACCTCGGCGCTGGCGCCGGCATGCAGCTCGATGAAGCCGGCCAGGTCGTGGGCGGCATCGCGGTCATACAGCAGGTCGCTGCCCACCAGCAGGTCGTAGGGGCCGTCCACCGCCAGCTGCGCCACCTCGCCCGGGCGCGGCAGCGGCGGCAGCGGCAGCCGCCAGTGGCCGTAGCGGTACTTCATCGGCGCCAGGCCGTTGAGCCGAAGGTTGGCCTGCAAAAAGGCGGCGGTGAGCGGGTGGCAGTCGCTGGCGGTCACGTCGGCGCCGCGGCGGTGGGCCACCAGGCTGGCCAGGCCCAAACCGCAGCCCATCTCCAGGATGCGTTCGGCCGCGCGCACCGGGCGCAGCGCCAGCCGCGCGGCCAGCTCGGCACCCGAAGGCCACAGCAGCCCGAACAGCGGCCAGGTGGCCGAGGAGATGCCCAGGTCGGCGGCTTCGCCATGCGGGTCGCTGAACTGCTGGCGGTCCAGCAAGGAGCGGATCTGCAGGTCGTCCACGCCCGCCACGGCGATGCACGCTTGCTGGGTCAGGTAGCCGGGCATCGCTGGGGCGCGAAGCGGGCAGCGATGCGGCTTCGATCAAGGAAAGGGCGCCGAGTATGCGCCCTGCCCGCAATACCCCTACTTGGCGGCGATCACCGCTTCGACCACGTTGCGCGGGGCCTCGGCGTAGTGCTTGAACTCCATCGTGTAGGTGGCGCGGCCCTGGCTGAGCGAGCGCAGCGTGGTGGAGTAGCCGAACATCTCCGACAGCGGCACCTCGGCCTTGACCAGCTTGCCGCCGCCGCCGGGCATGTCGTCCATGCCTTGCACCATGCCGCGGCGCGACGAGAGGTCGCCCATCACGTTGCCCATGAAGTCTTCGGGCGTTTCCACTTCCACCGCCATCATCGGCTCCAGCAGCACCGGCTTGGCGCGGCGCATCGCTTCCTTGAAGGCCATGGAGCCGGCCATGCGGAAGGCGTTTTCGTTGGAGTCCACGTCGTGGTATGAGCCGAAGGTGAGCGTCACCTTCACGTCCACCACCGGAAAGCCCGCCAGCACGCCCGACTTCAGCGTTTCCTGGATGCCCTTGTCCACCGCCGGGATGTACTCGCGCGGGATCACGCCACCCTTGATGGCGTCGACGAATTCATAGCCCTTGCCCGGCGGCTGCGGCTCCAGCGTGACCACCGCATGGCCGTACTGGCCGCGGCCGCCCGACTGCTTGACGAACTTGCCTTCCACGTCGGCCGCGGTCTGACGCACCGTCTCGCGGTAGGCCACCTGCGGCTTGCCCACGTTGGCTTCCACGCCGAACTCGCGTTTCATGCGGTCGACCAGGATTTCCAGGTGCAGCTCGCCCATGCCGGCGATGATGGTCTGGCCGCTTTCTTCGTCGGTGCGCACGCGAAAGCTCGGGTCTTCCTGCGCCAGGCGGTTCAGCGCGACGCCCATCTTTTCCTGGTCGGCCTTGGTCTTGGGCTCCACCGCCTGCGAGATCACCGGCTCCGGGAACACCATGCGTTCGAGGATGATGGTCTTGTCGGGGTCGCACAGCGTGTCGCCGGTGGTCGCGTCCTTCAGGCCCACCGCGGCGGCAATGTCGCCGGCCCGCACTTCCTTGATCTCCTGCCGCTCGTTGGCATGCATCTGCAGGATGCGGCCCAGCCGCTCCTTCTTGCCCTTGACCGGGTTGTAGACCGAGTCGCCCGCCTTCACCACGCCCGAATACACGCGGAAGAAGATCAGCTGGCCCACGTAGGGGTCGGTCATGATCTTGAAGGCCAGCGCCGAGAAGGGCTCATCGTCGGTCGGGTGGCGTTCGGCGGGGCTGTCGTCGTCTTCGTTGTGGCCCAGGATGGCGGGCACGTCCACCGGCGAAGGCAGGTAGTCGATCACCGCGTCCAGCATCGCCTGCACGCCCTTGTTCTTGAAGGCGCTGCCGCACAGCATGGGCACGATCTCGCCGGCGATGGTGCGCTGGCGGATGGCGGCCTTGATCTCGTCTTCGGTCAGCGCTTCGCCGCCCAGGTACTTGTCCAGCAGTTCTTCGCTGGCCTCGGCGGCCGACTCGACCATCTTGTCGTGCCACTCCTGCGCGGTGGCCTTGAGGTTGTCGGGGATGTCCTGGTACTCGAAGCGCACGCCCTGGCTGCTGTCGTCCCAGACGATGGCCTTCATCTTCACCAGGTCGATCACGCCCTGGAAGTGGTCTTCGGCACCCACCGGGATCTGCACCGGCACGGCCACGCCCTTCAGGCGCTCGCCGATCTGCCGCTGCACGCGGAAGAAGTCGGCGCCCACGCGGTCCATCTTGTTGACGAAGGCCATGCGCGGCACCTTGTACTTGTTGGCCTGGCGCCAGACGGTCTCGCTCTGCGGCTGCACGCCGCCCACCGAGTCGTACACCATCACCGCGCCGTCCAGCACGCGCATGGAGCGTTCCACCTCGATGGTGAAGTCCACGTGGCCCGGGGTGTCGATGATGTTGATGCGGTGCTCGGGGTAGTTGCCGGCCATGCCCTTCCAGAAGGCCGTGGTGGCGGCCGAGGTGATGGTGATGCCGCGTTCCTGCTCCTGCTCCATCCAGTCCATCGTCGCGGCGCCGTCGTGCACCTCGCCGATCTTGTGGTTCACACCCGTGTAGAACAGGATGCGTTCGGTGGTGGTGGTCTTGCCGGCGTCGATGTGGGCGCTGATGCCGATGTTGCGGTAGCGTTCGATGGGGGTCTTGCGGGACATGGCGGGGGTCCTCCTGGCGGATCGGGCGGGGCGCCCGGGTTGGCCGCATGGCCGGCGCAGCTTAGCGGGCAGGCGTTAGGCTGGCGAGTGGCGGGGTCAAGCGGCCGTGCCGGTGCCCACCGCCGGTCGCCACTGGCACCGAAATCGCTTGCCCCGACCCGCTGTCCGTTGCACAAGCCCCATTCAAGATTCCACAGGGAGGAGAGCCCTCTTGGCCAAGATTCCACACGGCGTAGGACCGCAGTACCCGCAGGTGGTGGTGCTGGTCGGCGCCACCGGCGACCTGGCGCGCCGCAAGCTGCTGCCCGGCCTGTTCCACCTCGTCAGCGCCGGCTTCATCCCGGGCTGCCGCATCATCGGTGTGTCGCTGGACGACATTGACGCCGATGGTTTCCGCGACATCGCGCGCGGTGCGCTCAACGAGTTCTCCGCCCGGCCGGTGACCCCGGCCGACTGGGACGCCTTTGCGGCCACGCTGGACTATGTGCCGCTGTCCGCCGGCGCGCCGGTGCTGCGCGACGCGGTGCTGCGGGCCGAAGCCTCGCTGGGCCGCGAATGCCGCCGGCTGCACTACCTGAGCGTGCCGCCCAGCGCGGCGCTGCCGGTGGTGCGCATGCTGGGCGAAGCGGGCCTGGTGGAAAACGCCCGCATCGTGATGGAAAAGCCCTTCGGCACCGACCTGCAGAGCGCGGTGTCACTGAACGGTCATCTGCACGAGGTGTTTGCGGAGGAGCAGATCTTCCGCATCGACCACTTTCTGGGCAAGGAGCCGGCGCAGAACATCCTGGCCTTCCGCTTTGCCAACGGCCTGTTCGAGCCGATCTGGAACCGCAACTTCATCGACCACGTACAGATCGACGTGCCCGAGACGCTGGGCCTGGGCAAGCGGGCGGGCTTCTACGAGCAGACCGGCGCCTACCGCGACATGGTGGTCACCCATCTGTTCCAGATCCTGGCCTTCATGGCGATGGAGCCGCCCACCTCGCTGGAGCCGGTGCCCATCAGCGAAGAGAAGAACAAGGTCTTCCGCAGCATGCTGCCCATCCAGCCCAAGGACGTGGTGCGCGGCCAGTACAGCGGCTACCGCAAGGAAGAGGGCGTCGACCCCGAGAGCGACACCGAGACCTTCATCGCCCTCAAGTGCCACATCGACAACTGGCGCTGGGCCGGCGTGCCCTTCTACCTGCGCACCGGCAAGCGCATGGCGCAGGGCCAGCGCATCATCTCCATCGCGTTCCGCGAGCCGCCCAAGAGCATGTTCCCGCCCAACTCGGGCGTGGGCTCGCAGGGCCCCGACCACCTCACCTTCGATCTGGCCGATGCGTCGAAGATGTCGCTCTCGTTCTACGGCAAGCGGCCCGGCCCGGGCATGCGGCTGGACAAGCTGAGCCTGCAGTTCGCGATGCGCGACACCGGCATGATCGGCGAGGTGCTGGAAGCCTACGAGCGGCTGATCCTCGACGCCATGCGCGGCGACCGCACGCTGTTCACCACGGCCGAAGGCATCGAGCGGCTGTGGCAGGTGTCCACCGGCCTGCTGGAGCAACCGCCCCCGGTGCGGCTGTACGAGCAAGGCTCCTGGGGCCCCAAGCCCATCCACCAGCTGATCGCCCCCAACGCCTGGCGCCTGCCGTTCGAGCGGGTGTGGCGGGACCCGGATACGACCGGGGGTTGAGGGCTTGGCAGCGGGCTAGGTGAGGTAAAGAGACAGCGTCTTGCCGCAGGCCTGCGCGTACTTTCTCAGTGTGGCGAGAGAAGGCGAGTGCTTGCCCGTGGCCAGCGCTCTTTCCAGGCGTGCTACGGCCGGGGCGTGTGTGCCCATGCGCTCGGCCACCTGGGCTTGAGACAGCCCCGCCTCCTCGCGCGCCTTGAGCAAGAGGTCCAGCAGCGCGCCTTCTTCTCGCTCGATACGTTCGACTTCCTGGCGAACGCCCGGGCGCCGCATGAGCTGGGCAACGACTTCGTCATGGGTTCGCATGCTTCACCTCTTTCATCCGCTTGCGCGCAACCTCGATCTCGCGTTGGGGCGTTTTTTGGGTCTTCTTGATGAAGGAGTGCAACATCATCACCCGTCGCCCGACCAACGCACAGAAGAAGACCCTGGCAATGCCCTCCTGGCCCTTGAGCCGTAGCTCAAACAGACCTTCGCCGAACGCGTCAGTGTGTGGCGGACCCAGGTTCGGTCCGACCGCCATGATCCGCCTTGTGAGGACCACGTACCTGGCAGCGAGTGTGTCTGGAAGCGCGAGGATTTCCTCAGCCACGGTCTCGCTGTAGTACTCGATGGTGTAGGCCACGAGGTGATGATAACAAATTTGTTATCGAGGCAGTTGTCGACGCCAAGCCTGCACGTTCTGCACGCTCAGCTGCAGCAGGCCCTCGGGAGGGTCTGATACGCCCCCGACTTGCCGCGTCAATCGGCGCGGATGCCTCGCTGGGCGATCACCGCGCTCCACTTGTCCATCTCGGCCTTCAGGTGCGCGGCCAGTTGCTGCGGCGTGCTGCCGATGGGCTCCGCGCCGATGGCGGCGAAGCGGGCTTTCACCTCGGGCTGCTGCATCGCCGCCAGCAGAGCGGCATTCATCTTCTCGATCACCGGCTGCGGCGTGCCGGCCGGCACGAACACGGCGAACCACGGCGACAGCTCGTAGCCCGGCAGCCCGGCTTCGGCGATGGTGGGGATGTCCGGCAACGCGGGCGAGCGCCGGGCCGTGGTCACGCCCAGCGCGCGCAGCCGGCCCGATTCGATGTGCGGCCGCGCCGAGGTGATGCTGTCGAACATCATGTCGACCTGGCCGCCGATCAGGTCGGTCACTGCCGGCCCGCTGCCCTTGTAGGGCACATGCAGCAGGTCCAGCCTGGCCATCGACGCGAACAGCTCGCCGGCCAGGTGGATGGAAGTGCCGTTGCCGGCCGAGGCATAGGTGAGCTTGCCGGGGTTGGCCTGGGCGCGCCGGATCACGTCGGCCACGCTGCGCGCGGGGTTGGTCGCGCTGACCACCAGCACGTTGGGCACCACCGCCACCAGCGACACCGGGGCGAAGTCCTTGACCGGGTCGTACGACAGGCGGTGGTACAGGTAGCGGTTCACCGCCTGGCCGTTGGCCACGATCATCATCGTGGTGCCGTCGGCCGGTGACCGGGCGACCGCGTCGGCGCCGATGTTGCCGCCGGCGCCGGGCCGGTTCTCGATGACGAAGGTCTGCCCCAGCTGGCGGCCCATGTGCTCGGCCAGGGTGCGGGCGATGACGTCCATCGCCCCGGCCGGCGGAAAGGGCACGATCCACTTGACCGGGTTCGCGGGCCAGGGGGCCTGCGCGTCGGCATGGCCGGTGGTGCCCAGCAGGGTCAGGGCCGCGGCCGAGCCCAGCAGGCTGCGTCGTCGAAGGGTCATGCGGGTGTCTCCGTGTTGCCCGCACTGTGGCGCCGCACGGCAGGCGCGTCCAATATCGATGGGGTGCGGTGGCATACCTTTTCGGTATGCCGTCCGCCCCGGGCTGCTGGGTCAGGCGCCCTTGATCATCCCGCTGAGCCAGGCGCTCCAACGCGCCGGCTGGCCCAGGTAGGGCGCGGCGTCGAGCAGCGTGAACTGCCCCTCGCGTTCCAGCGCAAAGCTGGGAAAGCCGCGCGCACCCAGCTGTGCCATCAGGGCGCGGCTGTGCTGGATGTGGGCCTCGGTGGCCGGGCCGCGCAGCCGGTCGAAGGCCTGGCCAAAAGCCGCCGCGTCCAGCCCCAGCTCGGCCGCCACGGACCGGAGCACCGCTTCGTCCGCGATCCGCCGGCCTTGCACGTAGTGCGCTTGCTGCAGCCGCTCGAGCATCTGCAGGCCGCTGCCACCGACGGCCTCGGTCGCCAGGATGGCGGTGATCGGCGGCGACGAATCGAGCACCGCCCCATGGTCCTTCAGCAGCCCGTCGGTATAGCCAGGCCCGAAGGGCTGGCCGCTCAGGCGGGCGATTTTCTGGTCGTGGCCCACCACGAACGCCCGCAGCTCTGCGGTGACCGCCTTGCGCGCGGCGCCCGCCATCAGGCCGCCGCCGTGCGCCTGCATACGCACCTGCTCAGCCGCGGCCTGCACCAGCGGCGCGGCGCCGTAGCACCAGCCGCACAGCGGGTCGTAGAAGTAGTGCAGCGTGCTCACCACTTCATCTCGCCCTTGTTCACCTTGGCGCCGATGTCCAGCGCCACGCCCAGGCCGGCGTTGGGGTAGGCCTGCTTCATCGCGGCGATCAGCTCGGCGCTGTTGGCGGCCTTGGGCAGCTCCTGCTCGTAGCGGGCCAGGTAGGCCTGGCTCCAGGCCAGCTGGGTGGCGTCCTGCGCCTGGCCGGGCTGGCTGTGGCCGGGGATCACCGTCAGCGGGTTCAGCGCGGCCATCTGGCCCAGCTTCTTCGCCCAGTCGGCGCGCTCTTGCGGCGTCTGCGCGTCGGCCGTCCACAGGTGCAGGCCGGCGTAGACGTTCACGCCGCCGGCGATGGTCTTGATCGACGGAATCCACACGTAGCTGCGGTGTGGCTGGCTGTCGTCCAGACCGCGGATTTCCAGCGTCTGGCCTTCCAGCGTCAGGGTGTTGCCGGCCAGTACCTCGGGCAGCGGCACCTGCACCGGCGCATTGGCGCCCATGCGCGGGCCCCAGACCTGCAGCTTGGTGGGCAGGGTAGCCTGGATCTTCTTGAGCGTGGGTGCGGTGGTCACCACCTGGGCCTCGGGGAACACCTGCTTGAGCACCTGGATGCCGAAGTAGTAGTCCGGGTCGGCCTGGCTGATGTAGATGGTCTTGAGCACCTTCTTGCTGTCCAGCACCATGGCCGCGATGCGCAGCGCATCGGCACGGGTGAAGCCGGCGTCCAGCAGCACGGCATCGGTTTTGCCCGCCACCAGCACGGCATTGACGTGGAAGCTGTTGGCGTCGGCGTTGTAGACCTGCACGGTCAGCGGCGCGGCGCTCTGGGCGGCGGCGTCGGGGGCGATCACGCCCAGGCTCAAGGCGGCGGGCAGCAGGGCCAGGGACAGGGTACGAAAGGCGTTCATCAAGGGGCTCCGGTATCCAGGTGGGATGACGATGGCGCCACTGTATTTGGATGGTTTTGATAGATAAACGCTCTTAAAGTAGAAAGATTGTCAACCAGATCGATCGCCCACCATGGACCACCTCGGCGCCATCCGCAGCTTTTTGCAGGTTGTGGACGAAGGCAGCCTGACCCGCGCGGCCGACACGCTGGACCTGTCGCGCGCGATGGTCAGCCGCCACGTGGAAGCGCTGGAGCGCTGGCTGGGTGCCCGGCTGCTGCACCGCACGACACGGCAGCTGAGCCTGAGCGAAGCCGGCCAGGAACTGCTGCCGCTGCTGCGCCAGATGCAGGCGCTGGCCACCGACGTCCAGGCCCTGTCGGGCAGCCGCAGCGCCGAGCCCACCGGCAAGCTGCGGGTGACCACCAGCACGTCTTTTGCGATCGAGCAGCTGACCCGGGCGGTGGTGGAGTTCCAGCAGCACCATCCCCGCATCCAGGTCGAGCTGCTGGCGCAGGACCGGGCGGTGGACCTGGTGGCCGAGCGCATCGACATCGCCATCCGCATCACCAACCGGCTGGACGAAGGCCTGGTCGCGCGGCGGCTGGCCAGCTGCCGGTCGGTGCTGTGTGCATCACCGGCCTACCTGGCCCGGCGGGGGTGGCCGCAGACGCCCGCCGACCTGCGCCTGCACGACTGCATCACCCACGCCTTTGGCAGCCGCGCCGAATACCGCCTGACCCGGAACGGCCAGCCGGTGCGGGTGGAGGTGACCGGCCCGCTGTCGTGCAACGAAACCGCGCTGCTGCGCGAAGCGGCCATTGCCGGCGCGGGCATCGCGATGCTGCCGACCTACTTCGTGGCCGAGGCGCTGCGCGCCGGCGCCCTGGTGCGCGTGCTGGACGACCACGAGCCCGAGCATTTCGGCATCCATGCGGTGTACCTGTCGCGGCAGCATCCGCCGGTGGCGCTCAAGCTGCTGATCGATTTTCTGGCCGAGCGCTTTGCCAGCGCGGCCGATGCCTGGGATGCGCAGGTGCTCCAAGGCGCCTGAAGGCGCTTGAAGGCGCCCCGACCTACACCCCCAGGTAGCGCACGTCCCCCAGCAGCATCGCCCGCATCTCGGCCAGCTCGGCCTTGTGCAGCAGCTCGATCGGGAAGGGCGCGCCGCAGGCCCTGTCGGCCAGCGGGCCGTCGATCACGCCGCGGGCGCTCAGGTCGGCCAGCGACAGGCGGTGGTCGATCACGCAGGACTTGATCAGCACCAGCCGTTCGGCATTGAGGTTGCGCGCCAGGTCGAAGGCGATGGTGTCGGAGCTGGCGTCCCAGTTGCTGCGGTCGTCGGCCACATCGCGTTGCAAGTCCAGCGGCAGCCACAGCGCGGTGCGGCCGGTGTGCAGCACACGCTGGATGTCGCTCTTGCGCTGGGCCAGATGCAGCGCGGGGTTGATGGCGTGCAGCTGGTAGGCCGTCTGCGCCATCGCCAGCACCGCCATATTGTGGGCGGCCAGGTCGTCGAAGGCCCACTCGCGCTGGGCATGCCGCACCTCGTTCGCAAAGCGGCCACCGCCGGGCACCACTGTCACCCGGCCGCCGCCCAGGTCGGCCAGCAGCTCCAGCCAATGGGGCAACAACGGGTCGGTGCACACGCTGCCGCCGATCTTGACGACCCACATCTAGCGCCGCTCCTCGCGATGTTCCTGGTACAGCGCCGCCACCGCCACGCAGGGGGCGCACACCTGGGCCCAGCCCGCCACCTCCGGCGCCGCGCCGGCCACATGGCTGGCATAGCGCACGCAGCGCTGCAGGGGCGCCTCGGGCAGGCTGGCGGCGGCCATCACGTCGGCCACCAGAAAGTCGCCGCAGCCGGCGCTGACCACCAGGGCCTCGTCGCCCAGGCCGTGCAGCAGGGCCACGCGGCGCAGCTGGCTGCCCAGCTCGGCCACCTGGGCGGCGCGCCAGGCATGGGCCATCTGCAGCCAGTCGGCCGGGGTGGCGTCGCGCGCATCCAGGCCGATCATGCGGGCCAGGCGGCGGCGCGTGGCTTCCAGGTCCTTGGCACCGCCATCGGCCGGCGGGTACAGGTCGTGCGCCGGGTTCAGCTCGCCGGTCAGCCGGTAGACGTCGGCGGTGGTGGCGAACAACTCGTTCATCACGTTGAGCATGCGGCCGCCGAAGCCGATGCGCGGGCCCAGCGCGCACAGCGGCGTGCGCACCACGCCGTGGTACACCAGCTCGCCGGTGGCCAGGCGGTCGACGTCGCTGCGGGCGCTGGTCAGCACCCGGCCACCGCGAAAGGCGATCAGGTCGCAGGTGGTGCTGCCGATGTCCACCAGCACGCCTTCGGCTGCGCTGTTGCCCAGAGGCCGGGCGGCATGGCGGGCGGTGGCCAGCCAGTTGGCCGAGGCGATCTGCGCCCACTGCCGGCCCGCGTCCACCACGTCCACCCAGCCGTCGTCGCCGGCATAACACTGCACCGCACCCAGCCGCTGCGCCACCAGCGCGGCGATGCGCTGCACGCCTTCTTCGCGGTGGGCGAACAGGTCCACCATCTCGCCGGTCATGGTCAGCGCATGGTGGGCGCCGGCCATCTGCGGCCAGCGGGCCTGCGCATCGGCCAGCGCGCGCTCCAGGTGGTCCAGGCCTTGCCACAAGGGGCAGGCCCACTGCGCCACGTCCACGATGCGGCCCGGCACCATCAGGCAGGCCTTGGCATGGGCGCCGCCGATGTCCCAGCCGACGATGACGCCCTGGCGCTCAGGCATGGGCCGGCTCCCGCGCGAACAGCGACAACAGCTCGGCCGCCAGCGGCCTTTCCAGCGCGGCCGACAGGCCGGCGTAAGCGCAGGTGATGCGCGGGTTCACCTCGATCACCACCGGCCCCAGCTGCGCATGCCACACCAGGTCGATGCCGACGAAGCCCTTGAGCCCTGGCAGCGCGCGCGCCACGCCTGCGGCCACCGTGCCCAGCGCCTCGGCCGCCGGCAGCGCATTGACCTGCACGCCGCGAAAGCGCACCTGGCCCGCATCGTCCACCACCACCTGCTGGCTGTTGACGCTGAGCACCTCCACCTCGCCCTGGCCGCGGCACAGCAGCGAGAGGCTCAGCGCATCGCCTTCCACCCAGGGCTCCAGCGTGGCCGGCTGGCCGCGCGCGCTGCGGGCCCGCAGGTCCTGCAGAGCCGCGTCGTGGCGCGTGTGCACGCGGGTGTCGATGGCGCCAGCGCCGTCGTCGGGCTTGACCACCCAGCGCCGTGCATCGTCCACGTCGTGCGGCGTCGGCACGCCGGCCGCCTGCAGCCGCTGCAGGGTGGCCTGCTTGGAGCTGGCCACCGCAATGGCCTGCGGGCTGCAGCCCATCCAGCGCGCCGGGCTCACGCAGCGGCTGTACTTGAGCAGCAGGCCGCCGGTTTCGGGCGCCACCACGCAGGCCAGGTCGTGCGCCGCGGCTTCGCGCGCCATGAAGTCGACCGCCGCTTCGCCGGTGCGCGCGGCCAGGCTGCGGGCGCCGGCCGGCAGCTCGGGCGCATGGCGGCACACGGCGGCCGACACCTGCACGCCGGGCAGCGTCAGCAGGTCGGCCACCAGTGCATCGCGCATCAGCCGGCCCATGGGCATGAGTTCGTCGCGCTCTGCCTCGCTGCCGACTTCACCCCCCCCGGTGAGATACTCGAACACGAACACCCGCTTCATTGCTGCACCTGCATGTCGGCCGAGACCTCGCTCATTCCCGTGATGGACCTGCTCGGTGGGCAGGTGGTTCGTGGTGTGCGGGGCGACCGCCAGGCATACCGCCCCATCGTCTCCGCGCTGTGCGGCAGCAGCGACCCCGTCACCGTGGCGCGCATTCTCTGCGCGCATTGCGCCACCCGCCGGTTGTACGTGGCCGACCTCGATGCGCTGACCGGCGGGCGTGCGCAGTACGCGGTGCTCAACAGCCTGATCGAAGCCTTGCCCGGGCTGGAGCTGTGGCTGGACGCCGGCTTTGCCGATGCCGCCGCGGCGCAGGCGCTGGTCGCGCGGCTGGGCAGCTTTGCCGCCGCCCATGTGGTGCCGGTGTATGGCAGTGAATCACTGGCCTCGCGCGAGGCGCTGGCCCAGGCCTTCAACCGGCAAGACCCGCTGGGCGCCCGCGCCGTGCTGTCGCTGGACCGGCGCGACGGCCAGCCGATGGACCCGGCCGGCTGCTGGCAGGCCAGCGCGCTGTGGCCGCAGCGCATCATCGTGATGACGCTGGAGCGCGTCGGCTCCAATGCCGGCCCCGACCTGGAAACCCTGCAGGCCGTGCGCCTGCGGGCAGCGCCGGGCACCCAGCTCATCGGGGCGGGCGGGGTGCGCCATCCGCAAGACCTGCTGCATGCGCATGAAGCCGGCGCCCAGGCCTGGCTGGTGGCCAGCGCCCTGCACGACCGGCAGTTGCCGCCGGTGGCGCCAGCGGCCTGACGCTGCACGGCGCTTGAGCAGCGCAGGCGCCCCCGTGCTTTCCCGCATGCGCTGCCGATCTTGCCGCTGTTACCCCTGCGCCTCACTGCCACCTCCTGCCTTCGGTGCGCCGTCGCATCACGTTTCATGCCACCGTTCCGCGGCGCCTGCACGCCGCGGCGCCAGGCCAAAAGCGGCACACTCTGTGGCACATCTGGCGGCAAACGAGGCCGACCGGCCCTGCCGGCACGGGCTGGCGCGGTGGCACATCGCTTGCGTTGCTGCGGCTGATGACCTCGACCTGGAGCAACGCGTGGACCTGCCCGTTCTGCCCGCTGTTGTGCAGCACGGGCGGCGCGCAGCCGGGTCCGCAGGGTCTGGCCTGCCGCCGCGCCGCCAGCGGCCTGGCCCGGTTCACCGACCAGCCTTCCGCCGCGCAGCCCAGCGTGGCCGGCCAGCCCGCGCCGCTGACCGCCGCAGTGGCTGAAGCGGCCCGCCTGCTGCAGGCCAGCCGCCAGCCCTTGTTCGGCGGCCTGGCCACCGACGTGGCCGGCGCCCGCGCGCTGTACCCGCTGGCCTGCGCCACCGGCGCCATCTGCGACGTGGCGGCCGGCACGCCGTTGTTTGAAAGCCTGCGGGTGCAGCAGGACAAGGGCGGCTTCACCACCACGCTGGCCGAGGTGAGCGAGCGCGCCGACCTGCTGCTCATCGTCACGCCCGATGCCGACGATGCACCGTCGGACTACGTGCGCGACCTGCTGGACCGCTGCGCCCACCGCACGCCCACCGTGCTGCGCCTGGCCGAGCTGGCCGGTGCGGCGGACCTGTTCGACACCCTGGCCCTGCTGGCCGCGCTGGTGGCCGGCCGCAGTGCGGTCAAGGCGCGCGCGCCCCAGGCGCTGCTGGCGCTGGCCGAGCAACTGCAGGCCGCCCATTACGCGGTGCTGGTGTACGAAACCGGCCGCCTGCCGCCGCACGGCGGGCTGCTGATCGAGGCGCTGCAGCGCGTGGTGGCCACGCTGAACCAGCGCACGCGCGCCGCGGCCCTGGGCCTGGGCGGCGGCGATGGCGCCTACACGGTGAACCAGGTGTTCACCTGGCTGTCGGGCCTGCCGCTGCGCAGCCGCGCCGCCCCCGGCGGGCTGGAGCATGAGCCGCTGCGCTTTGCCACCGACCGCCTGCTGGCCGGTGGCGCGGTGGATGCGCTGCTGTGGATCTCGTCCTTCGGCCCGCTGCCGGTGCCACGCGCGGCGCAAGGCCTGCCGCGCATCGTGCTCGGCCACCCCGACCAGGCGGCCGAAGGCGACGACGTGTTCATCCCCGTGTCCACGCCCGGTGTGGGCAGCCGCGGCCACCTGTTCCGCACCGATGGCTCGGTGCTGCTGCCGCTGCAGCCGTTGTACGAAGACACCTTGCCCACCGTGGCCGCCGTGCTGCGCGACATCCACCAGGCCTTGTCGGCCGCCACCCCGGAAGCTGCGCGATGACCGCCACCACCGTGCTGCGCGGCGGCCGCGTGATCGACCCCACGAACGGCGTGGACGAGGTGCGCGACCTGTATCTGCGCGATGGCCGCATCGTCGGCCCCGACCCGGCGGCGCAGCCGATAGACGCCAGCGGCTGCGTGGTGATGGCCGGCGGCATCGACCTGCACACCCACATCGGCGGCGGCAAGGTCAACCTGGCGCGGCTGCTGCTGCCCGAAGACCACCGCCGGGCCGACGGCTCACCCATCGCGCTGCCCGACAACCTGCTGGAGTTGGCCAGCTGCGGCAGCTGCACGCCGGGCACGCTGGCCACCGGCTACCGCTACGTGGAGATGGGCTACACCGCCGCCTTCGAGCCGGCGATGATGGCCTGCAACGCGCGCCACAGCCACATGGAGATGGGCGACACGCCCATCCTGGACCATGGCGCCTACGTGATGCTCGGCAACGACGAGCTCTTTTTGGAGATGCTGGCGCGCGGCGAAGACTTCCAGCGCATCCGCGACTACGCGGGCTGGACGATCAACGCCGCCAAGGCCATGGGCATCAAGGTGGTGAACCCCGGCGGTATCTCGGCCTTCAAGTTCAACCAGCGCAAGCTGGACGTGGACGAAGCCCATGTGCACTGGCAGGTGACGCCGCGCCAGGTGGTGCACACGCTGGCCCGCGCGCTGCACGAGCTGGGCGTGCCGCACCCGCTGCACATCCACGGCAGCAACCTGGGCGTGGCCGGCAACATCGCGTCCACGCTGGCCACCATCGATGCGCTGGAAGGCCTGCCCGCGCACCTGACGCACATCCAGTTCCATGCCTACGGCACCGAGGGGCCGAAGAAGTTCTCGTCGGCCGCGCAGCCGCTGATCGAGGCCGTGAATGCCAATGCCAACGTCAGCATCGACGTCGGGCAGATCATGTTCGGCCAGACGGTCACCGCCTCGGGCGACACCATGCGCCAGCACGCGCAGTCGGGCTTTGCGCACCCGCGCAAGTGGATCGGCGCCGACATCGAGTGCGAAGCCGGCTGCGGCGTGGTGCCCTTCCGCTACCGCGAGCAGAGCTACGTCAATGCGCTGCAATGGGTCATCGGGCTGGAGATCTTCT
>CAKZXL010000951.1 GCA_937883885.1 uncultured Aquincola sp. | reverse complement strand
TCGGGCAGCGGCACCGCCAGCGGTGCGCCGCTGCTGTTGGTGTGGAAGTTGAGGAAGCAGGTGCTCTGCGGCGGGCACAGGCGCTCGATCTGGCGGGTGTAGGCCTCGCGGTCGCGGGCCGCCTTTTCCGGCACGATCACCACCTGGATCACGCCCTGGCGGCCGGCCACCGGCCAGGCTGGGTCCTCGGGGGTGGTCGGCTGCGCCGCGGTGGCGGCGGCCACGGCCAGCAGGCCGGTGGTCAGCAGCGCCCGCCTGTACATCAAAAGGCTGTTCATCGGCGCAGCCTAGGCCACCCCACCCAGCACCGCGACCGGTATTCGCCCTGGGGTGGGCTACGCTTCGGGTGATGAAAACCTATCAGATCGAAGTGCAGCGCATCAAGCTGATGAACAACAGCCACGGCCTGGTGCGGGCGCGTATCGATGCGGCGGTGCAGCCCATGCCGCGCCAGGACGACGACGGCGGCGAGCCGTCCAGCATGCTCAGCATGACGGTGGACAACGCGCGCGTGCTGTACCTGCTGCTCAAGCAGCAACTGGCGGAAGTCGATGGGAAGAAGGCGCGCAGCCAGCGCTGAGGCACCACGCGTTCACCGGCACAGCCGGTAGGGCCCCCGGTCCAGGTGCAGGTGGTCGGCATGGGCGCGGTTGTAGTCGGGGCCCAGCACGCCATCGAACAGGCCGCAGGCCCCGTCGTGTACCTGCCGCAGGAAGCGGGAGGCGTCATCGTCGCCGGGCCAGTCGCCCGCCACGGTGATGCGGCGGCCGTTGCGCAGCACGAAGCCCGAGACATCCAGCGCATCGGCCGTGGCATGCTGGCTGCGCGCGCCTTCGGCCCGGCCGTACACGTTGCGGCAGGCATAGCTGCCGTAGTGCAGCAGCCGCACCACCGGCTGGCCCAGCGTGGCCTGGGCGGCGGGCTGCAGCACATGCTGCTCCCACAGCGCCAGCGAGGCGGCCGCCGGGCAACTCAGCACGAAGGCATCGCCCAGCTGCAGCTGCGTGCGGCGCAGGCGCACTGCATTGGTCAATCCGCAGCCCGGGCCGGTCACGCGGTCGGGCTGCGGCTCGAACTGCATCGGTGTGCGGCGCAAGAAGGCCAGGCAGGCGGCCGGCTCGTCGGAAAGGCGGCGCAGCTTGTGGCGCGTGAGCCAGCCCGGCGGCTCGGTCAGCGACAGCGGCGCCCATGGGTTGTGGCGGTCAGGCAGTTGCCACCAGCGGCCGTGGCCCTGCCACAGCGCCAGACCGGCGGCGGCCATCAGCAGCGCCAGCAACCGGCGGGGCCAGGCAGTGGCGCTCAAGCCGCGGCCACCCTGCTGCGGGCAGCTTCAAACGCGAGGAACCAACAGGCAGGCATGGCCCAGCGTAAGGGCCATGCCGCCGCCGTGCCGGTGCGCGGGCATTCGCCGCGCGCCGGCAACGGGCTTTCAGCGTGCGCTGTTGGCGGGGCTGCCCGCCACCACGGCCAGGTCGGCCGGGGCGCTGGTCCAGGCGGTGGAGGCCGGCGGCTGAACGATGAAGGTGTTGCTGTCGATGTGGGCGGGCTGACGCGACACCAGCACGGCCGGGTGTTCGCCGTTGGCGCGCACGATGGCCGGGGCCTTCCACGTCGGGCTGGCGGGGTGGCCGGGGATGAAGGTGGCGGCATCGATGCCGGCCACGGGCTTGGACATCACCGGGGCGGCGCGCTCGACCTGCGCGGAAGCGGGCAGCGAGGCGGCCGCGGACACGATGGCGGCGGCAAGGGCGATGACGTAGCGGTTCAT
>CAKZXL010000950.1 GCA_937883885.1 uncultured Aquincola sp. | reverse complement strand
GGCGAAAAGACCCACTACGACCGCCGCTGGCGGCCCGAGCCGGGCAAGGTGCTGCCGCCGCCGCCCGAGGGCGTGGCACCGGCCATCCGCTTCGCCAACCCGGTGGATGGCGTGGTGACCTGGGACGACGTGGTCAAGGGCCCCATCAGCATCGCCAACCGCGAGATCGACGACCTGATCATCGTGCGGCCCGACGGTGTGCCCACCTACAACTTCGCGGTGGTGGTGGACGACTGGGACATGAACATCACCCATGTGTTCCGGGGTGACGAGCACGTCAACAACACGCCCTGGCAGATCAACATCTTCAACGCGCTGGGCGCGCCGCTGCCGCTGTTTGGCCATGTGCCGGTGATCCTGGGCGACGACGGGCAGAAGCTGTCCAAGCGCCGCGGTGCCGTCAGCGTGACGGCCTACGAGGAGGGCGGCTACCTGCCCGAGGCGATGCTGAACTACCTGGCGCGCCTGGGCTGGAGCCATGGCGACGACGAGCTGTTCTCGCGCCGCGAACTGGTGGAGTGGTTCGACGGTGAACACCTGTCCAAGAGCCCCGCGCAATGGGACCCGGCCAAGCTGAGCTGGGTCAATGCCCACTACATCAAGCAGGCCGACAACGAGCGCCTGGGCGCATTGGTGGCCCAGCAGCTGGCCCGCCGCGGCATCGAGGCGCCCAACGACGCGCTGATGCAGCAACGTGTGGCCCTGTTCAAGGACCGCTGCGCCACGACGGTGGAGCTGGCCGACTGGTTGGCGATGTACTTCACGCCCCATGCGCCCACCGAGGCCGATGCGGCGCTGCTCACCGACGCCATCAAGCCGGCGCTGCGGGCCCTGGCCGATGCGCTGGCGGCGTTGCCTGCCTGGGACAAGGCCGCCATCAGTGGCGCGCTGAAGCAGACGCTGCAGGCCCATGGCCTGAAGATGCCGCAGCTGGCCATGCCGGTGCGCGTGGCCGTGTGCGGCCGCGCCCAGACGCCGTCGGTGGATGCGGTACTTGAGCTGTTTACTCGGGATATGGTGGTGCAGCGCTTGCGCGAACTTTAAAAATCCCTCTATACTCATGTTCTCGCTTGAACACGCAGCAACTTTCAAGACGAACCGCACACAATGCGGTACGGCACTTAAGGGGGGTATAGCTCAGCTGGGAGAGCGCTTGCATGGCATGCAAGAGGTCAGCGGTTCGATCCCGCTTACCTCCACCAAGTAAGCGTGTTCAAGAGGTACGAAGAATCAG
>CAKZXL010000949.1 GCA_937883885.1 uncultured Aquincola sp. | reverse complement strand
GGCCGGTAGTGGTGGCAGGCGATCAGGCCCCACAGCCGACCCTCGTGCACCAGAGACACCACCAGCGTGGCCGTGACGCCCATGTTGCGCAGGTACTGCAGGTGCAGCGGCGACATGCTGCGCAGGTAGCTCATCGACATGTCCAGCTCCTGCCCGGTGGCCGGCAGCTGTCGCGGCACCAGGGGCGAAGCCGGCGCGTCCACGTCCACCAGCACCCGCACGCGGTTGCGCAGGTACAGGCTGCGCGCGCGCTGCGGGATGTCGGTGGCCGGGTAGTGGTGGCCCAGCAGCGATTCGAGCCGCGGGTCGCGCGCCTCCGCAATGATCTTGCCGTGCCCGTCGGGGTCGAACTGGTAGACCATCACCCGGTCGTAGCCGGTGAGTTCATGGATGCCCTGCACCGCCGCATCGGCCAGCGCGCCCAGGCTGGCGGCGGCCGACAGGCGCTGCACCGTGGCCGAGACGCAGGCCAGGGCCGTGGGCTCGTCGATGCCGGCGGTGTGGCGCTGGCTGGCAGCCAGCTGCACCGCTTCCACCTCCACCACCAGCAGGCCGCCGGCGGGCGGGCCGGGCACGCGGTGCAGGCTGCCTTCCAGCGCGCGCGGCATGCCATCGGCGGCGCTGGTGGCCTGCAGCGGCACCGGTTCATCCAGCGGCTGCGTGGCCAGCGCCGCCACCTCGGCGGCCAGGCTGCCGCCCAGCACCGACAGCGGCCGCTCCAGCAGCTGCCGCAGCGGCAGGCCCAGCACCTCGGCCACGTTGTCGCTGGCCTGCAGCACCAGGCCGTCGGCCGCGCGCAGCACCAGCAGGGCGCCATGCGGCTGCACCGAGCCGGCCAGGTGGATCAGCTCGCGCTCGCAGTTGCTGAGGTCGGCCTCGCCGAAGGCGGGTTGCTCGTTCACGGCGGCGGCACCCGCCCCAGCCGTTGCAGGCGCTGGCGCAGCTCGGCCGGCTCGATGCCCAGCTGCAGCGCGGCTTGGTCGTGGCGGCCACCGGCGGCGGCCAGCGCGGCATCGATGGCATGGCGTTCGGTGGCTTCGGTGGCCTCACGCAGCAGCGCGGGCAGCGGCAGCTGGCCCACACGCTGCGCGATGCGCTGCAGCGTGGCCATCAGGTCCAGCGGTGCCACCACGCGCGGCGTGGTGTCCAGTCGTTGCAGCACCAGGGCCACGCGTTCCTGGTCGCCATCGACCAGCAGCGAGGCCGACATCGCCACCCGCAGCGGCGAGCCCGCCGGGCCCAGCGTGGCCACCGGCTGCATGGCCATGCCCTGGCGGCGCACGTCCGACAGCAGCGCGGCCAGCTGCCGGTGCGGGTCGCCCAGCAGTTGCTGCACGGGCTGGCCCAGCAGCTGCGCCTCGCTGTCGGCGCCCACCCAGGCCAGCAGTGCGGCATCGGCCATCACCAGGCGGCCGGCGGCATCGGCCACCAGCACGGCGGTCTCGGCGCCGTCGGTCGTGGGGTCGGCCTCGGCCTGGCGTGCCCGCACCAGCCAGGGCGGCGGCAGGTCCTGGTCGGCCTGAGGCAGCGACGTGACCGCCACGTCCAGTGTGAGGGAGCCGCCGGCCTGCGGCAGCCGCAGCCGCACCTCGGTGGCATGGCGGTGGCCCGGTGCCAGCGCCAGCAGGTCGTGCAGCGGCGCCGGCAACGGCATGCCGGGTTCGCCGAACCAGCGGCGGGCGGCTTCGTTGGCGGCGATGGCGCGCAGCGCGGGCCCTTGCACCACCAGCACCGCATCGGTGGCCACCTGGGCCAGCAGCCGCTGGCGCGACTGGGCCTGCCGCAGCTGCCAGTAGTCGCGCTCCATCTCGCGCTGCGCCTCGACGAAGCGCTGCTGGATGGCGGCCACGGCCCGCAGGTCGCGGCCCACCGCCAGCAAGGGCCCTTCGGCGCCCAGCTGCAAGGCCGCGTAGCTGATCGGAATGAATTCGCCGTTGCCGCAGGCGTGGTTGACCTCGCGCCGGCGGGCCACGCCGTGGCTGCCGACTTCGGCCAGCAGGAGCTCGATCTTGCGGCGGGTGTCGCCGGTGGCGGTGTCGGCCCAGGGGCGGCCCACCCAGTGGCTGGCGCCCAGGCCCAGGGTGCTGTCGGCCGTGGCCACGTTGGTGACGATGCCGTCGCGGCCGATCACCAGGGCGATGTCGCTGGACAGGGAAACGAAGGCCGTGGCCAGTTCAGGGGCCAGGCCCGAGAGGGCGCTCAGGTCCGAAGGGTCGGGTGCGCTGGTGGTGGCCACGACATGCCTTTGCAGGTTCGCCCCCGAAAGGGCGCGACAACGCGGAAGACCTTAACACAGGGGTCGGGCGGCCCCGGCGACGGCGCTCAGGCCTCGTCGCTGGCGTCGTCGGCCTCGCCTTCGTTGGCCAGGGCCAGGGCACGGCGGCGCAGCCACAGCTGCGCACATTCGGCGGCCACGCCGGCCGCCAGCAGCATCAGCACGGTGGCCATCACTGCACCTCCTCGGCGCCCAGCTGGCGGCGGCCGCGTTCCACGATTTCCAGCCGCATGCGCTGCAGCACCGCGGCGCCGGCATAGGCGCCCAGCGCCACCAGCGTGAGCGCGGCCAGCAGGCCGGCGCCGGGCGGTGCCGCGCCTTCGGTGGCGCTGGGGCCGGCGCTCAGCCACACCGCGCCGGCAGCCAGCAGGCCTGCCAGCACCAGCACCGCCGCCCATCGGTCGGCGCGCCGGGTGTCGTGACACACCGCCTGCGCCAGCAGCACCAGCAGCGCAAAGGGCAGCAGCACCGGCGCCGGTGCGGCCAGTGCCGGCCACAGCGCCTCGGCGCCCAGGCCGGTGGCGGTGATGCCGCCGGGCACCAGCACCGTCTGCGCCAGCAGCGTCATCAGCAGCCACAGCAGGCTGCTGGGCGCGGCGGCCACCATCAGCACCGGTGCCAGGCGACCAACCCCGATGAGCGTGGCGGCTGCGGCAGCCGCCATCGCCACATAAAGGCCGGTGCCCAGCACCATCGCCGGCCCTTGCAGGCCATGGGCGGCCAGCTGCGCGCCTGCCTGTCCCGGGGTGCCGGCGGCCAGTACCAGCGCGGCGCCCAGGGCCACCGCCCCGGCGGTGAGGGCCAGCCAACCCAGCCAGCGCGCCAGGCGACCGGCGGCGGCATAAAAGCGCCAGGGCGCCACCATCTGCCGCAGGCCGCGCGCCGTCAGCAGCGGGCGGGCTCGGCGCTGCAGGCGCAGCGCGAAATGGGGATGCAGGTGCGACATGGCAGGCTCCTGTCGGGCTCAGGGTTGTCAGCAGTCTGGCAGCGTTGTAAATCAAAGTTGACACGAATACTATAAGACCATGTTGACAGCCCCCGCACCTGTTTTTGCCGCCCCGGCTGCGGCGGCGGTGCAGGCGCCCGCCGAGCGGCCCCGGCCGCATGCCGTGGTCATCGGCAGCGGCTTCGGCGGCCTGGCAGCGGCGGTGCGCCTGGGCGCCCGCGGCTGGCGGGTGACGGTGCTGGAAGCGCTGCCCGAGCCGGGCGGCCGCGCCCGGGTGCACCGGCAGGACGGCTTCACCTTTGATGCCGGGCCCACGGTGATCACCGCGCCCTTTCTGTTGGAAGAGCTGTGGGCGCTGTGCGGCCGCCGGCTGGCCGACGACGTGGACCTGCGGCCGGTGAGCCCCTTCTACCGCGTGCGCTTCGACGACGGAACTTTGTTCGACTACAGCGGCGACGTTGCGGCGATGGAAGCCGAAGTCGAGCGCCTGGCGCCGGGCGAGGTGCCCGGCTACCGCCGCTTCCTGGCGGCCAGCGAGGCCATCTTCAAGGTGGGCTTCGAGCAGCTGGCGCATGTGCCCTTCAGCCGCTGGACCGACATGGCCAAGGTGCTGCCCCAGCTGCTGCAGCTCGAAGGCTGGCGCACCGTCTACGGCCTGGCCTGCAAGCATGTGCAAAGCCCGAAGCTGCGCATGGTGCTCACCTTCCAGTCGCTGCTGGTGGGCGGCAACCCGTTCGCCACCACCTCGGTGTACTGCCTCATCGCCTTCCTGGAACGGCGCTGGGGCGTGCACTTTCCCATCGGCGGCACCGGGCGGCTGGTGCAGGGGCTGGTGGGCCTGATCGAAGGGCAGGGCAACGTGGTGCGCTGCGGCACGCCGGTGGCCGAGATCCTGGCCGAGCGCGGCGCCGCGGCCGGTGTGCGGTTGCAAAGCGGCGAGCGCATCGCGGCCGACATCGTGGTCAGCAATGCCGATTCGGCCACCACTTACCGGCGGCTGCTGCCCGGCGTGCAGCGCCGGCGCTGGACCGATGCGCGCATAGCCAAGGCACGCTATTCGATGAGCCTGTTCGTCTGGTACTTCGGCACCCGCCGCCAGTACCCCGATGTGGCGCACCACACCATCGCGCTGGGCCCGCGCTACCGCGGCCTGCTGGACGACATCTTCGAGCGCAAGCAGCTGGCGCGCGACTTCAGCCTCTACCTGCACCGGCCCACCGCCACCGACCCCTCGCTGGCGCCACCGGGCTGCGATGCGTTCTACGTGCTGTCGCCGGTGCCGCACCTGCAGTCGGGCACCGACTGGTCGCAACAGGCCGAGTTGTATAGACAAGCGGTGCAGGCCCGGCTGGAAGAAACGCTGCTGCCCGGCCTCGGCGTGGCGCTGTGCAGCTCACGCGTGACCACGCCGCAGCACTTCCAGGACGAGCTGGGCAGCTTCCGCGGCGCGGCCTTCGGGCTGGAGCCGGTGCTCACGCAAAGCGCCTGGTTCCGACCCCACAACCAGAGTGAAGAGCTGCGCCACCTGTACCTGGTGGGCGCCGGCACGCACCCGGGCGCGGGCTTGCCCGGTGTGCTGTCTTCTGCCCGCATCCTCGACACGGTGGTGCCCGATGCCCGAGCTTTCCATGCCCGTACCGCCTGACTCCGTCGCCGCCGACCTGGCGGCCTGCCGCCAGTTGCTGCGCCAGCATGCGCGCAGCTTCCATGCCGCTTCGCTGCTGCTGCCGCGGCGGGTGCGTGAGCCGGCCAGCGTGCTCTACGGCTTTTGCCGCCTGGCCGATGACGCGGTGGACGTGCACGGCGGCCGCGGCGATGCCATTGCGCTGCTGCGCCAGCGCCTGGACCGCGCCTATGCCGACCGGCCGTTGCCCACGGCCGCCGACCGCGCGCTGGCCTGGGTGCTGCAGGCCCACGCCATCCCACGTGCGCTGCCCGAGCAGCTGCTCGAAGGCCTGGCCTGGGACGCCGAAGGCCGCCGCTACGAGACGCTGGACGAGCTGCTGCACTACGCCGCCCGCGTGGCCGGCAGCGTGGGCGCGATGATGGCCGTGCTGATGGGCGCCCGCAGCCCGGCCGCGCTGGCCCGCGCCTGCGACCTGGGCGTGGCCATGCAGCTCACCAACATCGCCCGCGACGTGGGGGAAGACGCCCGCATGGGCCGGCTCTACCTGCCGCGGCAGTGGCTGCGCCAGGCGGGCATGGCGCCCGATGCCTGGCTGGCTGCACCCACCCACAGCGCCGCGCTGGCCGGCGTGGTGGAGCGCCTGCTGCAGGAGGCCGACGACTTGTATGGGCGGGCCGAAGCCGGCATCAACCTGCTGCCGGCCGATTGCCGCCCCGGCATCCGCGCCGCGGCCCGGCTGTATGCGGCCATCGGCCACCAGGTGCGCCGGCAGGGCTGCAATGCGGTGCAGCGCCGCGCCGCGGTGCCGCCGCTGCGCAAGGCCTGGCTGCTGGCCGGCGCGGCCTGGCCTGGACCCTGGCTGCGCGCACCGCGTCATGCCCAGGTGCTGCAGGTGCCGCCATTGCCCGCCACGCGCCCGCTGGTGGTCGCTGCCGTGCGCCCCGAGCCCCCGCCGGCACCGGTGCGCCGGGGCACCGACATCGTGCTCGACCTCTTCGAGCGCCTGGAACGGCGCGACCGCCAGCAGGGCGGCGCCGCGCTGGCGATGGCGCGCGGCACGGCCACGCCGGCCCGCACGCAACAGGCGGGTTGAAGCCATGGCGGTACTGGCCCTCGGACTCAACCACGGCAGCGCGCCGCTGGACGTGCGCGGCAAGTTCGCTTTTCCGGCCGAGGCGCTGGGCCAGGCCCTGCGCGGCCTGGGTGGCCTGCTGCAACGCGAACCGGCCGAAGCCACCATCCTGTCCACCTGCAACCGCACCGAGCTGTACATCGCCACGCCCGACGCGGCACCCGCCGTGGTGCCCGCGGTGCTGGACTGGCTGGCCGAGCGCGGCGGCATGCCGGCGGCGGCGCTGCAGGCCCACACCTATGTGCGTGAAGACTGCGACGCGGCGCGCCACGCCTTCCGGGTGGCCGCCGGGCTCGATTCCATGGTGCTGGGCGAGCCGCAGATCCTGGGCCAGCTCAAGCGCGCGGTGAAGGAGGCCGAAGCCGCCGGCGCGCTGGGCAGCACGCTGCACCAGCTGTTCCAGCGCAGCTTCTCGGTGGCCAAGGAAGTGCGCAGCTGCACCGAGATCGGCGCCCATTCGGTGAGCATGGCGGCAGCCGCGGTGCGGCTGGCCGAGCAGCTGTTCGAGCAGGTGGCCGACACCCGCGTGCTGTGCGTGGGCGCCGGCGAGATGATCGAGCGCGTGGCCACCCATTTCGCGGCGCGTGCGCCCAGGTCGCTGGTGCTGGCCAACCGCACGCTGGCCCGCGGCGAGGCACTGGCCGCCACGCTGGGCGGGCAGGCCATGGCCCTGGCCGACCTGCCCCAGCGGCTGGCCGAGTTCGACATCGTGGTGTCCTGCACCGCCAGCACGCTGCCCCTGATCGGGCTGGGCGCGGTGGAGCGTGCGCTCAAGACCCGGCGACGCCGCCCGATGCTGCTGCTGGACCTGGCCGTGCCGCGCGACATCGAGCCCGAAGTGGCCCGCCTGCCCGAGGTGTACCTCTACACGGTCGACGACCTGGCCGAGCGGGTGCAAGGTGCCGGCCAGCGCCGCCAGGCCGCGGTGGCGCAGGCCGAGCACATCATCGACGCCGGCGTGCAGCGCTTCGGCCGCTGGCTGGCGCAGCGCGGCGCCGTGCCCCTGATCTGCAGCCTGAACGACCAGGTGGACGCCTGGCGCGCGGCCGAGATCGCCCGCGCCCGCAAGCGGCTGGCCGGCGGCATGCCCATCGACCAGGTGTTCGAGGCCTTGTCGCAAGGCCTGGCCCGCAAGCTGATGCACGGCACCCTGGCCGAGCTGCATGCCGCCGGCGGCGACGCGCTGGCGCCCACGGTGCAGCGCCTCTTCCTGCGCGGCGGCGGGCCCGCCGCCTGAAGTGCTCCAGGCCGAGGGCAGCCCGCCGTGTCCCGCGACACGCTGATCCTCATCGAGCTGCTCCTGGTGCTGGGCGGCGTGATGGGCTGGGCCGTGTGGGAGCTGTGGCGCACGAAGCGTGCGTTGCGGCAGGACGAGGAGCGGCGGGCGCTTGCGCGCCGCGAGGGCGGGTCAGGCGAGTGAGTGGCGGAGTGGCGCCAAGCTCACCACCGCAACTGTTCGACCTCCAACCCCAGCGCGTCGGCCACCTTTGCCAGCGTGGCCTTGCGAGGCTGCTTGACCCGCTCCATCTGCGCATAGGCGGCCTGAGAGATGCCGATACGGCCCGCGACCTCCGCTTGGGTCAGGCCCAGGTGTTCGCGCCAGGCGGCCATCGCAGACACGCCTCGTTCAAACGACAAGTTCACCACTTCATTGGGAACGGTTCCCTGCGTGAAGCTGCCTTTCATGCGGCGGAAGTGCTCATAGGGCACGACCACGAAGGCCGGCTTGCCGTCTTGGCCGAAAATAATCTGGAACTCAGTACGTGCGTTCATCGCGCTTCCTGACCTCTTCAATGCTCACGATCCGTACTCCACCGTCGTAGTCGAAGAAGACTTCATAAGTATTCGATACGTATTGTCAAGGCAGGCCAGGTACGCGGGGTGTGCCCGGTCTGCGTCGCTCACCACCCCGCCCACCCCCGCGCCGCCAACGCCCAGGCACCGACGCACAGCGCGGCGGTGAAGCAGAGCGCCAACGCCGAGAACAGCCAGCCCAGCAGCACGGCCACGCCGTCGTGGAACACCAGGCCGATGCCCAGCAGCATCAGCGCCAGGGCCGGCAGCACGTTGCCGAAGGGAATGGGCAGCACGATGATGATGGCCATGGCTGCCACCAGCGCAGCCAGCAGCAGGCGCGGGTGGGCGGTGGCCAGGTGGCTGAGGCGCTGGCGCGAGAGGCGGCCGGCCAGGGCGTAGGTGGCGGCCAGCAGCCGCAGCACGCGGGCGGCCCAGCGGGGTGAAAGACGCAGGGCCCCCACGCGGGCCGGCAGCGTGAACGCCGCAGCCCGGCCGCCTGCAGGCGGTGTTTCTGCGGCGTGGAAGCCTCCCGCGCACCGGGCGGGCGCACCGGCGAGCGCGCCGGGCGTGCGCCACAGCGCCAGCGCCAGGGCCAGGATGCCCATGCCCACCACCGTGCCGGCGCCGGGCACCGGCAGCAGGCAGGGCACGGCCAGCAACAGCAGCAGGCTGCCGTGGGCGGCCGGCCCGTGCGCCTGGGCCAGCCATTGCAGCGAGACGCCTTCGTCCGTCAGCCCGGCGGCGGCGCGCAGCCGCGCGGCCAGGCCGGCGGGGTGGTGCGCGTCATCACCCGACCCGGGCGCTGCCGCCGGCGAGTCGTCGACCCGCATCAGCGCGGCCAGCCGGTGGCCGCAGGGTCGGTGGCCGCGGTGAAACTGCGCGGCTGCGCAGGCGGATGCTGGCGGCGTGCGCGGCGTTGCAGCGCCCGGATGCCCAGGTGCAGGGCCACGCCCACGCCCAGCAGCACCAGCGCACCGAAGGCCCACAGCAGCCACAGCAGCACCGTCACGCCGCCGGCGATGGCGGGCAGCAGGCCCACCAGGCCGTCGAACCAGGGCGCCAGGTCGGCCAGCGCGGCCGTCAGGCTGGCGGCCAGCTCGGGCGATATCCACGGGGTGAGCCAGCCGGGCAGGGTCAGCGCGGGCAGGGCGCCCGCGGTGCCGGCCTGCGCGGCCGACCAGGTGGCCAGTGCATCCACGGCCCACAAGCCGCCGGACCACAGCGCCAGCAGCGCCGCCACACTCAGCCAGACGATGGCGAAGAACATGCCGTACCTCCTTCTTGCAAGCTTGTCGAAGGGGCCGATTCTGCGGATCGGACACTTCGCTTCAAGCAGCAGGAGGCAGACGGTCGATCAGGTTTTTTCGAGGTGTGGCGCGCCGCTGCCCGCCAGCTTGAAGACGGCCACGGCCTGCACCAGTTCATGGGCCTGCATCTTCAGGCTTTCGGCCGCGGCGGCGCTTTGCTCCACCAGCGCGGCGTTCTGCTGCGTGCTCTGGTCCATGTGGCTGACGGCCTGGCCCACCTGGCGAACGCCGGCGCTCTGCGCCTCGCTGGCCGAGCTGATCTCGGCCACGATGCCGCTGACGCGCTGGATCGCGCTGACGATCTCGCCCATGGTCTTGCCGGCATCGTCCACCAGCACCGTGCCTTGCTCCACCTGCTCCACGCTGCGGTTGATCAGGGTCTTGATTTCCTTGGCTGCGCCGGCGCTGCGCTGGGCCAGGCTGCGCACCTCGCTGGCCACCACCGCAAAGCCACGGCCCTGCTCGCCGGCGCGGGCGGCTTCCACCGCCGCGTTCAAGGCCAGGATGTTGGTCTGGAAGGCGATGGCGTCGATGACGCCGATGATGTCGCCGATCTTGCGGCTGCTGTCGTTGATGCCCTGCATCGTGGTCACCACCCGGCCCACCACTTCGCCGCCTTGCACCGCCACGGCCGAGGCGCTGCGCGCCAGCTCGTTGGCCTGGGCCGCGCTGTCGGCGTTGTGGCGCACGGTGGTGCCCAGCTCGTCCATGGTGGCGGCGGTCTGCTGCAGGCTGCTGGCCTGCGTTTCGGTGCGCTGCGACAGGTCGAGGTTGCCGGTGGCGATCTGCACCGAGCCGGTGGCGATGGTGTCGGAGGCGGTGCGCACCTGGCCCACCACGCGGGCCAGGGCCTGCTGCATGCTGCCCAGCGAAGCCAGCACGCTGCCGGCCGGCGCCTGTGCCGCGCCGGGCACCGGGCTGAGGTCGCCGGCCGCCACGCGTTCGGCCGCCTGGCCCAGCTGCGCCGGCTCGGCGCCCAGCTGGCCGACGATGTTGCGCGAGATCACCGCGGCCAGCGCCACCCCCACCAGCAGCGACAAGCCCAGCGCCGTGAACATCACGGTACGAAAGCCCGCAGCTTCCTGCATGGCCACGGTGTTGAGCGCCTGCAGCCGGGCTTCTTCAAATTCGATCAGGCGGTTGATGGACGCCAGCCACTGCACGTATTGCGGCTTGGCGCGCGACCACAGCAGCGAGTGCGCGGTGGCCTGGTCGCCCTGGTTCACGGCGGCGGTCACGGCCTGGGTGCTGGCGGTGGCCTGGGCTTCGATGTCCTTGATCGCGCCGTACAGCTTCTGCAGTTCAGCGGCGTCGGCCGACTTGGCGATCAGCGCCTGCAGCGGCGCATCGGACTCGGCATAGAAGCGCGCCAGCTGCTCGATGGCTTCGGCTTCCTTGCGGCGCTGCTCGTCGGTGGTGGCCAGGGCGTAGTCGCGGATGGCGATGGCCCGGTCGTGGGCCGAGCCGCGGAAGTTGATGGCAAAGCGCTGGATGCGCGCATGCTCCTCGCCGTTGGCGCGCAGCGCGGATTCGATGGTGTGCACCTTCAGCATCGCGATGCCGGCCACGATGGCCAGGATGGCCAGGATGATGCCGAAGGCGAACTGCAGGCGCCGGCTGACGCTCAGCTTGGACAGGTACATGGGGCGGTCCCGGAAAGTCTTCACCACCCGCACGGGCGGGGCTACGGTGCTATCGGCCGCGAACCTGCGGACTTGAATCAGGCCGGGCCCGCCGGTCCATCGGCATGCACATGGCGGTTGCGGCCTTGCGCCTTGGCCCGGTACAGGGCCTCGTCGGCGCGCTGCAGCAGCCCCTGGATGTCGGTGGCGCCCTGTGCCATCGCCGAGCCGATGCTGATGCTGAGCCAGGCGCAGCAGTCGGACCTTTCATGCGGGATGCGCAGCGCCGCGATCGCCGCCGCGATCTTGCGGGCGACCCGGTGCACGCCCGCTGCGTCGATGTGCACCAGCACCACCACGAACTCTTCGCCGCCGAAGCGGGCGATGAGGTCGCTGCCGCGGGTGATGGTGCCGCGGATGCAGTCGGCCACCGACTTGATGGCGGCGTCGCCGGCCAGGTGGCCGTAGTGGTCGTTGAAGCGCTTGAAGTGGTCGATGTCGATCATCATCGCGCACACCGGGTGCTGCTCGCGCCGGGCGAAGTTGAGCTTGGCCGCGATCTCGCGTTCGAAGTAGCGCTTGTTGTGCAGGCCGGTGAGCGGGTCGGTCGTGGCCTCGGAGGCCAGCTGCAGATTGGCCGCGGCCAGCTGGTCGGTGATGGCATGCAGGCTGCTGAAGGCGCGGCCGGTCAGGTCGGCGATGTGTTCGTTGTAATCGCTGAGCAGGGTCGAGAGGTTGAGCTGGTGACGGTAGCGCCAAAGCAGCTCTTCAGCTTCTTGCGCCGACAGCTGGCCGGCCGCCTCGCCCCAGTTGCGCAATTGCGCCAGGCGATTCGCGGAGATGGCCGGATTGGCTTTCTTGAAGATCAATTTGATGACGGTGCATTGAAACGGCAATGCAGCATCGTTGGTCACGCTGTCGACTTCGGTATTGAAATACGCCATGTCGTCGAACAGGCAGAAGCCGCCGAAGAAGATGCCCCGCAGATAAGCCGGCGACAGCGGCATCACGTTCTCGACCCAGGCCAATCCTTGCGCTTCGTCGGTCAGCCGGTTGCGGCACCAGCCGATGTGTTCGCCCCGCACCACCGAGTTGTAGCCACCGCCCTTGTCGTTGCAGTACACCCAGTCCAGGCCGCTGCGGATCATGTGGCGGCCGGGGCCCTGCCGGTACCACAGCTCGATGAACCGCACGCCGGCCCAGAACAGGATGCTGTTCGAATGCGGCACCTGCTCTTCGATCAATCGGTTGAGCTGCACCAGGTGGTCGTACGGGTACCAGGCTTCGGCGCGAAGGCCATTGACGGGAAACGGTATCTGCTCGGTCGGCAGGATGTGCGTGGCGCCGAAGGATTGCAGCATGCCGATGAGAAAAGCCCCGGAAACTTCACCTGGCTGGGTGGCGACATTGTTCTTGTTCATGCGTCCGATCGGGCGGCAATGGCGGCCTCATTCTGGCCGCAGCATCGGCCTTTGCCAATTGCTTTGCCGCGCCAAAGCCCGCGGCTGCCGATGGGCTCATGCCCGCCGCGGCATCTTGAAAGGCAGCATGGCCTGCACCCAGCGCTGCGCAAAGCGCTGCAGCGACAGGCTCTCGTGCACCGCCCGCACGCGTTGGCCCAGCAGCGTGGTCTCGATCAACGAGCGGTTGTAGAAGGGGCCGTCCTCCATCGTCATCAGCAGCCGCGGATCGGCGCCGCGGGTGGGGCGGGCCACGCCCCAGCGGGCGGTGGGCAGGCGGCTTTCCGGCGGCGGGTCGAGCAGTTGCAGGCCGCCCGCGGCATCGATGGCCAGCGCCAGCGCCTGCTGGCTGCCGTCCTGCCGCTGCACGTCGTAGGTGATGGCGGTGTGGCCCTGGCCCAGCGCGGCGCGGCACCAGTGCCAGCGCGTGAAGTCGTCGGCCAGCGGGCGGCTGCCGGCATTGGCATCCAGGTAGCCGGTGCCTGCCCATTGCAGGCCCGGCTTGTCCAGCGACACCGACACCCGCGCGCTGGGTGCGATCGGTGTCCAGTGGTGGCGGCCGGCGTCGTCCAGCGGCAGGTCGATGGCGGTGAGGCTGCGCCCCTGCAGCTCGATGCGGCCACGCAGGCGGCTGGGCCAGGGCGCGGTGATCTCGTCGACGTCGATCACCAGCCGGTCGCCGTGCCATTGCAGCCGGCTGGGGCCGATGGCCAGGTGGTCGGCGCTGCGCTGCACATGGCGCCCGCCGCGTTCGGTCATCGCCCAGCGGTGGCCGCCCGTGCCGTACAACGCCAGGTTGACGGCGCAGTGCTCGGCCGCCGGTGCCTGGCCGCGGCGGCGCGCAGCCGCGTAGTACGGCGAAAACACGCTGCCAATGAAGGCGATGAGCGCCAGACCATGGCGGCCGTCGTCGCTCAGCGCATCGAGGTACCACCAGGCATAACCACCGGGTGCGGGCGCCGCATCGAAGCAAGGTCGGCCGTCACGCGCTGCGCTGCCAGCCGGCCCGAGAGCGCCGCCATCGGCACGCCCGGCCCCGGGTGCGTGCTGCCACCCGCCAGGTACAGGCCCGGCAGGCGGCTGGCCGCGCCACAGCGGCGGAACGACGCCTGCCACCCATGGCTGGCCGGCCCGTACAAGGCCCCGCCGGTGCCCGGGAACATCGCTTCGAAGTCGGTCGGCGTGGTGGTCACCATCGCCGATTCGGGCTTGAGCAGCAGGCCGCAGCGGGCCAGCCGTTGAAAGGTCGTCTGCCGGCATCGTTCGATCTCCTCGGGCCGCAGGGCCGGGTTGTCGCCATCGCCATCGGGCGGCGCATTGACCAGCAGCAGCAGGCGCTCGGGGCCGCCGTGCACGCTGCGGGCCTTGTCGCGGCGGTCTTGCGCACACAGGTAGGCCGTGGGCTCGCGCGGCAGCCGGCCGGCCTGCAGGTCGTTGAACTCGGCGCGGTAGTCGGCCGAGAAGAACACGTTGTGCCGCAGCAGCGGAAAGCCGCGGCAGCTGGCCACCGCATTCCAGGTGACGGCCGAGAGCGAGCGCTGCGGCCGGGTGGGAGCGCCCGCACCGGCCGCCTCGCGCACCGCCGGGCCCAGGTGGCCGGCGGCCAGCGCGCCCACGTCGCCGTTGAACACCACCGCGTCGGCGGCCAGGCGCTCGCCGCTGGAAAGGCGCACGCCGCAGGCGCGGCCGCCTTGCACCAGCACTTCCTGCACCGTGGCGCCGTAACGCAGCCGGGCGCCGGCGCGGGTGGCCAGCGCGGCCAGCACCTGCGCCAGGCGATGCATGCCGCCATCGACGTACCAGACGCCGCTGCGTTCCACATGGGCCACCAGCATCAGCGTGGCCGGCGCCAGCCAGGGCGATGAGCCGCAATAGGTGGCATAGCGGCCGAAGAGCTGTCGCAGCCGCTCGTCCTGGAAGTGGCCGGCCAGCGCACCCGCCAGGCTGCCGAAGGGCGAGATGCGCGCCAGCCCCGGCAGGCCCTGCCAGGCCACGCGGCCCACCAGGCCCAGCACGCCGGGGCGCTGGCGCTGCATGAAGGTGCCCTGCAGCGTGTCATGGATGCGGCGGGCGCGCAGGCAGAAGCGCCGGTAGCCGCGCGCTTCGGCCGCGCCGGCAAAGCGGCCGATGGCATCGACGCTGGCCTCGAAGTCGGCATGCAGGTCCAGGTGCTGCTCGGCATCCCAGGCATGGCGCGCCAGCACCGCAGCAGGCTCCAGGTGCAGGTGGTCGTCCAGCCGCTGGCCCAGCTGCTCGAACACCTCGTCGAACACCTGCCGCAGCGTGAACACCGTGGGGCCGGCATCCATCGGCTGGCCGCCGGCCAGCACCTCGCGCAGCTTGCCGCCGGGGCTGGCGGCTTTTTCCAGCAGCAGCACGTCGTGGCCCTGGGCGGCCAGCAGGGCGGCGCACACCAGCCCGCCGATGCCGGCACCGATCACCGTCACGCGGGTGGACATTGACGCTCCTGCTGCATGTGTCTATCCTAATTTACATATAGCGAAAGTTGTTGTGTCATTTATGAATGACATGCCGAACCGGCTGGGAGCGCCCGTGAACCCATCGCACCGCATCGAGGAGTTGCTGCTGGCCGCCTTGCAGGGGGCCGAGGGGCCCGGCCATCCACCCCGGCTGGCCGCCGCGGTGCGCCATGCGGTGCTGCCCGGCGGCGCCCGCGTGCGGCCCCGGCTGGTGCTGGCGGTGGCCGCCGCCTGCGGCGACGACGAACCGGCGCTGGCCGGCGCTGCCGCGGTGGCCATCGAACTGCTGCACTGCGCTTCGCTGGTGCACGACGACCTGCCGTGCTTCGACGACGCGCCGCTGCGCCGCGGCCTGCCCAGCGTGCACCGCGCCTTCGGCGAGCGGCTGGCGGTGCTGGCGGGTGATGCCTTGATCGTGCGGGCCTTCCAGGTGCTGGCCGAGGTGCGCTGCAGCCGGCCCACCCGCGTGCCGCCGGTGCTGGCCACGGTGGCGGCGGGCGTGGGCATGCCGGGCGGCATCTGCGCCGGCCAGGCCTGGGAATGCGAGCCGCAGGTGTCGCTGGCGCAGTACCAGCGGGCCAAGACGGGTGCGCTCTTCGGTGCTGCCACCGCGGCCGGTGCGCAGGCCGCGGGGGCCGAGCCGGCCGCCTGGCGCGCCTTCGGCGAATGCCTGGGCGAGGCCTATCAGGTGGCCGACGACGTGCGCGACGTGGCGGCCGACCCCGACCTGCTGGGCAAGCCCATCGGCCGCGACCTGGCCCTGGGCCGGCCCAGCGTGGCGCGGCGCGACGGCGTGGCCGGCGCCATCGGGCGCTTCCG
>CAKZXL010000948.1 GCA_937883885.1 uncultured Aquincola sp. | reverse complement strand
TGTTCACGATGCTGATGGGCGACGAGGTGGAACCGCGGCGCGACTTCATCGAGAGCAATGCGTTGAGGGCGGCGAATATCGACGTTTGAGGGGTACCGCAGAGAAGGTCTTCGCTAAGATCGACGCATGCGGCCCAGCCTTCCGCCAGGCCAGTCACTGGACAAGGAGGAAGGCATGTCAGGGTTCTGGTTGGTGTCCATCGTGCTGGGTGCTGGCGCCTATGAGTTGCACAAGAGGGGCAAGCGCAGGGGCGCCGTCATCTGCTGCCTGGCGTCCACCGCGTTCCTCGTGCTTGGTCTGATGTAGCTGCTGCCGCTGGGATCGCCGTGGGGTCCGCGGACAATCAATCCGCCATGTCCTATTCCGTCAAAGAGATCTTCTACACCCTCCAGGGCGAAGGCCTGCGGGCCGGGCGCCCTGCGGTGTTCTGCCGGTTCGCGGGCTGCAACCTGTGGACGGGGCGTGAGCAGGACCGGGCTTCGGCGGTGTGCCGGTTTTGCGATACCGACTTCGTCGGCACCGACGGCACGCTCGGCGGGAAGTTCGCGCAGGCCGATGAGCTGGCGGCGCTGATCGCCGCGCAGTGGCCGGCCGGGCATGGGCATCGCTATGTGGTGCTCACGGGCGGTGAGCCGCTGCTGCAGGTGGATGCGGCGCTGATCGACGCGCTGCATGCCCAGGGCTTCGAGATCGCGGTGGAGACCAATGGCACCTTGCCTGCACCGGCGGGCATCGACTGGATCTGCGTCAGTCCCAAGGCCGGCGCCGAGTGGGTGCAGCGCACGGGCCATGAACTCAAGCTGGTGTACCCGCAGCCCACGTTGATGCCCGACGAGGTGAACGCGCCCGGCTTCGAGCACCTGCTGCTGCAGCCGATGGACGGGCCGCAGCGCCAGGCGCACACCCAGGCCGCCATCGCCCACTGCCAGGCCGACCCGCGCTGGCGGCTCTCGCTGCAGACCCACAAGATCCTGGACATCCGTTGATGACGAGCGCCCCCGCCGCGCGCTGCGAGCTGTCGCAGCGCTTTTACTTCGAGGCCGCCCACACCTTGCGCCGTCAGGTGGAGGCCGAAGGCAGCCGCCGCCTCCATGGCCACACCTATGAAGCCGAGGTGACGGTGGCCGGCGTGCCCGATGCGGCCACCGGCATGGTGATGGACCTGGGCCTGCTGCGCGCCGAGATCAACCGCGTGCGGGCGCAGCTGGACCATCACTTCCTGGACGACGTGCCCGGCCTGGGCCCGGCCACGCTGGAAAACCTGTGCGCCTACCTGCGCCGCGAGCTGGCGCCGGCCGTGCCTGGC
>CAKZXL010000947.1 GCA_937883885.1 uncultured Aquincola sp. | reverse complement strand
TTCCATCGACAGCGCCTGGATGCCGCCCGGTTTTTGACTGTTTCGCAAGATCGCTCCCATCCTCGCGCGCGAAGGGGCAAGCGGTGCGCCACGGTGCGCAAGTGCTTGTCGCGCCAGGGCCCAGGCTTGCCGGCAGAGTCGCCGGCTATCATGAACCCCTTGAATCACCTCAGCATCTGGCGATGCCTGATCGTCGAGGACGACCGGGACAACGCACGTTACCTGGCCGATGGTCTGAAGTCGCTGGGCCACATCGCCATCGTGTGCCACGAAGGCTCCAGCGCGCTCACGCGGGCCACCGGCGAAAGCTGGGACCTCATCGTGCTGGACCGCATGCTGCCGCAGGGCATCGACGGCCTGTCCATCCTCACGCACCTGCGGGCGCTCGGCCAGCGCACGCCGGTGCTGGTGCTCAGCGCCCTGAGCGCGCTGGACGAGCGCGTGCGTGGCCTGAAGGCCGGCGGCGACGACTACCTGTGCAAGCCCTTCGCGTTCTCCGAGCTGGCGGCGCGCGCGGAGGCCCTGGTGCGCCGCAGCCGCGGCGGCCCCGATGTCCGCGTGATCGAGGCGGGCGCGCTGCGGCTGGACCTGGCTTCCCGCCACGCGTCTTGCGCGGGCCGGCCGGTGGCGCTGCAGGCGCGTGAGTTCAGGCTGCTGGCCTACCTGATGGCCAACGCGGGGCAGGTGGTCACCCGTGCGATGCTGCTCGAATCGGTGTGGGACTACCAGTTCGACCCCGGCACCAACGTGATCGACGTGCAGGTGAGCCGGCTGCGCAGCAAGCTCGACCAGGCCGGCGCGGGCGGCCTGATCCAGACAGTGCGCGGCGTGGGCTATCGCTTCAACCTGCCCTCCGACGCTGCGGGCGAGCCGGCGCCGGCGTGACGGGGGCCTTGCGTCGGCTGTGGCATTCGCTCGGCTTTCGGCTGAGCGTGCACCACGGGGTGCTGATGGCGATCACGCTGCTCACCACCCTGAGCATCGTCCACCTGCAGACGGTGGGCCTGATGACCCAGGCCCTCGAGCGGCAGGTGCGGCTGCACGCGCAGCAGCTGATGGCGCGCCATGCCGAAGGGGGCCTGGACGCGGTGGCGGCCGAGATCCAGCGGGTGCTGCGCGACGGCATCGACAGCGCCGTGGAGGTCTACCTGCTGCTGGACGCCGAAGGCCGGCGGCTGGCCGGCAATGTGGACGCCCAGGCGCCGCCCGATGCGGCCAGCGTGCTGCAGGCCAGCCGCCAGGCCATGCAGCGCGAAGGCCGCGACCTCACCGTGTACCTGCAATGGCAGCCGCTGCCCGGCGGCGCCTGGCTGGCGGTGGGCCAGGACCTGCATGAGCTGGGCCTGCTGCAGGACCTGATCCGCCGCGCCAGCCTGGCGGCCGGCATGGTGGCGGTGCTGCTCATCATCGGCAGCACCTTCGTCACCCGTGTGGCGGTGGAGCGCAGCATCGGCGCGCTGCGGCGCACCGCCGCGCGCATCACCGCCGGCGACCTGCAGGAGCGGGTGGCGCTGAGCGGGGACGCAGAAGAGTTCGACCTGCTCAAGCAGGACATCAACCGCATGCTCGACCGCATCCAGCAGCTGATGGACGGCGTGCGCAACGTGTCCGACAGCATGGCCCACAACCTGCGCACGCCCCTGACGCGCACCTTGATGCGGCTCGAGGCGGCCCGCGACGGCCAGCTGGCGCCGGCCCGCCAGGCGGCCGAGATCGCCGCCGCCATCGACGACCTGCAGGACCTGAGCCGCACCTGCGAAAAGCTGCTGCAGATCGCCGAATCGGAATCGGGCGCGCGCCGGCGGCGCTTTCAGCCGGTGGCGCTGCATGACCTGGCCGACGATGTGGTGGAGCTGTACCGGCCGCTGGCCGAAGAGGAGGGCCTGCAGCTGTTGCGCGAGCCGTCCAAGCCTGCCTGGGCCCATGGCGACCGCGACCTGCTGGCTGCCGCCCTGGCCAACCTGCTGGACAACGCCATCAAGCATGCCGGCCGCGGCGCCACCGTGCGCGTGGGCACCACGGCCCTCGAAGGCGGCCTTCAGGCCACGGTGCGGGACGACGGCCCGGGCGTGGCCGCCGAGGAGATGCCGCGACTGGGCAGCCGCTTCCACCGGGTGAATGCCCGGGCGCCGGGCCATGGCCTGGGCCTGGCTTCGGTGCGGGCCACGGTGGTGCTGCATGGCGGGCAACTGCACTTTGAAGATGCACGGCCCGGGCTGCATGTGCGCCTGTTGCTGCCCACGGCGGACGCGGCACCGAACCTGTCCGAATGGCAATGATTCGGCAACCCTGGCGGGGCCAGGTCCTTCCTACCATCGGTTGATGCACCGCTGCCATGGGCGCAGCCGGTGCTTCACACAAGGAGACGGACATGACTTCCCGCGATGGGCGGGACATCCTCGGCGGTGTCCTGATGATCTCGCTCGGCCTGTTCTTTGCGCTGCAGGCCCGGCTCTACGCCTTCGGCGATGCGGCGCGCATGGGCCCGGGCTACTTCCCCACCTTGCTGGGCTGGGTGCTGGCGGCGCTGGGGCTGTTGATCCTGCTGCCGGCGCTGTTCAGGCGGGGCGAGGCCGTCGTGGTGCGCTGGAAGAGCCTGTGCTGCGTCATCGGCTCGGTGCTGTTCTTCGCCTGGGCGCTGCCACGGCTGGGCCTGGTGCTGGGTGTGGCCGGCGCGGTGGTGCTGGCCTCGCTGGCCGACAACGAGATCACCTGGAAGGGCCGGCTGCTGCTGGCCGCCGCGGTGCCGGTGGTCATGGTGCTGGTGTTCGTCACCGGGCTGCAGATGAACCTGCCGCTGCTGCCCGGCGCCTTCAACGCATAAGGGCCACGATGGAACTTCTCTCCAACCTGGCGCTGGGCTTCAGCTCGGCGTTTGCACCGGCCACCTTGCTGTTCTGCTTCTTCGGGGTGCTGCTGGGCACCTTGATCGGCGTGCTGCCGGGCATCGGCGCGCTGGCCACCATCTCGTTGCTGCTGCCGGTCACCTACCACATGACCCCCGGCGCGGCCATCATCATGCTGGCCGGCGTGTACTACGGCGCGCAGTACGGTGGCTCCACCGCTTCCATCCTGCTCAACCTGCCGGGCACGCCTTCATCGGCGGTGGCCTGCCTGGACGGCTACCCGATGGCGCGGCAGGGCCGGGCCGGCGTGGCCTTGTTCATGACCACGGTGGCCTCGTTCGTGGGCGCGGTCATCGGCCTGTTCATCCTGGCGGCCTTCACGCCCACCATCGCCGAGCTGGGCCTGAAGTTCGGCCCTGCCGAGTACTTCGCGATGATGCTGCTGGGGCTCATCGCGGCCTCCACCATCGCCACCGGCTCGCCGGTCAAGGGCATTGCCATGGTGGTGCTGGGCCTGCTGCTGGGCATGGTGGGCACCGACGTGAACTCGGGCGCCACGCGCTACGACTTCGGCATCCTGGAGCTGACCGACGGCGTGAACCTGGTGGCGCTGGCCATGGGCATCTTCGGCATTTCGGAGGTCATCAACAGCATCAACAACGTGCCCAAGGGCGGCGCGGGTGGCCGCATCACGCTGCGCTCGATGCTGCCCACGCGTGAAGACAACCGGCGCTCGGTGATGCCGATGCTGCGCGGCTCGGCCGTGGGCAGCTTCTTCGGCGCGCTGCCCGGCACCGGCGCTTCCATCGCTTCGTTCATGTCGTATGCGGTGGAAAAGAAGGTGGCGCGCGACCCGCAGCGCTTCGGCCAGGGTGCGGTGGAAGGCGTGACCGCGCCCGAGGCGGCCAACAACGCGGCGGTGCAGACGGCCTTCGTGCCCACGCTGTCGCTGGGCATCCCGGGCGATGCGGTGATGGCCTTGATGCTGGGCGCGCTGGTGATCCACGGCATCCAGCCGGGGCCGATGATGATTGCCGAGCAGCCCGAGATCTACTGGGGCCTGATCGCCAGCTTCATCATCGGCAACGTGATGCTGGTCATCCTCAACATCCCGCTGATCGGCGTCTGGGTCAGCATCCTGCGCATCCCGTACCGGGTGCTGTATCCGGCCATCCTGGTGTTCATCTGCCTGGGGGTGTACAGCGTCAACAACAACACCTTCGACGTGCAGCTGACGGCGCTCATCGGCGTGGTGGGCTATGTGCTGATGCTGCTGCGCTTCGAGGCGGCGCCGCTGCTGCTGGGGTTCATCCTCGGGCCGATGATGGAAGAGAACCTGCGCCGGGCGATGCTGCTGTCGCTCGGCGATGCCATGGTGTTCGTCGAGCGGCCGATCAGCGCCACGATGCTGGCACTGGCCACGCTGATGCTGCTGTGGAGCGCCTGGAGCGCGGTGCGCAGGCGCGGCGCATGAACCTGGGCGTGTGGGGCGAAGCCGCGGTGCTGGGCGTGGTGCAGGGGCTGACCGAATTTTTGCCTGTGTCTTCCAGCGCACACCTGCGCATCGTGGGGCCGCTGCTGCCCTCGGGCGGCGACCCCGGCGCCGCCTTCACCGCCATCACGCAGCTGGGCACCGAGGCGGCGGTGCTGCTGTATTTCCGGCGGGAGCTGGCGGCCATCACCCGCGGTTGGTGGCGCTCGGTGACCAGCCGGGGTCACCGCCTGGATGCCGATGGGCGCATGGGCTGGCTGATCCTGGTCGGCACCTTGCCGATCGCGGTGCTGGGGCTGCTGTTCAAGGACCTGATCGAAGGCACGCTGCGCAACCTGTACCTCACGTCGGCCATGCTCATCGTGTTTTCGCTGGCGCTGTGGGCGGCCGACCGGCGCGGCGCCCAGCAGCACGGCCTGCAGCAACTGCGCTGGCGCGACGGCCTGCTGTTCGGCGCCGCGCAGGCCCTGGCGCTGATCCCGGGCGTGTCGCGCTCGGGCGGCACCATCACCGCCGGCCTGCTGATGGGCTATACGCGGGACGCGGCGGCCCGCTATTCCTTCCTGCTGGCCGTGCCCGCGGTGATGGCCTCGGGCTTTTACCAGCTGTGGCGCAGCCAGGCGGTGCCTTCGCCCATCGGCGCCGGCCCCACGTTGCTGGCCACGGTGCTGGCCTTCGGCATCGGCTATGCGGTGATCGTGGCGCTGCTGCGCTTTGTCTCCACCCACAGCTACACGCCCTTCGTGCTCTACCGCATCGGGCTGGGCCTGGTCACGCTGGCACTGCTGGGGCTGGGCGTGCTGTCGCCCTGGTAGCCCGGCGCCGATGGACCGGCCGCGCCGAGGCCGTGCAATCAGGCTTCGGTGATCAGCGCATCGAGCGCTGGTCCAGCGACCTGAGCGGCGCCGACAGGAACCCGGCGAGGCTGGCCACGGCGCCCGCCAGGCCGCCGACGACGAAGATGCCGCGCACCCCGATCCACTCGCCCAGCGGGGCCGCCAGCGCCAGGCCCACCGGCGCGGCCAGGGCCATCAGCGTGGTCATCAACGACAGGGCGCGGCCTTGCAGGTGGCTGGGGATGGTGTGCTGCAGCATCGCCACCAGCGGCGCATCGCCCAGCACGAAGGTGACGCCGCTGATCACCCACCACACCACCGCCACGCCGAACAGCTTGCCCGGCACCAGGGCCGTCATCGCCAGCGCCGTGCACGACGCCGCAAAGCCCAGCAGGATCCAGCGCACCGGCCGGCGGGGCGCCAGCGCGGCCACCAGCAGCCCGCCGGTCAGCATGCCGATGCCGGCCAGGCCCTCCATCAGCGCCACCTGCGCCGCACCGCCGCCGAAGTGCTGCTTGACCAGCAGCGCCACCAGCGTGAAGGTGGGCATCACCGCCAGCACCACCGCGGCCAGCAGCAGGTACAGCTGGCGCAGGCCCGGCGTGTGCCACACCAGCTGCACGCCTTCGCGGAAGTCGGTCCACAGCCCTTGCCGATGCCGCTTCTGGCCGAAGTCCTGCGGGATGCGGAAAAAGAGCAGGGGCACGATGCCCAGCACCGCCGTGGCCACGTCGATGGCCAGCGCCCAGCCCATCGGCATCACGCTGATGGCCAGTGCGCCCAGCGGCGCGGCGGCCACCAGCGTCAGGCTGTCCATCGACTGGTTCAGGCCCGATGCGCGCACCAGGAAGCTGCGGGGCACCAGCATCACCACGCTGGCGGCCGCCGCCGGCGACTGGAAGGCCTGCATCGCGCTGCGCACCGCCATCATCGTGTAGGCATGCCACAGCGCGATGCGGCCGCTGAGGAACAGCGCGATCAACACCAGCATGCACAGGGCGCTGATGGCGTCGGCCGCGATCATCAGTTTCCGGCGGCTGTAGCGGTCGGCCAAGGTGCCGCCCAGGGGCGAGAGCAGGGCCTCGGGCAGCAGGGCCGCCAGCCCGGCGGCGGCCAGCGCCGAGACGCTGCCGGTGGCATCGGTGATCCACCACAGCAGCACGAACTGCGTCAGGGCAGAGCCCATCAGCGACAGCGATTGCCCGCCGAAGACGGCCCAGAAGCGCAGCTGCCAGGCCGGGCCGGGGCCGGTCGTGCCATCAATGGTGTGCATCGCCGTCCTCCAGGCCGCCGCCCAGCGCCTTGTAGAGCGCCACCGCGTTGGCCAGTGCGCTGCGCCGCAGGTCCAGCTCGGCCTGGCGGGCGGCATACAGCTGGCGCTGGGCGTCGAGCAGTTCGAGGCGGCCTTCGGTGCCTGCGCGGTAACGCAGGTGGGACAGGGCGGCGCGCCGTTCGGCGCTGGCCACCACGCGTGCCTGCGACCCCAGCTGGCGGGCAAAGGTCTCGCGCCCGGCCAGGCCATCGGCCACCTCGCGGAAGGCGACCTGGATGGCCCGCTCGTAGTCCACCACCGCGCTGGATCGGCGCAGCTCCGCCAGACGCAGCTCGGCGCGCAGCCGGCCGCCATCGAACAACGGCAGCGACAGCTGCGGCGCAAAGCTCCACGCGCGTTGCGGGCCTGCAAACAGGCGGCCCAGGGCCGGGCTGGCGTAGCCGGCCGAGGCCGTGAGCGACAGCCGCGGGAAGAAGGCCGCACGCGCGGCGCCGATGTCGGCATTGGCGGCCACCAAGGCCTGCTCGGCCTGCCGGATGTCGGGCCGGCGGGCCAGCAGGTCCGAAGGCAGGCCGGCCGGCAGCTGGGTGACCACGGGCTGCTGCTGCAGCGGCAACACGTCGGCCCCTGCTTCCGGCAGGTCGGTGCCCACCAGCAGCCGCAGGGCATGGCCGGCCTGCGCCAGCGCACGTTCTCGCGCCTGCAGGTCCACCTCGGCGGTGGCCACCTGGCCTTCGGCCTGGGCCACGTCCAGCCCGCTGCTTTGGCGTGCGGCCTGCCAGCGGCGTGCCAGGTCCAGCGACTGCCGCCAGTCGGCCAGCGTGCGTTGCGACAGCTGCAGCTGCTCCTGCGCCAGGCGCTGCGCAAAGTAGGCATCGGCCACGGCGCCGACCAGCGTGATCTGCGCCGCGCGCCGCCCCTCTTCGCTGGCCAGCCAGCGGGCCAGCGCCGCATCGGTCAAGGCGGCCACGCGGCCGAAGAGGTCGATCTCGAACGCGGTGGTGGCCAGCCCCACGCTGTACTGGGCCTGCGGGGTGGCAGCCGCCGTTTCGCTGGCGGCGGCCCGTTGGCGCGTGGCGCCCGCGGTCGCTTCCAGCGCGGGCAGGCGCGCCGCACGCTGGATGCCGTATTGGGCCTGGACCGCTGCCACGTTCAGCGCCGCCAGCTTCAGGTCGCGGTTGTGGTTCAGCGCCAGGTCGATCAGGCGCTGCACTGGGGGCTCGCCGAACATGCGGCGCCAGCCCAGGTCGGCACCGTTCATGCGGGCGTCGACCGCCGTCTGGCCCGGGTAGGCGGCCGGCACGGGGGTGGCCGGCTTGTACAGCGCGGGCGTGAGCGAACAGGCGGAGAGGGCCAGCGCCCCCACGACAACAAGCAGTCGCGTGGTGTCAGCCCCCCTGGCCATCGGCAGCCACGCCCGTCGGCCGCCGGGCCGCGCGCCAGGCCGCGAGGCGCTCCTGCAGGCCCATCACGAACACGAAGAAGGCGGGCACGAAGAAGACGGCGAGGACGGTGGCCGTGACCATGCCGCCGAACACGCCGGTGCCGATGGCCTGCTGGGTTTCCGCGCTGGCGCCGGAGGCCAGCATCAAGGGCAGCACGCCCAGGCCGAAGGCCAGCGAGGTCATGAGGATGGGCCGCAGCCGCAGCCGGGCGGCTTGCACCGCCGACGCCACCAGGCCGTGGCCTTGCTCGCGCAGCTGCCTGGCGAACTCCACGATCAGGATCGCGTTCTTGGCCGACAGGCCGATGACGGTGATCATCCCGACCTTGAAGAACACGTCGTTGGGCAGCCCGCGCGCCAGCACGGCACCCACCGCGCCCAGCAGGCCCAGCGGCACCACCAGCATCACCGACAGCGGAATGGCCCAGCTCTCGTACAGCGCGGCCAGCACCAGGAACACCACCAGCATCGACAGCGCCATCAGCATCGGCGCCTGGGCGGCCGACTGCCGTTCCTGCAGCGACTGGCCGGTCCATTCGATGGCAAAGCCGGGCGGCAGCTGCTGCGCCAGCCGCTCCATCTCGGCCATCGCCGCCCCGCTGGAAGCGCCCGGCGCTGCATGGCCCGAGATGCGGGTGGAAGCAAAGCCCAGGTAGCGCACCTGCTGCAGCGGCGTGTCGGTCCACACCGGCGTCACCAGCGCCTTCAAGGCCACCATGCCGCCCTGGCTGTTGCGCACGTGCAGGCGCAGCACGTCGTCCACCTGCATGCGCGCGGCCGCATCCGCCTGCAGGATCACCTGCTGCATGCGCCCTTCGCGCGGAAAGTCGTTGACATAGGCCGAACCCAGCGCGGCGGACAGCGTCTCGCCGATGGCGGCAAAGGACACGCCCAGCGCTTCGGCCTTCTGCCGGTCGATGTCCAGCCGGATGCTGGTGCCCGGCGGCAGGCCGTCGGCATACACGCCGCTCACGACGGGGCTCTGGGCGGCCAGCGCCAGCAGCTTGGCCTCGGCAGCCTGCAGCGCGGCAGGGCCCTGGTTGGCACGGTCCTGCAGCCGCAGCGCAAAGCCATTGCTGGTGCCCAGCTCGTCGATGGCGGGCGGCATCAGGCTCATCACCGTGCCTTCGGTGATGCCGGCCATGGCCTGCTGCGCCAGCGCCATCTCGCCACGGGAGGTGGCGCCGTTGCGCTGATCCCAGTCGCGCAGCGTGGTGAAGGCCATCGCCGTGTTGGCGCCCGAGCCCGAGAAGCCGAAGCCCACCACCGTCATGTTGGACTGGATGGAGGGGCGGCTGCTGGCATGTGCCTCGAACTGCTGCACCACGGCCAGCGTGCGCGCCACGGTGGCATCGGCGGGCAGCTGCACCACCGTCATGAAGTAGCCCTGGTCTTCTTCCGGCAGGAAGGCGGAGGGCAGTTGCCGCAAGGCCAGTGCCAGCACCGTGCACAAAGCGGCCAGCACCAACATCACGCGGCCCGAGCGTTCCACCAGACGCTCGACACGCGAGGCATAACGCGTGTTCATCGCAGCGAAGCGGCGGTTGAACCCGCCGAAGAAGCCGCGCTTGTCTGCATGACCGGCCTGCACCGGCTGCAGCAGCGTGGCGCACAGCGCCGGCGTCAAGGTCAACGCCAGGAAGGCCGAGAACAGGATGGCCACCACCATCGACAGCGTGAACTGCCGGTAGATCACGCCCACCGAGCCGCTGGCAAAGGCCATGGGAATGAACACGGCCGTGAGCACCAGCGTGATGGCGACCACCGCGCCGGTGATCTCGTGCATGGCCTTCAGGGTGGCTTCTCGCGGCCCCAGGCCTTCGCGGGCCATGATGCGCTCGACGTTCTCCACCACCACGATGGCATCGTCCACGATGATGCCGATGGCCAGCACCATGCCGAACATGGTCAGCACGTTGATGGAAAAGCCGGCGACCAGCATCACGGCCAGCGTGCCCAGCAGCGCGATCGGCGCCACGATGGCCGGGATCAGCGTGTAGCGGATGTTCTGCAGGAAGAGGAACATCACCAGGAACACCAGCACCATGGCCTCCACCAGGGTGTGGATCACCTTCTCGATGGACACCTTGACGAAGGGCGCGGTGTCGAACGGCACCGAATACGCCATGCCTGCCGGCAGCGTGCGGCTCAGCTCGGCCAACCGGTCGCGCACGCCCTGCGCGGTGCGCACGGCATTGGCGCCCGGCATCAGCTGCACCGCCGCTGCCGTGGCCACCTGGCCGTTTTCGCGGTTGACGAAGCCATACGACTGCGCGCCCAGCTCCACCCGGGCCACGTCGCCCAGCGTCAGGCGCGAGCCATCGGCGTTGGCGCGCAGCACGATGGCCGCGAATTGCTCGGGCGTGCTCAGCTGGCCCTGCACCGTGAGCGGCACCGTCACCCGCTGGCCCGGCAGCGAGGGCGCTGCGCCGATGGCGCCCGGCGCCACGGTCGCGTTCTGCTGCTGGATGGCGGCCGACAGGTCGGTGATCGACAGGCCATGGGCCATCAGCTGGTCGGTATCCACCCAGATGCGCATGGCCTGCTCGGCCCCGAACATCTGCACCTTGCCCACGCCTTCGACGCGGCGCAGCTCTTCCACGATGTGGCGCACCATGTAGTCGCTGAGTTCCACCTCGTCGAAGCGGCCGTCCTTCGAGGTCAGCCCGACGATCATCAGAAAGCCCGAGGCCGCCGATTCCACCGCCAGGCCGTTCTGCCGCACCGCCTGCGGCAGCCGCGGCTCGACGGCCTTGAGCTGGTTCTGCACGTTGACCTGGGCCATGGCCGGATCGGTGCCCGGCTTGAAAGTGGCGGTGATGGACGCACTGCCCGAGCTGTCGGCCGAGGATTCGAAGTACAGCAGGTCCTTGACGCTGGACAGCTCGCGCTCGATGAGGCTGACCACGCTGTCGTTCAAGGTCTGCGAAGAAGCCCCCGGATAGGTCGCGCTGATGCTGACGGTGGGCGGCGCGACGGAGGGGTAGCGGGCGATCGGCAGCTTCGGGATCGCGATGACGCCGAAAAGAATGATGAAAAGGGCCACGACCCAGGCGAACACCGGGCGCCGGATGAAGAACTGCGGCATGTCGGACCCTCTTTCAGCGGGCGACCGCGTCGGCCGGTTGCCAGTCGCGGGCGGTCACGGTGGCACCTTCGGACAGGCGCTCCATGCCCTCGACCACCACCTGCTGACCGGCGGCCAGGCCGGACAGCACGTGGTAGCGGCGATCGACCAGCTCACCCAGCTGCACCGCGCGGCGCCGTGCCTGCCCCTGCTCGTCGATCAGCCACAGCTGCGGCTGGCCGGCCACACGCACCACCGCCTGCTGCGGCACGGTGAGGGCCTGCGCATGCACGGCCAGCGTCACGCGTGCCCGCACGAACATGCCCGGCAGCAGCGTGCGCCGGGGGTTGTCCACCAGCACGCGCAGCAGCCGGTCGCCGGTGCCGGCGTCCACCGTCTCGCCGGCAAACAGCAGGCGGCCCTGGGTGGCGTCAGGCTCGCCGTCGCTGCGCAGCAGGGTCACGGCCTGCGGCGCCTGCAGCGCATCGCGCGCCAGGTCCGCCGAAGCCGCAGGGCGGCGCAGGTCCAGGTACACCTGGTCGATCTGCTGCAGGCGGGCCATCGGCGTGGCGTCCGTGCTGCCCACCAGGGCGCCCTCGGTCACCAGCGCCTGGTCGATGCGGCCGGCGATCGGTGCGGTCACCCGCGCGAACTGGCGGTCCAGCTGCTTGCGCGCCAGGCTGGCGCGGGCCTGCGCCACGTCGGCGGCGGCCTGGGCCTGCTGGGCCACGGCATCGTCCATCGCCTGCCCGCTCACGGCATCGGCCGCCATCAACGGCTGCAGCCGCTCGGCCTGCGTGCGGGCGCGGGCCAACGTGGCCTCGGCGCGCTGCAGCGTGGCGGCCGCCGTGTCCACCTCGGCCTGGAACGCGGCCGGATCGATCTGGAACAAGGCCTGGCCGGCACGCACCTCGCTGCCCTGCTCGAACAGCCGGCGCCGCACGATGCCGCTGACCTGCGGGCGGATCTCGGCGATGCGCACCGGGGCCACGCGGCCGGGCAGGTCCTGCGTGATCTGCAGGCGGGCGGGTTGCACGGTGGTCACCGCCACCACCGGCGCGGGCGCAGCGGCAGCGGTGGCGGCGGGCTCCTGGCCGCCACAGGCGGCCAGCAGGGCGAAAGCCAGCGCGATCAGGCAGCGCGGGCCAGGCAGTACGTCGGGTGTCATGGGCATCTTCTGGGGTACCGCGGGATTGTTCGAAGACCGCGTCCGCCCGGGGCCGAGCCTGTGTGGAGACTCGATGGAGACGGGCCCCGTAACATGCCGCGCATGTCCACCCTGCCTGTTGCAGCCGGGGCGCCTGCGGGCGTCCAGGCCCTGGTTCTCATCGCGGAAGACGAGCCGGAGATCGCGGCCATCCTGGAGGCGTACCTGCGCCGCGGCGGCCTGCGCACCGTGCTGGCGGCCGACGGGCGTCGTGCGCTGGAGCTGCACCTGCAGCTCAAGCCCGACCTGGTGCTGCTGGACGTGCAGATGCCGCGGGTCGACGGCTGGCAGGTGCTGTCGGAGATCCGCCACCGCGGCGACACGCCGGTCATCATGCTGACGGCGATGGACCAGGACGTAGACAAGCTCACCGGCCTGCGCATCGGCGCCGACGACTACGTGGTCAAGCCCTTCAATGCCGCCGAGGTGGTGGCCCGGGTGCAGGCGGTGCTGCGCCGCGCCGGCTCACGCGCCGGGGTGCAGCCGCGGGTGCTGCGCGCCGAGCCACTGGAAGTGGACCTGGATCACCACGAAGCCTTCGTCACGGTCGATGGCCGGCGCCATCGGCTGACCCTCACGCTGACCGAGTTCAAGCTGCTGGCGCAACTGGCCCAGGCGCCGCGGCGTGTGTTCAGCCGCGCCGAGCTGCTGGCCCATTGCCTGCCGGAAAGCGATGCGCTGGAGCGCACGGTGGACAGCCACGTCAGCAAGCTGCGCAAGAAGCTGGAAGAGCTGGGCGTCGAAGGCATGCCGGTGGGCATCCGCGGCGTGGGCTACAAGCTGGGGGACGGCGAGTGAAGCTGCAGGGGCTGAGCCGCCAGGTCGCCCGCACGATGATGGCCATCGCCTTCGGCGTCAGCCTGCTGGTGCTGCTCACGTCCTACGCCTTCTTCTTCCTCTGGCAGACCTACTGGCCCGAGAACTTCGAAGCCAGCAGCGCGGTGCCCACCGCGCCTGAATGGCTGTGGATGATCGGCACCACGCTGGTGGGCGTGGCGCTGGCGGTGGTGGTGGGCCGCAACCTGTCCAACCGCATTCTGGTGCCGCTCCATTCCGTGGCCGACAGCATCCGCCGCGTGGCGCAGGGCGACCTGTCGGCGCGGGCGGATGCGGGCGATCGCCCACTGGCCGAAGCGGCCGCCCTGGCCGACGATTTCAACCAGCTGGCCGACAAGCTGCAGCGCATGACGCGCGAGCAGGAGTTCTGGAACGCGGCCATCGCGCATGAGCTGCGCACGCCGGTGACCATCCTGCGGGGCCGGCTGCAAGGCCTGGCCGAAGGGGTGTTCGAGCCGCAGGAAGCGCTGTTCCAGACGCTGCTGACGCAGGTCGATGGCCTGGCGCGCCTGATCGAGGACATGCGCGTGGTGGGCCTGGCCGAAAGCGGCCACCTGGACCTGGATCTGCGCCAGGCCGACCTGGACGAGGTGGTGCGCGACCTGCTGGACTTCTGCGAACCCACGCTGCGCGCGGCCGGGCAGCAGGCGGTGGCGGTGCTGCAGGCCGGCACGGTGCGTGGCGACCCGATGCGCATCCGCCAGGCGCTGCTGGCGCTGATCGACAACGCACGCCGGCATGCGGTGGCCGGCGCCGTCACCGTGCAAAGCCGGCGCGAAGGCGACCAGGTGTGCCTGAGCGTGGAAGACGAAGGCCCCGGCATCGACCCGGCGCTGGCGCCCCACGTGTTCACCGCTTTCCGCCGCCAGCCCGCCGCCCATGCGCCGGACGGGCACAGGGGCAGCGGGCTGGGCCTGGCCGTGGTGGCCGCGATTGCCCATGCCCATGGCGGCCAGGCCATCTGCCAGCCCACGGGGCGCGGTGGCACACGCTTCGAGATCCGCTGGCCCGTGGCTTGATCCGGTTCACGGGCTGAAGGTGGCGAGCATGACGGGCGTGGGCTTGCGATTGCATGCAGCCTGTCGATCACAAGGTTCACATCGTGAGCACTGTCTCGGGTTTGCCCGCAGCGGAGGAGGGCGCCCAGCGGTGGATGATCGCTGCACACCACCCGATTGCATGCAATGCAGCCACGCCCCGCCCACCCTCCAGAGTCCCGGCCACCCGCCAGTGCGGCCACGCGGCTGGGCGCCGTCACTGCGCGGCTGCGCGACGACATCCTGAGCGGCGTCTACCGCCCCGGGCAGCGGCTGACCGAAGTGGCGTTGTCGGAGGCGATGAACACCTCGCGCACGCCCGTCACCGCGGCGCTCAAGGCGCTGGTGGAGCAGGGCCTGGTGCTGTACGCCACCCACCGCGGCTACTGGGTGCGCGAGTTTTCGCTCGACGAAGTGATGGAAGCGTATGAAGTGCGCGGCTGCCTGGAAGGCTTGGCCTGCCGTCGCGCGGCCGAGCGTGGGCTGCCCGTGGAACTGGCGGCGCGCATGCAGGCCTGCGTCGCGCTGGGTGAGCGGGTGACGGCCGGCGTGCGCCTGGCGCCGCAGGACCATGCGGCCTACAGCCGCATGAACGTCGAGTTCCACAACGCCATCCTGGCGGCCAGCGGCAACCAGATGCTGGGCAGCTTCGTGCACCGGGCCAACGACATGCCGATCGCCTCCGACCGCATGGTGCTGTGGGGCGACCGGGACATCGTGCGCCGCTCGCACGACGCCCATGTGCGCATGCTGGACGCGATGCGCCAGGGCCAGGGCCTGCGGGCCGAGATGCTGATGCGCGAGCACATCCACGAAGCCGCCCAGGTCATCCGCCAGCACTGGCCCGGCATCGTGGCCAGCGCCCGTGCCGCGCCGCCGCTGGCCGCCGTGCCCTGCGGCCCCGGCTGAACACCGCCCTTCGTCGCCCCGCCCCAGGCCCCTGGCGCGCCAGCGCGCAGGCCCGGCGACGGGCAGCGCCCTGTCGTTCCACCTTGCAGTTGCCCCATGCCGTACTCCCCTGATTTTTCCGGCCGCGTCGCCCTCGTCACCGGCGGTGCCAGCGGCATCGGCCTGGCCTGTGCCGAGCGGCTGCAGGCCCTGGGCGCCACCGTGGTGGTGGCCGACCTGCACCCCGGCCGCACCGCCGACACCGCCGCCCGACTGGGCGTGCGCGGCGAAACGCTGGACGTGACCGACCGCGAAGCCGTGGCCGCCTTGCGCCGCCAGCTGCAGACCGAGGGCCTGCACGTCGACCGCCTGGTCAACTGCGCCGGCATCGTGCAGGACCCCCTGCCGCCCGATGCGCTGGCGCATGCGCAGTGGCGCCAGGTGGTGGCGGTGGACCTGGAAGGCACCTATGCCTGCTGCGCCGAATTCGGCAGCGCGATGGCCCGCCGCGGTGGCGGCGCCATCGTCAACATCGCCTCGGTGGCGGGCATGCGCTCGATGCCCTTGCATGCCTATTCACCGGCCAAGGCCGGCGTCATCAGCCTGGGCGAAAGCCTGGCGGCCGAGTGGGGCCGCAGCGGCGTGCGGGTCAACACCGTCTCGCCCGGCTACACGGTGACGGCGGCGCTGCAAAGCCAGATCGACAAGGGCCTGCGCGACCCCGAGAAGCTCAAGGCCAACAGCGCGCTGGGCGTGCTGATACGGCCCGAGCACATCGCCGCGGCCATCGTGTTCCTGCTGTCCGACGAGGCCCAGATGGTCACGGGCATCAACCTGCCGGTGGACGCCGGCTGGCTGGTGGCCGGCTCCTGGGGCACCTTCGGCGGCGTGCGGCCTGCCTTCGATCACAACCACCCCCAGGAGACACCGGCATGAAACACCTCGTCCTGCAGACCCTGGCCGCGATGGCCCTGGCCGCCGCGCCCGTGCTGGCGCACGCGGCCGACGGCCCCCCAGCGGGCACTTTGCGCTGGGTGGTGCCTTATGCCGCCGGCGGCGGCACCGACGTGATCGCCCGCACGCTGGCCGCGCCGATGGCGCAGCAGCTGGGGCAGGTCATCGTGGTGGACAACAAGCCCGGCGCCAACACCATGCTGGGCGCGCAGGAAGTGGCGCGCGCCCGGCCCGACGGGCTGACCGTGGGTTCGGCCGACAACGCCACGCTGGCGCTCAACCAGCACCTGTATGCCAAGCTGCCCTACAACCCCGAGCGCGACTTCGAGTTGGTCGGCGGCTTTGCGCGCTTTCCGTATGCGCTGCTGGTGCACCCGGCGGTGCCCGCCAAGACCCTGAAGGAGCTGCTGGAACTGGCCCGCAGGGAGCCCGGCAAGCTCAGCTATGGCACGCCCGGCACCGGCGGCCCCAACCATGTGGCGATGGAGCAGCTGCAGCAGCGCACCGGCGTCAGGTTCACGCATGTGCCGTACCGCGGCGCGGCGCCGGGGCTGCAAGACCTGATGGGCGGGCAGATCCAGTTCATGCTGGTGGACACGGCCTCGTCCCAGGCCTATGTGAAAAGCGGCAAGCTGCGCGCGCTGGCGGTGTCGTACCCCCAGCGGCTGGCGGCCTTTCCGGACGTGCCCACGTTTGAAGAAGCCGGCGTGCTCGACTTCGTGGCCTTCTCGTGGCAGGGGCTGATCGCGCCGGCCGGCACGCCCAAGCCGGTGATCGCGCGGCTCAACAAGGCGTTGCAGCAGGCGCTGGCCACCGAGGCGGTGCAGCGCCGCCTGGCCGAGCTGGGCGTGGAGCCCGCGCCTTCTTCACCGGACGAATTCGCCGCGCTGGTGAAACAGCAGGCCGGCCTGTGGGGCAAGGTGATCCAGGACGCGCACATTCGCCTGGAGCCGTGATGGGCGCCGCCGCTTCCTTCGCCTTCGACGCGATGGCCCGCGCCGGCCTCGCGGCCACCCCGCCGGCGCCCGGTGCTTCGGCCGCGGTGCAGGGCACGCAGTCGGTACGCCGGGCGTTCGAGCTGCTGCAGCTGGTGGCCGCGCACGGGGATGCGGGCATCCGCCTGTCGCAGCTGGTGCTGCTGTCGGGCATCGACCGCGGGACCGCCTACCGCATGCTCAGCTGCCTGGTGGAGCAGCAGTTCGTCGACCGCGACGAGCACCGGCTGTACCGGCTGGGCCCGGCCGCCTTGCTGCTGGCTTCCACGCTCACGCAGCCGATGCCGCTGCTGCAGCGCTTCGGCCCCGCAATGAAACGGCTGGCCCGCCGCACCGGCGACACCGTGTTCCTGATGATGCGCGAAGGCGACCATGTGCACTGCGCGCACCGGGAAGACGGGCCCAGCCCCATCCGCATCCTGTCCACGGTGATCGGGCAGCGGCGGCTGCTGGGCACTGGCACCGGCGGCATCGCCATCCTGGGCCTGCTGGGGCGCGACGAGCTGCTGGCGCTGCACCGGCGCCATGCCACGCGTTATGCCGAGATGGGCCTGGACGCCGAGCGCCTGTTGAAGGAAGCCGAGCAGGCGCGCCGCCAGGCCCATGCCTTCACGATGAACAACCTGGAGGTGGGCATCGGCGGCGTGGGCCTGGCCTTTCGCATCGCGCGGCTGGGCATCGGCGCCATCAGCGTGGCGTCCATCGCGGCCAAGCTCACGCCGCAGCGCCACCGCGAGCTGGTGGCGTTGATCGGCGACGAGCTGCGGCAGATCGAGGTGGAGCTGGCCTTCGCGGACCGGCCCGATTGAGCGCCGCGCTGAGCGCCGCGCATCAAGACCGCAAGGGCCGGAAGAAGGCGCGCACCTCTTCGGCCAGCGCCTGCGGCTGCTCCATCGCCGCGAAGTGCCCGCCGCGCGGCATCGGCTGCCAGCGCTGGATGTTGGTGAAGGTGCGGGCCGCCAGGCTGCGGGGCGGCCGCACGATCTCGGCCGGGAACTCGGCATAGCCGGTGGGCACGTCCACCGTGGCGCCTTCGGGCACCGGCCAGCCATCGCGCCGCCGCGCGTAGTAGGGCCAGAACGAGGAGCCGATGGCGCCGGTGAACCAGTACAGCGAGATGTCGGCCAGCAGCGCATCGGGGCTGAACACGCGGTGCACGTCGCCGCCGCAGTCCGACCAGGCGCGGAACTTCTCGCCGATCCAGGCGGCCAGGCCCACGGGTGAATCCGTCATCGCATAAGCCAGCGTCTGCGGCCGGGTGGACTGCTGCGCGCTGTAGCCGGTTTCTTCGGCCAGCCAGCGGCGCAAGTCGGCCAGGTAGCGGCGCTCTTCTTCGCTGTCGCCGGTCACGTGCGCAGGCTCTCGCTGCAGCGGCATCAGGTTGAGGTGGATGCCGTGCAGCAGCGGTGCATGCGCGTAGCCCAGTCTCGCGGCCACGGACGCGCCCCAGTCGCCGCCCTGCGCGCCAAAGCGTGGGTAGCCCAGCACATCGTTCATCAGCGTGGCCATCGCCTCGGCCATGCCATCGATGCCGATGCGGCGCTGGCCGGGCGTGAACGAGAGGCCGTAGCCCGGCAGGCTGGGCGCCACCACGGTGAAGGCATCGGCCGCATCACCGCCGAAGCGGGAGGGCTGGGTGAGCAAAGGCAGCAGGTCCATGAACTCGAACACCGAGCCCGGCCAGCCATGCAACAGCAGCAAGGGCATCGGCCGCGGGCCTTCACCGGGGGCGTGCAGGACATGCAGGTCAATGTCGCCCACCGCGCACTTGAACTGCGGCCAGGCATTGAGCCGTGCCTCTTGCGCGCGCCAGTCGAAGCGGTGCTGCCAGTGCGCCACCAGCGACTGCAGCCATTGCAGGTCGGTGCCGCTGGACCAGGGCGCTTCGCCCGGCGGCTCATCAGGCCAGCGGGTGCGGGCCAGGCGCTGCTGCAGCTCGTCCAGGTCGGCCTGCGGCACCTGCAGATGGAAGGGGCGGGGGGAGGCATGGGTGAGGCTCATGCGGCATTGCAGGCCGCGTGGGGCGGCTGCGCACTTGGTGTTTTCCAGCTGATCACATCGTGAACCGATTGCATGTTCGCGATTTGCGAAGGCGCGGGCCGCCGGAACACTGAAGGCGTTCGCTGGAACACGCCCACAACAAAGGAGACGACGATGCAACGAACCGCCTGGGGCCGCACTGCGGCCGCCGTGTTGTCCATGGGGTTGATGGCCGCCGCCGCGCAGGCGCAGACGGCCGTGAAGATCGGCTGCCTGCTGCCGCTGACCGGTGGCTCGGCTTCGGTGGGCAATCAGCTGCGCGTGGGCATCACCGCCGCGGCCGACCAGATCAACCAGGCCGGCGGCATCAAGGCCATGGGCGGGGCCAAGCTGAACGTGCTGTTCGCCGATTCGCAATCGAAGGCCGACGTCGGCGTGTCCGAGACCGAGCGGCTGATCAAAAGCGAAAACGTGTCGGTGATGTGCGGCGCCTTCAACAGCGCCGTCACCTTCCCGTCCACCGAAGTGGCCGAGCGCAACAAGACGCCCTGGATCGTGGCCAGCGCGGTGAAGGACGAGATCACCGAGCGCAACTTCAAGTACGTGTTCCGGCCCAACAACAAGGCCTCGTTCGATTCGCGCGAGGTGGTCGACGGCCTGGAGCTGCTGAAGAAGGAAACGGGCAAGGGCCCGTCGCGCATCGCGCTGTTCTACGAGGGCTCGGACTGGGGCCGGTCGTTTGCGGCCAACATCAAGAAGCTGGGCGCGCAGCTGAAGTACGAGGTGGTGTTCGATGAAGCGGCGCCGCCCAACCAGACCGATTTCACCTCGCAGCTGCTGAAGGTCCGCGGTGCCAAACCCGACGCGCTGATCGTCGCCTTCTACACGCCCGACCAGTTGCTGCTGACCAAGCAGCTGGCCGAGCAGCGGCTGGAGCTGCCCTATGGCCTGTGGTCCGCCGGCGGCGGCACCGAAGACCCGTCCTTCTACAAGGCGGTCGACCCCAAGCAGGTGGCCTACTACTTCGTGCAGGAGGACTACCAGATCGACATCCTGGAAGTGAACCCGCAGCCCGCCTACGTGGAGCTGGACAAGAAGACCCAGGCCGCGCTGGGCCATGGCCTGAACGCCTACGTGGCCCAGGGCTACTCCAACGTGTACGTGATCGCCGATGCGCTGGAGCGCGCCAGGAGTGCCGACCGCGACAAGATCCGCGATGCGCTGGCCGCCACCGACATCAGCTCGGGCCCGGCACTGATCACCGGCTACCAGCGCATCCAGTTCGACGAGCAGGGCCAGAACACCCATGCCCACGGCGTGATCTCCGAGAACATCGGTGGCAAGCGCCGCACGGTGTGGCCGGCCGAGAGCCGCGCCAAGGACACCCGCCCGGTGTGGCCGGTGCCGGCCTGGTCCAAGCGCTGAAGCCCGCCCACGCAGTCCGCCCGGGAGAAGCCCTTGGACAGCTACATCCTCACCTACTCGGCGCTCAACGGCGTTCTGATCGGCGCCATGTACGGCGGCATCGCGCTGGGCCTGAGCCTCATCTTCGGCGTGCTGCGCATCGTCAACTTCGCCCACGGCTCGTTCCTGATGCTGTCGATGTACATCGCCTTCTGGCTGCATCACTGGCTGGGCTGGGACCCGTATGCCTCGGCCCTGGTGGCGGTGCCGCTGATGTTCGGCCTGGGCTATGCGGTGCAGGCCACCATCATCGCGCCGCTGATCCGCCGCGAACGGGCGCTGGTGGTCGAGCCTATCAGTGCGCTGCTGCTCACCGCGGGCGTGTACATCGTGGTCGACAACCTGGCCTTGATGGCCTTCGGCGCCAACGTGCGCTCGGTGCCTTCGCACATCGAGCAGACGACGCTGAGCCTGGGCGACTACCCGCTCAACACCTTCCGCGTGGTGGGCTGCGTGGCGTCCATCGCCATCGCCGCGGGGCTGTCGCTGTGGCTGGCGCGTACCGACATGGGCCGCGCCATCCGCGCCACCGCACAGAACCGCGACGGCGCGGCGATGTCGGGCATCAACGTGGGCCAGGTCTACAACACCACCTTCGGCCTGGGCTGCGCCATCGTCGGGGCCATGGGCTGCCTGCTGGCGCCCTTCATCCCGCTCACGCCCAGCGTGGGCCTGAGCTTCGGCATCAAGTCCTTCATCGTGGTGGTGCTGGGCGGCATCGGCAGCATCGCCGGCTCGCTGGTGGGCGGCCTGGTGATCGGCGTGTTCGAGTCGATCGCGGCGCAGTTCGTCACCACGCCCACGGCGTCCATCTTCTCGCTGGCGCTGTTCATCGTCATCCTGCTCGTGCGGCCCCAGGGCCTCATGGGCAAGCGCTGAGGGCCGGCCATGAACACCACCTCCCTCCAAACCGGCGCGCCGGCCCTGGCCGGGCCGCATCGCAGCGGCGGCACCCGGGCCATGGTGGCGGGCGCCGTGGTGCTGGCCGCGGCCCTTTTGCTGCCGCTGCTGGTGCGCAACGACTACTGGCTGCATTCGGTGATCATGGTGCTGTACTTCGCCTACCTGGCCAGCGCCTGGAACCTGGTGTGCGGCTACGTGGGCCAGGTGTCCTTCGGCCACTCGGTGTTCAGCGGCGTGGGCGGCTACATCTCGGTCACGCTGCTCACGCATGCGGGCATGTCGCCCTGGCTGGGCATGCTGGTGGGCGCGCTGGCGGCGGCGGCGCTGGCGGTGGCCATCGGCTACCCCACCATGCGGCTCAAGGGCCCGTACTTCGCGCTCACCACCATCGCGGTGGCCGAGATCATCCGCATCTGGTTCGAGAACACCGACGTGGTGTTCGGCATCGCCATCAAGGGCTCGCAGGGGCTGACGGTGCCGCTGGTGGGCACCAGCTGGGCGGCCATGCAGTTCGAAAGCAAGCTGCCCTACTACTACATCATGCTGGCGATGCTGCTGCTGGTGATGGGCCTGACCGCCTGGATGGAGCGCAGCCGGCTGGGCGTGTGCCTCAAGGCCATCCGCGGCGACCGCGACGCCGCCGAATCGCTGGGCATCAACCCCACGCGCTACTACCTGGCGGCGTTCGCGCTCAGCGCCTTCATGACGGCGCTGGGCGGCACCTTCTACGCGCAGTTCATCCGCTTCATCAACCCGGAGCGCAACATGGGCGTGGAGCTGTCCATCGACATGGCGCTGATGAGCATCATCGGCGGCCAGGGCACGGTGCTGGGGCCGGTGATCGGCGCCTTCTTCCTCACCCCGGTCTCTGAAGTGCTGCGCAGCGAGCTGGGCGGCCAGCTGGTGGGCCTGCACCTGGTGATCTACGGTCTGGTGCTCATTCTGGCGGTGCTGTACCTGCCCAAGGGCCTGCTGGCGCCGCTGTCGCGCTGGGCGCGCCGCCTGCTGGGAGGGGCGCCGCGATGAACACCGACGTGTTGCTGTCCGTCGAAGGCATCGGCAAGCGCTACGGCGGCCTGCAGGCCGTCAAGGACCTGAGCTTCGAGCTGCACCGCGGCGAGATCCTGGGCCTGCTGGGGCCCAACGGCGCTGGCAAGACCACCGCCTTCAACATGATCGCCGGCTTCGTGCGGGCCGATGCGGGCCGCATCGTGTTCGAAGGGCGCGACATCGCCGGTGCCAAGCCCTGGGCCGTGTGCGCCGCCGGCATCGCCCGCACCTTCCAGCTGTCGCGGCCCTTCGGCGGCATGACGGTGCGCGAGAACCTGGTGGTGGGCCACCTGGAAAAGACCCGCGACCGCGCCGCCAGCCTGCGCATGGCCGATGAGCTGATCGACTTTCTCGGCATGCAGGCGCTGGCCGACACCGATGCCGAGCTGCTGACCGCCTTCGACCGCCGCAAGGTGGAGCTGGGCCGCGCGCTCTCCACCAAGCCCACGCTGCTGCTGATGGACGAGGTGGTGGCCGGCGCCACGCCGCAGGAGGCGCAGACCATGGTGGGCCTGGTCAAGCGGGTGCGCGACCGCGGCGTCACGGTGCTGATCATCGAGCATGTGATGAAGGTGATCATGGGCCTGTCGGACCGGGTGATCGTGATGCACCACGGCCAGCTCATCGCCAACGGGCAGCCGCAGGCGGTGGTGCGCGAGCCGCATGTGCTCAAGGCCTACTTCGGAGACGACTATGTCGACGCCGCTGCTTGAGGTGTCCGGCCTGCGGGCCGGCTATGGCGACGTGACGGTGCTGCGCGGCATCGACCTGGCGGTGGACCGCGGCCAGATGGTGGCGCTGATCGGCGCCAACGGTGCCGGCAAGACGACGCTGCTGCGCAGCCTGTCGGGCCTGGTGCGGGCCACCGGCGGCGAGGCGCGGCTGGACGGCGTGGCACTGCAAGGGCTGGCGCCGCACCGCATCGTCGAAGCCGGCTTCGTGCAGTCGCCCGAAGGCAAGCAGCTGTTCACCGACATGTCGGTGCAGGAGAACCTGCTGGTGGGCGCGCACAACGCCCGCGCCCGCGCACTGCGCCAGCAGACGCTGACCGAGGTGTTCGACATCTTCCCCATCCTGGCCGAGCGGCGCAGCCAGCGCGCCGGCACCTTGTCGGGCGGCCAGCAGCAGATGGTGGCGGTGGGGCGTGCCTTGATGGCCAAGCCCCAGCTGCTGGCGCTGGACGAACCTTCGCTGGGGCTGGCGCCCATCATGGTCGATCGCCTCTTCGAGTCGATCGGCCGCATCCGGGCGCTGGGCATCTCGGTGCTGGTGATCGAGCAGAACGTCTTCAAGGTGCTGCAGATGGCCGACCGCGGCTACGTGATGGAAAACGGCGTCATCGAGATGTCGGGCACCGGCAGCGAACTGCTGCGCAACGAACGGCTGCGCAGCAGCTACCTCGGCTTGTGAACGGGAGGAGGGCAGGCATGGACATGACATCCGGCAGCAGCCAGGCCACATTGGCCTCGCTGCGCGAACGCGCGCTGCGGCTGCGGCGCCACATGGTCACGCAGGCGCGTGGCAAAGGGCAGGGCTATCTGGGGCAGGGCCTGGGCATGGCCGACTTCCTGGCGGTGCTGTACTTCCATGAACTGGCGCCGCAGGACGTGGACTTCTCGCGGCGCGACCGCCAGCGCTTCTACCTGTCCACCGGGCACTACTCCATCGCGCTGTGGGCGGTGCTGGCCGAGCTGGGCGTCATCGGCCTGGACGACCTGGCGAGTTATGGCGCCGACGGCAGCCCGCTGGAGATGAGCACGATGGAAGGCCGCCTGCCCGGCATCGAGATGACCGGCGGATCGCTGGGCCATGGCCTGGGCATCGCGGTGGGTGCCGCGCTGGGCTACCGGCTCGACGGCCGGCGCGCGGCGATCCATGTAGAGATCTCCGACGGCGAACTGCAGGAAGGCTCCACCTGGGAAGCGGCCAGCGCCGGCGGCGCCTTCCGGCTCGACAACCTGGTGTGCTGGATCGACTGCAACGGCATCCAGGCCGATGGCCCGCTGGTGGTGCCGGTGGACCCGGTGACCGAACGCTTCGAAGCCTTCGGCTGGGACACGCACGAGATCGACGGCAACGACCTGTCGCAGCTGCTCACCGCCTTTGCCTGGGCGCGCGAGCGGCGCGGCCGGCCCAAGGCGGTGGTGCTGCGCACCAAGCCCGGCAAGGGGGTGCCGCGGCTGGAACAGCGCGACCGCGCGCACTTCATCCGCATCGACGAACAGGAATGGGATGCGGTGGCCCAGGAGCTGGAGGCGAACCATGGCTGATACCTTGACCGCATCGAACCCCACCGTGGGCCGCACGCTGGGCATGGGCGAATCGCAGGCGGTGGTGGGCCGGGCCTCGCAGTTCGCACCCTTCTCGCAAGGGCTGCTGCGCGCCGCCGAGATGCACCCCGAGCTGGTGGTGCTGACGGCCGACCTGGGCAAGTACACCGACGTGCACGACTTCCGGCGCGAGCACCCCGAGCGCTTCTTCAACGTCGGCATGGCCGAGCAGGCGCTGGTGATGGTGGCGGCCGGCCTGTCCAAGGTGGGCAAGGTGGCCTACTGCACCACCTATGGCACCTTCGCCAGCCGGCGCGCCTACGACTTCATCGCCATCGCCTGCGCCCACAGCCACGAGAACGTGAAGGTGTTCGCCGGCAACCCGGGCCTGGCCTCGGGTTATGGCGGCACCCACCAGGCCATCGAAGACCTGGCGCTGATGCGCTCCATCCCCAACCTCACGGTGATGGACCCGGCCGACGCCACCGAGATGGCGCAGATCGCCGAGATGGCGGCCGGCCTGCCCGGTACGCTGTACTGCCGGCTGCTGCGCGCCCATGTGCCGGTGGTGTTCGACCCCGCCACCCACCGGGTGCAGGTGGGCCGCGGCCATGTGGTGGGGCAGGGCGGGCGCATCGGCTTCGTATCCACCGGGGTGATGACCGAGCGCTGCCTGGACGCCAAGGCGCACTTCGATGCGCTGGGCCATGCGGCCGCGGTGTTCCACACCGCCACGCTCAAGCCCTTCGACACCGAAGGCCTGTTGCGCTTCGCCGCCACGGTCGACCGCCTGGTGGTGGCCGAGAACCACGTGGCCATGGGCGGGCTGGCCAGCCTGGTGGTGGATGCGCTGTACGAAGCGGGCGTGCACAAGCCGCTGCTGAAGATCGCCATCCCCGACCAGTTCATCGAATGCGGCTCGCAGGCCTTCCTGTACGACCGCTACGGCCTCAGCACCGCGCGCATCTGCCAGCGGGTGGCGGCCTGGATCGGGGCCTGACGCGATGGCTGTGCCACGTCTGCCCGAAGGGCTGCGCGCCTTTGGCGCCGCCCACCGCTACTACCAGGGCCCCGGTGCGCTGGCCATTGCCGGTGAGGTGGCCCGCAGCCTGGGTCAGCAGGCCCTGCTGGTGTGCGACCGCGTGGTGCAGGCCATGCTGCAGCCAGCGCTGGGCCAGGCCTGCGCAGCCGCCGGTGTAGAGCTGCGCACCGTGATCGCCGAAGGCGAGGTCACGCACCGCACCGTCGATGCCTGCCTGGCCGAGGTGCGCGCCAGCGGGCCGGCGCCGCAAGTGGTCATCGCCGCCGGCGGCGGCAAGGGCGTGGACACCGGCAAGGCCGTGGCGCGTGCGCTGGGCACGCCGCTGGTGGTGCTGGCCACGGCCGCCTCCAACGACGGGCCGTGCAGCAAGAACTTCGTCTTCTACGACGAGGCGCACCGCATGCTGTCGGTGGAGCACCTGCCGCGCAACCCCGATGCGGTGATCGTCGACACCCGGCTGCTGGCGCGGGCGCCGCGGGTGCTGCTGCTGTCGGGCATCGGCGATGCGCTGGCCAAGCTGTACGAAGGGGAGCAGTGCCGGCGCAGCGGTGCCCGCAATGCCTTCGGCGGCATGCCCACGCTGGCTGCGGCCGAGCTGGCCCGGGCCTGCGACCGCGTGATCCGCGCCGATGCGTTGGCGGCGCTGCAGGCCGCCGGCCGCGGCGAGCCCGACGATGCCTTCGAGCGCCTGACCGAAGCGCTGGTGCTGCTCAGCGGCCTGGCCTTCGAGAACTCGGGCCTGTCGCTGGCGCATGCGATGACGCGCGGCCTGCCGCGTGCACCGGGCGTGGACCGGGCGCTGCACGGCCTGCAGGTGGCGTATGCACTGCTGGTGCAGTGGCTGCTGGAAGAACGCAGCGCCGGCTTCATGGATGAGCAGCTGGCCTTCTACCGCGCCATCGGCCTGCCCACCCATCTGCGCGCGCTGGGCGCCGCCGCCGTGGACGACGCGCTGCTGCAGCAGATCGCCGACGGCACCATGACCGCGCCCCACGTGCCCAACTTCCAGCGGCCGCTGCAGGCCGCCGACTTCGTGGCTGCGATGCGTTCACTGGAACACCTCGCCGCCTGAGCTTCATTCGAGGGACCTTGCACATGACGACCTCCTCCTCGCTTCCCCTGGCCGTTATCACCGGCGGCGGCACCGGTCTGGGCCTGGCCACCGGCATCGAGCTGCGGGCCCGCGGCTACCGCGTGCTGGCCCTGGGCCTGGACACCGAGCCCGAGCTCGAAGGCAGCGGCATCGACTTCCGCCGCCTGGACATCACCGACGCTGCCGCGGTGCAGGCGGTGGCCGCGCAAGAGCCGCAGGTGGCGGTGCTGGTCAATGCCGCCGGCGTGATCCTGCGTGAAGGGCGCGAGTTCACCATCGACGGTTTCCGGCAGGTGGTGGACATCAACCTCAACGGCACGCAGCTGGCCTGCCTGGCCTTCCGCGAAGGTTTGGCCCGCCAGCGCGGCGCGGTCGTCAACTTCGCGTCGATGTGGAGCTACTTCGGATCGGCCTTCAACCCGGGCTACACCGCCAGCAAGGGCGCGGTGGTGGCGCTGACCCGCTCGCTGGCGGTGGCCTTTGCGCCGCAGCACATCCGCGTCAATGCCATCGCACCGGGCTGGATACGCACCCGCATGGCCGCGCCTGTGATGGCCGACCCGCAGCGCAGCGCCGCCGTGCTGCAGCGCCTGCCGGCCGGCGAGATGGGCGAGCCGTCGGACATCGCCAAGGCGGCGGCGTTTCTCGTGTCTTCGGATGCCCGCTACATCACCGGCGTCACGCTGCCGGTGGATGGCGGCTACAGCATCGCATGACGGTGGCCATGCACCCCACCGATGCGCTGGCGAATGAGCTGCATGGGCTGACGGTGCCTGCGCTGCTGCGCCGCCGCGCCGCGCAGCGGCGGCACCACCTGGCGCTGTCGGCCCCTTCGTACAGCGGCCACCGCGACCGGCTGAGCTATGTGCAGCTGGTCATCCGCATGGAGGCGATGGCGCGCTCGCTGCATGCGCGTGGCCTGCTGGCCGGCGACCGCGTGGCCCTGCTGCTGGCCAACACCGCGGCGCGGGAAGGTGTGCTCACCGCGCTGGGCTGCTGGGCCCTGGGCGCGGCGGTGGCGCCGCTGAACGTGCGCGCCGCCGATGAAGAACTGGGCCATGCGCTGCAGCTGGTGGCGCCCAGCATCGTGGTCACTACCACCGAATCGGCAGCGCGCGTCGCCGCGCTGCACCCCGAAGCGCGCTGCCTGCTGCTGGACGCGCCCGCAGGCAGCGCCGACCGCTGGCCCGACCCGCAGCACAGCTTCGATGCGCCGCTGCCCGAGGCGCCCGCACCGCGGGCCGAAGACCTGAGCTGCCTGCTCTTCACCTCCGGCACCACCGCGCGTGCCAAGGCGGTGATGCATTGCCACCGCAGCCAGGTCTTCGCCGGCCTGGCGGTGGGCGGCGGCGTGGGCCTGGCGGCCGACGACACCTACCAGGGCGCCTGGCCCATCTTCACCAGCAGCGTGCTCAACATGGCCTGCATGGCGGCCTGGGTGCATGGGGCCGGCGTGGTGCTGGAAGAAAACACGCTGGACAACGCCGGCCGCCTGCGGCTGATCGAGACCGAAGGCACCAGCGTGTACCACGGCGTCACCGCGCCGCTGCACTTCATGATCGACGAGTACGTCCGCGGCGGCTACGACCTCTCGCGCGTGCGGCGGCTGGGGTATGGCGGCGCGGTGATGCCGGCCGAGGTCATCGCCAAGTTCAGCCGCCACCTGCCGTGGGTGGACCAGGTGCACATCTGGGGCATGACCGAGACCGGTCCCGCCGGCACCTACCTGCCGCCCTGGTACCTGCCACGCAAGGCGGGCTGCATCGGTGGCCCCATGCCCGGCTGCGCGGTAAGGGTGGTCAACGACGAAGGCCGCCCGCTGGCCACCGGCGAGGTGGGCGAGATCGTGTTCGCCGGCCCCAGCGCTGCGCTGGGCTACCTGCACAACGAAGCAGCCACTGCGCAGGCCTTCGTCGATGGCTGGGTGCACACCGGCGACATGGGCCGGCTGGACGACGAAGGCCACCTGCACTTCGTCGACCGCAAGAAGGACATCATCAACCGCGGCGGCCTCAAGATCGCCAGCGCCGCGGTGGAAGAAGTGCTGTACCGCTGCCCCGGCGTGGCCGAGGCGGCGGTGGTGGCGGTGCCGCACCCCGGCCTGGGCGAAGACATCGCCGCCTGTGTGGTACCGCGCGAGGGTGCCACGCTGGACCTGGCCGCCTTGCGCGCCGCCTGCACCCGCCACCTGGCCGACTACCAGGTACCCCGCCGCTGGCATGTGCTGGCCGCGCTGCCCAAGAACCCGATGGGCAAGGTGCTCAAGCGCGAACTGCGCGACGCCGTGCTGCAACTGCCGCCGGCCGAGCTGCCCGCCAGCCCCGCCCATACCGCAGGACACACCTCATGACGACCGAAGCCCTGGCCGTGCGCATCCATGCCTATGGCGGCCCCGAACAGCTGCGCCCCGAGTGGGTGGCCGTGCCACCGCCCGCCGCGGGCGAGGTGCAGATCCGCCAGCATGCGGTGGGCATCAACTACCTCGACACCTACCACCGGCGCGGTGTGTTCCCGCTGCCGGCGCTGCCCGGCGCGCTGGGTGTGGAAGCCGCCGGCGAGCTGGTGGCGGTGGGCGAGGGCGTGGCCGGCTGGTCGGTGGGCGACCGGGTGAGCTATGCGGCCCGGCCCATCGGCAGCTACGCCACGCTGCGCAACCTGCCGGCCACCGCCTTGCTGCGCCTGCCGCCGCAGGTGAGCTACGAACAGGCCGCCGCCGTCACCCTGCAAGGCATGACGGCCCACATGCTGATGACGAAGGTGGCGCCGGTGCGCAGCGGCCACACGGTGCTGGTGCATGCCGCCGCCGGTGGCCTGGGCTCGCTGCTGTGCCAGTGGGCGCAGCGGCTGGGCGCCCGTGTCATCGGCACCGTGGGCTCGGCGGACAAGGCCGCACTGGCCCTGGCCCGTGGCTGCGACGAGGTGATCCTCTACAACGAAGAGCCCTTCACCGAAGGCGTGCGGCGGCTGACCCAGGGCGCCGGCGTGGACGTGGTGTTCGAAGGCCTGGGCGGCGGGGTGTTCCAGCAGTCGCTGGGCGTGCTCAAGCCCTTCGGCCACATCGTCAACCTGGGGCAGGTGGCGCAGGGCCTGCCGCAGGTGGCGCTGGCCGACCTGGGGCCGGCGCGTTCGCTCACCGTCTCGGTGCCCGGTGTGTTCGCCTACCTGCAGCACCACCCCGACCTGCCCGCTGCGGCGGCCGAACTGTTCGGCCTGGTGGCCGATGGCGAGCTGCAGGTGCACATCGGCGGCTGCTACCCGCTGCCGCAGGCCCGCGCCGCGCATGAGGCGCTGCAGGGCCGCGGCACCACCGGCTCCCTCATCCTGCTGCCCTGAAGGACCGCACACCATGGGCTTGTTCGACACCCCCGAGCTGCGCGCCTTCCGGGCCGAGGTGCGCGCCTTCCTGGCCGAGCACCTGGACGACGAACTGGTGCAGGCCACCCGCGCCGGCCTGCACCTGCCGCGCGAAACCGTCGCCCGCTGGCAGGCCGCGCTGGGCCGCCGCGGCTGGGGCGCGCCGCACTGGCCTGCATCGGCCGGCGGGCCGGGCTGGGATGAGGCGCGCCGCTACATCTTCGAAGAAGAAACCGCCTTTGCCGATGCGCCGCTGGGCGACGTGCTGGGCCTGTTCCTGGCCGGGCCGATGCTGATCGCCGAGGGCAGCCCGGCGCAGCGGGCGCGCTACCTGCCGGGCATCCTGCATGGGCAGGAGTTCTGGTGCCAGGGCTTTTCCGAGCCCAATGCCGGCTCGGACCTCGCGTCGCTGAAGACCACCGCGCGGCTGGATGGGGACGAGTGGGTGATCGACGGCCAGAAGACCTGGCTGTCGGGCGGCCACATGGCCGACCAGATGTTCCTGCTGGCCCGCACCGAGCCGCAGGCCCGCCCGCAGGCCGGGCTGTCGATGTTCGTGGTGGACATGCGCCTGCTCGGCCTGAGCCTGCAGCCCATTCTCACCATCGACGAAGGCCACAGCGTCAATGCGCTGTTCATCGACGGCGTGCGCATCCCCGCGGACAAGCTGGTGGGCCAGCGCGGGCAGGGCTGGACCTATGCCAAGGACCTGCTGGCACGCGAGCGGGTGAACAACGCGCAGGCCGCGCGCACCAAGCGCGACATCGTGGCGCTGGAGCAGCTGGCCCGGCGGCTGACCGATGACCGGGGCCGCCCGCTGATCGACCACCCGCTGGTGCGGCGGCGGCTGGCTTCGCTCACGGCCGACTTCATCGCGCTGGAATCGGCGGTGCTGGGCGTGGTGGCCGAGCAGATGGCCGGCCGCGAGCCGGGGCCGGCCGCCTCCACGCTGAAGATCCGCGGCTCCGAGCTGCAGCAGCGCGTGACCGAAACCGCGATGGGTTGGCTGGGCGCCGCGGGCTTGCTGCTGCAGCCCGGCTACGGCAGCGGGCCGCTGGACGAAGCTGCCACAGGCTGGGTGGAACGCCACCTGTTCCGCCGCGTGGTGACCATCTACGCCGGCTCGAACGAGATCCAGAAAGCCATCATCGCCAAGTCCTTGCTGGGAATGTGACATGGACGCCGAATCGCTCGACCTGTTGCTGGGCACCGCCGACCGCTGGTTCGCCGCCCATGGTTCGCTGGCCTCGCGCCTGGCCCGCTTTCGTGAGGGCCACCGGGAAGACAGCGGCGCCTGGGCCGCGATGGCCGACCTGGGCTGGCTGGCCTTGACGCTGCCCGAAGCGCAAGATGGCTTCGGCGCCAGCTTCGGCCAGGCCCTGGGCCTGCTGCGCGCCGCCGGCCGCGATGCCCGGCCCGAGCCGCTGGGCCTGCACCTGCTGCTGGCGCCCTGGTGGGCCCGCCAGCATCCGCAGCAGGCCGGTGCGCTGGCCAGGGGGCAGCTGCGGCTGGCGCTGGCCGACCTGCCGGCGCGTGCCGAGCTGCGGTTGGCGCAGGGGCGTGTGCAAGGCCGCGCCGACCTGGTGATGGGCGGCTTGCACGCCAGCCATGTGCTGCTGCCGATGCCCGATGCCGAGGGCACGCTGCTGTGCGTGGACCTGCAGGCCGCGGGCGTGCAGACCATGCCGGTGCGGCTGCTCGACGGCCGCCATGGCGTTCGGCTGGTGTTCGAGTCGGCGCCCGCCCAAGCGGTGGGCCACGGCGCCGCACCGCTGGTGCGCGACCTCGCCGCCGCTGCCCTGGTGGCCGATGCGGTGGGCGTGCTGGAAGCCGGCTTCGACCTGACGCTGGCCTACCTCAAGCAGCGCCAGCAGTTCGGCCGACCGCTGTCGGACCAGCAGGCCTTGCAGCACCGCATGGCCGAGGTGTTCTGCGACCTGCAGCAGCTGATCGCGCTGGCCGGCCGCCTGGCGGCCGAGCTGGATGCTCAGCCCGATGCGCTGCCTGCCACGCTGCCGGCCGCCAAGAGCTTTGTGGGCCGCCGGGCGCTGCGCGCGATGGGCCAGCTCATCCAGGTGTCGGGCGGCATCGGCATGACCGAGGAATACCGCCTGGGCCATCTGTACAAGCGGCTGCAGGTCGATGCCACGCTGTTCGGCGATGCCGACCACCAGCTGCAGCGCATCGACGTGCGGCGCAGCCTGCTGGCGGCCTGACATGCAACAAGAGGAGGAGACGATGCGCGTGAACCGCAGAACCCTGGGCCTGGCGGCCCTGTCCCTGGGCCTGGCGCCCTGGCTGGCCCGCGCACAGGCCGGGTCGGGTGGCGCGCCGCTGCGCTGGATCGTGCCCTTTCCGGCCGGCGGCGGCACCGACGTGGTGGCCCGGCTGCTGGGCCAGTCGATGGCGCGCACGCTGGGGCAGACGGTGGTGGTGGAGAACAAGCCCGGAGCCGGCACCTTGATCGGCGGTGATGCGATTGCGCGCGCGCCGGCCGATGGCAGCACCCTCGGCACCGTGGACGTGTCCACCGTGGCGCTGGCGCCCAGCCTGTATGCCAAGCTGCCGTACCGGCCCGAGCGCGACTTCAGCTACATCGGCGGCACCACGGTGTTTCCCTTCGTGCTGGTGGCCCGGCCCGACCTGCCGGCGCGGCAACTGCCCGAGCTGCTGGCGCTGGCCAGGCAGCGCCCCGGTGATTTGAAGTACGCCACGCCCGGTGCGGGCGGCCCCAACCACCTGGGCATGGAACTGCTGCAGCGCACCGCCGGCATCCAGCTGCTGCACGTGCCCTACCGTGGCGACGCGCCGGCGCTGCAAGACCTGATGGGCGGCCAGGTGGACCTGTACCTGGTGAACACCGCGGCCAGCCTGCCCTACATCCGCAGCGGCAAGCTGCGGCCCATCGCCTTGTCGATGGCCCAGCGCAGCCCGGTGCTTCCCGACGTGCCCACGTTTGCAGAGGCCGGTGTGCCGGGGTTCGAGGCTTATGCCTGGCAAGGCCTGGCCGGCCCGGCGGGTCTGCCGACGGCCACCGTGGCCCGGCTGAATGCCGCGTTGAACCAGGCGCTGGCGGCTGAAGAGGTTCGGCAGAAGCTGGCCGAGATGGGTGTTCAGCCCTCTCCCAGCACGCCCGAGGCCTTTGCCCGCCATGTGGCGCAGCAGACCGCGCGCTGGGGCGAGGTCATTCGCACGGCCGGCATCCGGCTGGAGGCCTGATGCACGATGGCTTCTTATCCTGAACTGCAAGGCCGCGTGGCCCTGATCACCGGCGGCGCCAGCGGCCTGGGCCTGGCGGCCGCGCAGGCCCTGGCCGGGCAGGGCATGCGGGTGGCGGTGGCCGACCTGGATGCCGGTGCGGCCGAACGCGCCGCGATGACGCTGGGCCCCACCGCCGGCCACCTGGCCTTTGGCGGCGACGTGGCCAGCCAGGCCGACGTGCACGGCTGGGTGGCGGCGCTGCTGGCGCGCCATGGCCGTATCGACGTGCTGATCAACAGCGCCGGCATCCCCGACAGCTTCCTGCCCACGGTGGACCAGGACGTGGCCGACTTCCGCCGGCTGGTGGACGTGCACCTGACCGGCACCTACCTGGTCACCCAGGCGGTGGCGCCCACCATGCTGGCGCAGGGCCGCGGATCGGTGATCAACCTCAGCTCGGTGGCCGGCGTGCTGGGGCTGGCACGCCGCAATGCCTACAGCGCGGCCAAGGCCGGCATCGGCATGATGACCCGCACCATGGGCTGCGAGTGGGCGGCCCGGGGCGTGCGGGTCAATGCCATCGCGCCGGGCTACATGCTCACGCCCTTTGCGCAGCGGCTGATCGACGAAGGCAAGCTCGATGAGCAGCGCATCCGCCGCCGCACGCCGGCCGGCCGCCTGGGCACTGCCCAGCACATCGCCCAGGCCATGACCTTCCTGGCCTCCGACGCCGCCGCCTTCATCACCGGCGTCACCCTGCCGGTGGACGGCGGCTACATGGCCTGGGGCGCCGCCAGCGACGCCTACGAAGGCCCACTCGACTGAAAGGCCCCGTGTGATCTACGAAGAACGCAACTACAGCTTCCAGCCTGCGCATTTCCAGCGATTCCTGCAGCTGTTCGAGGCCGAAGGCCTGCCGCTGATGCAGGAGCACCTGGGCGGCCTGGTGGGCTACTTCACCACCGAAACCGGCGAACTCAACACCGCCATGCACCTGTGGGCCTATGCCGACCTGGCCGACCGCGAACGCCGCCGCGCCGCGATGTGGGCCGACCCGCGCTGGATCGCCTATGCCGACCAGGTGCTGCCCTGGATCGTGCGCATGCAAACCCGCCTGCTGCGCCCCACCCGTTTTTCTCCCCTGAGGTAACCGACATGACTGCTGAAAACCCCTTGATCGTCGACATCGAAGACGGCATCGCCCGCGTCACCATCAACCGGCCGCAGGCGATGAACAGCGTGGGCGGCGCGCTGCACAAGGCCTTGTCGCGCGTGTTCATCGACCTGGGCGAGCGCCGCGACCTGCGCGCCATCGTGCTCACCGGTGCGGGCCGGGCCTTTTGTGCCGGTGGCGACATCGAATGGATGCGCGACGCCATCCGCGACCCCGAGCAGTTCGAGGTGGTGACCTGGGAAGCCAAGCGCATCGTCTACTCGATGCTGGACTGCGAGATTCCCATCATCGGCCGCATCAATGGTGATGCGGTGGGCCTGGGCGCCACGCTGGCGCTGCTGTGCGACATCACGGTGATGGACGAAGGCGCCCGCATCGGCGACCCGCATGTGCGCGTGGGCCTCAATGCCGCCGACGGCGGCGGCTTCTTGTGGCCGGCCATCATCGGCTTCGGCAAGGCGCGCGAGCTGCTGCTCACCGGCGACCTGCTCACCGCCACCGAAGCGCGCCAGCTGGGCGCCATCGGCCATGTGGTGCCCGCCAGCGAGCTGGACACCAAGGTCGAGTTCATCGTCGGCAAGCTCAAGCATGGTGCGGCCAAGGCCATCCGCTGGACCAAGGCCGGCTACACGATTCCGCTGCGCCAGCTGGCCCACGGCCACATGGACGCCGGCACCGCCTACGAGTGCCTGACCAACCTCACCCGCGACCACGCCGAGGGCGTGGAGGCCTTTGCCGGCAAGCGCAAACCGCAGTTCATCGGGCGGTGATGGGCGCAGTAGCATCGGCCGGCCCGGTGTGATGGCCTGCGCCGGGGCTGCCATGGGGGCGGGGTGTCAGGCTGTTGATCGCTGGCATGTCCTTGCAGGATTCATCGATGCAGGCGCCGGCCCCGGGGGCCGGGCTGCCTGCACGCACGGCCGCCGGCCGCTGGCTGCAACGCCGCGGCATGCGGGTGCGCATCGCCCTGGCCTTCACCACGCTGGCGCTGCTGCTGTTCGGCGGCATCAGCGTCCTCTCGGCGCGTGAGGCCTACCGCCAGAGCGAGCAGGACACCGCCCTGGCGCTGGAGCAGCTGGCGCAGCGCCTGTCGCTGCGGTTGGATGCCGACATGGCCGCCCGCCTGCGCGAGGTGCGCCAGATCGCCGCGCTGGACCAGTTGCTGGACTGGCGCCTGCAGTCCGAGCATTGGCGGCTGCTGGTCGAAGGCTTGCAGCGCCACTCGCGCCACTACAGCTGGATCGGCGTGGCCACGCCAGACGGCCAGGTGCTGGCCGCCACCCAGGGCCTGCTGGAAGGCCGCAACGTGCAGCAACGCCCATGGTTCCAGCAGGGCCTGCAGCAACCCAGCGTGGGCGACGTGCACGAGGCGGCTTTGCTGGCCTCCTTGCTGCCGCCCGAATCGGCCAACGGCGAGCCGCTGCGCTTCGTGGACGTGGCCGCGCCCTTGCAGCGCAGCGGCCGTACCGTGGGCGTGGTCGGCGGCCACCTCAGCTGGGCCTGGGCCGAAGAACGCCGGCGCGAAGCCCTGGCCACCGTCGATGCCGCGCGCGAGGTGGAGATCGTCGTCACCGGCCCGCAGGGCGAGATCGCCCTGGGCCCGCGCCACCCCGCCTTGCCGGCCGAGTGGCAGAACGGCATCGCAGGCAGCGTGGCCTGGGCCGATGGCCGGCGCTACCTCACCGCCAGCAGTGCCAGCCAGCCGTTCGACGACTATCCCGGCATGGGTTGGACGGTGGTGGTGCGCCAGCCCGAGGCCACGGCCTTCGGCGCTGCCGATGCCTTGCAGCGCCGGCTGTGGTGGCTGGGCGGTGCTGGGGCGCTGTTGTTCGGCCTGGTGGGCTGGTGGCTGACGGTGCGGCTCACCGGCCCGCTGCGGCGCGTGGCCCGGCGCGCGCAGGCGTTGATGCCTGAGGCCGCGCCCGAGATGCGGCCGCAGGTCACGCACGACGAGGTGGACCAGCTGGGCGCCTCGCTGAGCGTGCTGCTCGAAGGCTTGCGCCAGCGCGAGCAAAGCCTGCGCGCCCTCAACGAGAGCCTGGAAAGCCGCGTGCAGGAACGCACCGAGCGGCTGCAGCAGGCCAATGAAGACCTGCGCCACTTCAGCCGCAGCCTGGCGCACGACCTGCGGGGGCCGCTGGGCGCGATGGGCCTGGTGCTGGGCCAGGTGCTGCAGGGCGACGAACTGCCGCGGGGCGCCGGCGCGCGGCGCAGCATCGAGGTGGTGGCCCAGGAGTGCGAGCGCCTGCAGCGCCTGTCGCAAGAGCTGCTGACGCTGGCCATGGTGGACCAGCGTGCCTATGAGCAGGTGCCGGTGGATACCGAAGGCCTGGTGGACCAGGCCCTGGCCGAAGTGCGGGCCGGCGCCACCGGCACGCCGGCCGAGGTCACCCGGCAGCCGCTGCCGGCGGTCGTCGGCGACCCCTTGATGCTGCGCCAGGTGTGGAGCAATTTGCTGAGCAATGCCTTCAAGTACTCGTCCAAGTCGGCGGCCCCGCAGGTGGTGGTGAGCGCGCGGCAGGAGGGACCAGAGACGGTGTTCTGCGTCAGCGACAACGGCCGCGGCTTCGACCCAGGTCAGGCGGCGCGGCTCTTCGGCGTGTTCCAGCGTTTGCATCCGGCCTCGGAGTTTCCGGGCACCGGCGTCGGCCTGTCCATCGTGCGGCGGGTGGTGCACCGGCATGGCGGCCGCGTGTGGGCCGAATCGGTGCCGGGGCAGGGCGCGCGCTTTTACTTCACGCTGCCGCGGCAGGCCACGGCCTAGCCGCTGGCGGCGCGCACGCGATGGCGGCGCTGCTCATCCGTCCTTGGCCGGCTCGGTCAGCCCGTGCTGCAGGCAGTACTTCACCAGCTCGGCATTGGAGCGCCAGCCGGTCTTGTCGAAGATGCGCGCGCGGTAACTGCCCACGGTCTTGACCGACAGGTGCATGGCCTCGGCGATCTGGGCCGGCGTGTGGCCGGCCGCGATCAGCTGCGTGACGCGGAATTCCTGCGTCGACAGCGCTTCGTGCACCGGCCGCTGCTCATGCGTGCGCTGGGCCAGCAGGTCGACCATGCGGTCGGCCTGTTCGGGCGTGAGGTAACGGCCGCCGTCCAGCAGGCGCTGCACCGCCGTCGGCAGGTCGGTGGCAGCCCGGTCCTTGGGCAGGAAGCCGCGCACGCCCAGCTCCAGCAGCCGCGCGGCATGGGCCGCTTCGTCGTTCTGGCTGACCACCAGGATGGGCACGCCCGCGGCCACGCGCGTCATGCGCACCGCGCTTTCGATGCCGTCGGCATCGGGCAGACGAAGGTCCAGCAGCACCACGTCGGGCCGGGCGGCACGAAAAAGCCGCAGTCCTTCGGCCAATGTCTCGGCTTCGTCGACCTGTGAGCCGACCCAGCGCGACTCCAGCATCTGCCGAGCGCCCATGCGCAGCAGCGGGTGGTCATCGATGATCAGAAATCTCATCAAGCAATGCGTTTCGGACGCGCCCCGGGCGTCTGCCACCCGGGTTGCAAAAGTGTAGGGCGATTGCCTACGCGGATTGCCGCATTCGCCCGCCTGCGTTTGACAGCAACCAACGCTCCTGCCGCCTGCAGCGCACTCCGATATGCATGCCAAGGGAAGTCGCGCTGGCAGGCCGGTCGGCAGGCACGCGATCCCGGCAGCAGGAGTTATCGCATGCCCAGGTGTTTCATTCGTTCGGTGGCCGCGTTGGCCGGTGTCTGGTCGCTGTGCGCCTGGGCCGGCACGGGCAGCTCCACCTTCCAGGCCACGGCCACGGTGGTCAGCGCCTGCACGGTGTCCGGCTCGCTGCTGAACTTCGGCAGCGCCATCGATGCGCTCAGCGCCGCGGTGCCGGTGGACGCCAGCTCCACGCTGGCGGTGCAGTGCACCAACACCACGCCGTATGCGGTGTCGTTGAGCGCCGGCGTCAACGCGGGTGGCGGCACCAACTTCGCCAGCCGCACGATGAAAAACGGCAGCCACAGCATGGCCTACCAGCTGTACACCGATGCTTCCCGCGCCACCGTGTGGGGCGACGGCACGGCCAGCAGCTCGCAGGTCACCGGCACCGGCAGCGGCAGCAGCCAGACCCTGACCATCTACGGCCGCATTCCTTCGCTCACCGGTGCCGTGCCCGGCACCTACAGCGACACGGTCACCGTGACCATCAGCTACTGAGGCCGGCATGCATCACCGTCTGCCTTGCTGGCTCGCCGCGCTGATGGCCTGGCTGCTGATGGCCGGCCCCGTGGCCGCCGCTGACTTGAGCCTGATGCCAGTGGCCGTGCAGCTGGACCGCAGCAACGACCGCAGCACCGTGCGCGTGACCAACAACGGCAGCGCACCGGTGGTGCTGCAGGCCGACGCGATCCGCTGGCAGCGCGAAGCGGGGGTGGACCGCGACGAGGCCAGCGACGACCTGATCGTCAGCCCGGGCGTGTTCACGATCGGCCCGGGTCGCACACAGGTGGTCCGCGTGGGCCTGCGGCGTACCGCGGCCTCGGACCGTGAGCAGACCTACCGGCTGGTGCTGCGCGAAGTGCCTTCGCAGGCGCCCGAGCCTTCGATGGTGCAGGGCAACGTGCGCGTGCTGGTGACGCTGCGGCTGCCGGTGTACGTGGCGCCCGATGCGGTGCGCCAGGAGCAGCGCTGGCATGCCCGCTATGACGAGCAGGGCCGGCTGGTGGCCCAGGTCACCAACCACGGCAACGTGCATTACCGGGTGGCCGGCGTGCGTGTGCAGGGCGACGCACGCCAGGCCTTCCACGTCATGCAGGGGCCCGAGTCGGTGGTGTTCCCGGGCGAGGTGCGGCGCTTTGCGTTGGCGGCGCTGGCCCAGGCCGACACCGCGCGTCCGGTGACGCTGGAAGTGATGACCGACGCGGGCTTGCACCATGTCGCGCTGCTGCCGCCTTCGCCCTGAGGCAGGCCCGATGGGGCGCGCTGCGCTGCTGGGTCTGGCGGCCGCCTGGTCGGTCGCGGCCGCGGCACGCGTGGCCCTGCCGGAGGTCCTGCCCGCGAGCGCATCCCTGCCACAGCCGGCGGCCGCCGAAGACGTGCTGCTGTCGGTGACCTTGAACCAGCTGCCCCAGCAGGACGCTGCACGCGTGCTGCGCCTGCCGGGCCAGCAGGTGGCGCTGCTGTGCAGCGACTGGGCCTTGCTGCGGCTGGCGCCGCCGATGCTGCCGGCCGATCTGTGGCACGCGGGCCAGTGCTGGCGGCCGCTGTCGGCCGGCCGCGGGCTGCGCTGGCACATCGACGACGAAGCGCAGGCGCTGGAGATCACCGCCGGCACCGCCGCCTTCGAAGGCAGCGTACTGACGGTGGAGCCGGTGGCCACGGCCGCTCAGGCGCCGACCCGCTGGGGCGGCTATGCCAACTACGACCTGCAGTGGCAGCGCAGCACCCTGGGCCAGGGTGGTGGCCGCACCGATGCCACGCGCGCGCTGCTGGAGCTGGGCAGCTTCGGCCCCGCCGGCAGCGGCCGCACCACCGGACTGGCGCGCGACGACGGCCAGCAGCCGCGCTTCGTGCGGCTGGACACCACCTGGACGCAGGACATGCCGCAGCGCATGGCCAGCCTGCGCCTGGGCGACGCCGTGGGCCGTGCGGGCGCCTGGGGGCAGGCCATGCGGTTCTCGGGCGTGCAATGGGCCACCGACTTCAGCATCCAGCCCGGCTTTCTGAGTTTTCCGCTCCCGGCCCTGCGTGGCGAAACGGCACTGCCTTCCACGGTGGACGTCTTCGTCAACGGCAGCCGCCGCCTCAGCAGCCAGGTGCCGGCCGGCCCCTTCGAGCTGCAGGACCTGCCGGTGGTGACCGGCCAAGGCGACGTGCGTCTGGTGGTGCGCGACCTGCTGGGCCGTGAGCACGTGATCGTGCAGCGCTACTTCGGCAGCCAGGCCCTGTTGCGGCCCGGGCTGCGCTCCTTCTCGTACGAGCTGGGCGCCGTGCGCAAGGACTATGGCCTGCAGAGCAACCGCTATGGCCCGCTGTACGCCGGCGCCACCGAGCGCCAGGGCGTCAGTGACCGCCACACCCGCGAATGGCGGGCCGAGTGGCTGGACGGCCGCCTGGCCGCGGGCGGCACCGGCCTGTGGCAGCTGGGTCCAGGCGGCGGCATCGGCAGCCTGAGCGTGGTGGGCAGCCATGCGCCGCACGAGGGCGCGGGTGCCCAGCTGGGCCTGGGCCTGGACCTGCAAGGCCAGCGCCTGAGCGGCGGCCTGCAGGCGCACGTGGCCAGCCGTCGTTTCAGCCAGGCGGGCCAGGGGCCGGAGGGGCCCCAGCGCACGCAGGTCACGGCCTCGGCCGGCGGCTTGCTGGGCGCCATGTCCTGGGGGCTGAGCTGGGTGTCGCAGCAGGCCTGGCAGGGCGAAGGCCGGCGCCTGCTGTCGTTCTCGCTGTCGCGCACCATGGGCGCCTGGGCCAACCTGGGCCTGTTCGGCGTGCGAGACCTGGCCGGCGGCGGCACCTCGCTGCTGCTCAGCGTCAGCATGCTGCTGGACGGCCAGTGGCAGGCTGCCGCCCAGACATCGCGCCTGCCCGGTCGGGCGGGCGCGGCCACGCAACTGCAACTGCACCGCAGCCCCGTGGACGACCGCGACCTGGGTTGGCACCTGGTGGCCGACCAGGGCGATGCGCGGCGCCTGACGCTGCAGGCGGCACAGGCCACCGATGTGGCCGACTTCAGCGCCGGCGTGTCGCATGGGCTGGCGCGCCGCGGTGGCGCAGGCCCGGCCGCCGCCAGTACCGACTGGCGGCTGGGCGTGGCCGGCGGCCTGGCATGGATGGACGACAGCCTGTTCTTCAGCCGCCGCATCGATGGCGCCTTCGCACTGGTGGTGGTGGACGACTACCCCGACGTGACGGTGCTGCACGACCAGCGGCCGGTGGCACGCACCGACGCACGCGGGCGCGCAGTGGTGCCCGGCCTGCGCGGCTACGAGCCCAACCGCATCGGCATCGATGCCAGCGAGCTGCCCTTCGATGCGGACGTTGATGCGTTGGACACGGTGGTGACGCCGCCCGCACGCAGCGGCGTCGTCGTGCACATCCCGGTGCGGCGCACACGGTCGGCGCATTTCCGCCTGGTCGATGCCCAGGGGCAACCGGTGCCCGCCGGCAGCGTGATGGAGACGGTGGACACGGGCGGGCGCTTTCCGGTCGGCTTCGAGGGGCGCACCTACGCCAGCGGCCTGGCGGCGACCACCGCGGTGCGGGTGCGATGGCCGGGCCGCGAATGCCATGCGGTGCTCACCCTGGCCGCGCAGGCCGATGAAGCGCCTGACCTGGGGACGGTGACATGCGAATGATGCGACGCTGGCTGGGCTGCTTGGCCATGGCCTGGCTGCTGCTGACGGCAGGGCCCGCGCAGGCCTTGTGCACCGCGATCTGCGTGTGCAACGTCACCACCACGGCGCTGGCCTTCGGTGCCATCAATCCGCTGGCGGCATCGGCCTCGGATTCCACCGGCAGCGTGAAGGTCAATTGCGGCGGCGTAGCCGGATTGCTCATTCCCTACCGCATCGACCTGGGCGCCGGCGCGTCCGGCAATGCGTCCAGTCGCCGGTTGATGTCCGGTGCACGTTCGATGCAATACAACCTGTACCAGGACAGCAGCCGCCAGACGGTATGGGGCGACGGCAATGGCGTCGCCCAGGCCCTCAACGGCGGCGTGCTGCTCGATGCGCTGGGGCTGTCACCGGGCGTGGTGCACCCGGTGTATGGCCGAGTGCCCGGCGCGCAATCGACCACGGTTCCTGGCAGCTATGCCGATACCGTCACCGTCACCTTGAGCTATTTCTGATTTCCTTCCTTGTTGGAGCCATTGCGTCATGCATCTCAGGAACCTGCCCGTCAAGCGTCAATTGCTGCTGGCCTTTGCGCTGATGGCGCTCATCGTGCTGGCGGTCAGCGCGATGGCGCTGCATTCGCTGGCGCGCTCCAGCGAGCGATTCGTTGACTACGTCAACGGTGTCAGCGAGCGCGAGCGCATCGCGGTCGACATCCGCAGCGCCGCCATGCGCCGGGCGATTGCCGCGCGCAACCTGGTGCTGGTCACGGCCGCCACCGATCTGCAGGCCGAGCATGTGGCCGTGCGTGCCGCGCACCAGGACATGCAGGCCGGCTTGGCCGCGATGCAGGCCTCGCTGCAGGCCGCGCCCGATGCGCAGGACCGCGCCGGCCTGGCCCGCATCGCCGAGGTGGAAACCCGCTACGGCCCGGTGGCGCTCAAGGTGGTGGGCCTGGCCGATCAAGGCCGGCATGCCGAAGCCACGCGCGTGATGAATGCCGAATGCCGGCCGCTGCTGGCCGAGCTGCTGGGCGCCAGCAACGACTTCATCGCCGAGGTGCGGCGCCAGAGCGTGGCCTCGGCCAGCGAGGCCGCGGCCGACCATGCCGGCGACCGCGCATGGATGGTGGCCTTCAGCATCGGCGCGGTGCTGGTGGCCGTCGGCCTGGGCTGGACCATCGCCCACCTGGTGACCACGCCGCTGCGCCATGCGGTGGCGGTGGCCGAGGCGGTGGCCGCCGGCGACCTGCGCACCACCATCGTGGTCGACCGCAACGACGAGCTGGGCCAGATGCTGCGGGCCCTCTCGCGCATGAACGGCAGCCTGGCCGGCATGGTGGGCGAGCTGCGCCAGTCGGCCGACGGCATCGCCACCGCGTCGGGCGAAATTGCCGCGGGCAACCTGCACCTGTCCAGCCGCACCGAGCAGCAGGCCAGTGCCTTGCAGCAGACCTCGGCCTCGATGCAGGAGATGACCGGCAGCGTGGAAGCCAATGCCGGCAGCTCGCGCCAGGCCAGCGAGCTGGCGGCCTCGGCCGCGCAGGTGGCCGGCCACGGCGGCCAGGTGGTGGGCGAGGTGGTGTCCACCATGGGCGTGATCAGCGACGCCAGCCAGCGCATCGCCGACATCGTGGGCGTGATCGACAGCATCGCCTTCCAGACCAACATCCTGGCCTTGAACGCGGCGGTGGAAGCGGCCCGCGCGGGCGAGCAGGGCCGCGGCTTTGCCGTGGTGGCGGCCGAAGTGCGCCAGCTGGCCAGCAGCTCGGCCAGCGCCGCCAAGGACATCAAGGCCTTGATCGCCGACAACGTGCAGAAGGTGGCCGCCGGCAGCGCACTGGCCGCCGGCGCCGGCCACACCATGACCGAACTGGTGGGCCTGGTGCAGCAGGTGCACGGCCTGCTGGGCCGCATCAACGACGCCACCCGTGAGCAGAGCCTGGGCATCTCCCAGATCAACCAGGCGGTGGCCACCATCGACGAAGGCACCCAGCAGAACGCCGCGCTGGTGGAGCAGGGCTCGGCCGCGGCCGAAGGCCTGCGCCAGCAGTCGCAAGGGCTGCTGGCGATGGTCTCGCGGTTCAAGCTGGCCTGAGGCCCTCCGCCGTCAAGTTCGGCGCGGGGCGGCCGATGAAGGGTGATGCGCATCGCTGCTTCATCTTCCCAGCCGGCCGGCACCGCCGACGACTCGGCCAGCCAGCTGGCCGCGCTGTCCAAGCAACTGGCGGCGCTCAACCG
>CAKZXL010000946.1 GCA_937883885.1 uncultured Aquincola sp. | reverse complement strand
TGGAAGAAGGTGATCGAGACCGGAAAAATCACCGCTGATTAAGACCTGGACCTTGCCATGAGCCTCTCTTCAACACCCTTGATCACCGCGCTGCAGGTGATCCCCGTCGCCGGCCGCGACAGCATGCTGCTGAACCTCAGCGGCGCGCACGGGCCGTTCTTCACCCGCAACCTGCTCATCCTGACCGACAGCGCCGGCCGCACCGGCGTGGGCGAGGTGCCGGGCGGCGAGAAGATCCGCCAGACGCTGGAAGACGCCCGCCCGCTGGTGGTGGGCCAGCCGGTGGGCAGCCATGCCGGCCTGCTGCGCACGCTGCAGCAGGCCTTCGCCGACCGCGACGCCGGCGGCCGCGGCCTGCAGACCTTCGACCTGCGCACCACCATCCACGCGGTCACCGCGGTGGAATCGGCAATGCTCGACCTGCTGGGCCAGCACCTGAACCTGCCGGTGGCGGCCCTGCTGGGTGAAGGCCAGCAACGCGATGCGGTGGAGATGCTGGGCTACCTGTTCTTCATCGGCGACCGCACCAAGACCGACCTGGCCTACGACAGCCAGCCGGATGAAGCCGACGACTGGCTGCGCCTGCGCCATGAGCAGGCGATGACGCCCGATGCCGTGGTCAGGCTGGCCGAGGCGGCTTACCAGCGCTATGGCTTCAACGACTTCAAGCTCAAGGGCGGCGCGCTGCGGGCGGAAGAAGAGATCGAAGCCATCCGCGCGCTGCACGAGCGCTTTCCGAAGGCCCGCGTCACGCTGGACCCCAACGGCGGCTGGCTGCTGAAAGATGCGGTGCGCCTGATGCGCGACATGCGCGGCGTGGTGGCTTATGCCGAAGACCCCTGCGGCGCCGAAGAAAGCTTCTCGGGCCGCGAAGTGATGGCCGAATTCCGCCGTGCCACCGGCCTGCCCACGGCCACCAACATGATCGCCACCGACTGGCGGCAGCTGACGCATGCGCTGTCGCTGCAGTCGGTCGACATTCCGCTGGCCGACCCGCACTTCTGGACCATGGCCGGCAGCGTGCGCGTGGCCCAGACCTGCCGCGACTGGGGCCTGACCTGGGGCTCGCATTCCAACAACCACTTCGACGTGTCGCTGGCGATGTTCACCCATGTGGCCGCTGCCGCCCCAGGCAACGTGACCGCCATCGACACCCACTGGATCTGGCAGGACGGCCAGCGCCTGACCACCGACCCGCTGCAGATCCGCGGCGGCCTGGTGCAGGTGCCCAAGGCGCCGGGTCTGGGCATGCAGCTGGACATGGCCGAGGTGGAGAAGGCCCACCAGCTGTACCGCCAGCACGGCCTGGGCTCGCGCGACGATGCGGTGGCGATGCAGTACCTGATCCCCGGTTGGACCTTCAACCCCAAGCGCCCGGCGCTGGACCGCTGAACAACGCCGTCAACCACAACAACGAGGAGACCCACGATGAAGCCGATCAACACGCAGCGCCGCCGCCTGATGCAAGCCGCGGCCGCCACCGGCCTGGCCGCCACCGGCGGCAGCGCGCTGGCGCAGGTGTTCGAGTTCAAGCCCCACCAGCGCTACCCCGACCCGGCGGTGCAGATCCTGGACCCGTCGTTCGCCAAGTACCGCATCTACAGCAGCACGGTGGAGCAGGTGGCCAGCGGCATGCGCTGGGCCGAAGGGCCGGTGTACTTTCCCGAAGGCGGCTACCTGTTGTGGAGCGACATCCCCAACAACCGCATCATGAAGTACAGCGAGCGCGATGGCAGCGTGAGCGTGTTCCGTGCCAATGCCAATTACGCCAACGGCAACGCCCGCGACCGCCAGGGCCGGCTGGTGACCTGCGAGCATTCGGTGACCCGCCGCGTCACCCGCACCGAGCGCGACGGCAGCATCACCGTGCTGGCCGACAGCTTCGAGGGCAAGCGCCTGAATGCGCCGAACGACATCGTGGTCAAGTCCGACGACAGCGTGTGGTTCACCGACCCGCTGTTCGGCATCAACGGCGAATGGGAAGGCTCGCGCGCCAAGCCGGAACAGGCCGGCACGAACGTCTACCGCATCGCCGCCGATGGCCGCATCAGCGCGGTGATCACCGACCTGGTCAACCCCAACGGCCTGGCCTTTTCACCCGACGAGAAGCACCTGTACGTGGTCGAGTGGAAGCCCACGCCCAACCGCAGCATCTGGCGTTACGACGTGGGCGCCGACGGCGTGAGCCTGAGCAACAAGACCAAGCTGATCGACGCCACCGACCAGGGCGCGCTCGATGGCTTCCGCGTCGACCGCGACGGCAATCTGTGGTGCGGTTGGGGCAGCAACGGCGCCTTGGCCGCCGAGCCGGTGCAGATGAACGGCCGCGCGGTCTACCCGCTCAAGGGCCAGCCCGAAGACCTGGACGGCGTGCGTGTGTTCAGCCCGCAGGGCAAGCCGCTGGCGCACATCCGCCTGCCCGAGCGCTGCGCCAACCTGTGTTTCGGCGGGCCGAAGAACAACCGGCTGTACATGGCCAGCAGCCACTCCATCTACGCGCTGTACGTCGAAGCGCATGGGGCTACATAGAGCCCCCAAGCTCGCTACGCTCGCGCCCCCCCGTGGGGGAGCATTCAGCCTTGGGGCGGCCCGGCGGCTGAATGATCACATCGGCTCGCTGCGCTCGCGCCCCGGGCTTCACGCGCTCACCGCCACGATCACGCTGCCCGCCTTGAAGAAGGCGGTGGCGCGTCCGCCGGCGGTCAGGCCCATGGCCTGCACGCTGGACTGGGTGACGATGGCGGTGACGCTGCCGCCGACGTCCAGGTCCAGCGTCACTTCGCTGTTCACCGCGCCGGGCTGCACCTGGCGCACCACGCCCGCGAACTGGTTGCGGGCCGACAGGCGCATGCCGTCCACGTCGGTGGCCAGCATCACCGACGAGGCCTTGACCAGTGCCACCGCCGGCATGTTCAGCCGCAGGCCCAGCGCGTCGGTGCTGTCGCGGGTCACCGTGGCCACCACCCGCGGGCCGTGGTCCACGCTGATCTCCACTTCGTCGTTCACCGCGCCGGCGCGGATGGCGGTGACGCGGCCGTTGAACTGGTTGCGGGCACTGGTCTTCAAGATCATCCACCTCGTTGGCGACACCTCGGCCTGCAGGTCGAAGGCTTCTTCGTCCAGCAGCTGCAGCAGCCGCTGGTGCACCGCGGCCACCTGCTCATAACGTTCCACCAGCTGCCGGCCGTGGTCGGTGAGGCGGGTCGATCCGCCGCCACGGCCGCCCGCGCTGCGTTCGACCAGCGGCTGGCCGGCCGCGCGGTTCATCGCCTCGATGGCGTCCCATGCGCCCTTGTAGCTCAGGCCCACGGCCTGCGCGGCGCGGGTGAGCGAGCCGCCATCGGCCACCGCACGCAGCAAGGCCATGCGGGCCGCGCCAGCCACCCGCTCGGTGCCGCAATCGACCCACAGCTCGCCGCCCAGGCGCGGGCGTTCGGGGCGCTTGGCGTGGCGGGCCATCAGCGCACGACCTCCGGCTCGGTCGCCACCACCCGCCCGGCCTGCAGCGGCACCACCGCATCGGCCAGCAGCTCGGCGTCTTCGTCGTCGTGGGTGATCAGCAGCGTGGGCACGGCCACATCGGCGCGCAGGTCCAGCAGCTCGCGGCGCAGGGCCTGGCGCAGCGGCCGGTCGAGTGCGGCGAAGGGCTCGTCCAGCAGCAGCGCATCGGGCTCCGTCACCAGCGCGCGGGCCAGCGCGGTGCGCTGGCGCTGGCCGCCCGAGATCTGGTGCGGGTAATGGTCAACGATGGCCTGCAGGTGGAAGGCGCGCACCCAGCGGTCCACCTGCGGCGCATCGGCCCCGCGCGCCGGGTTGAACCAGCCGCGCCGCAGCGCAAAGCCGATGTTCTGCCGCACCGTGAGGTGCGGAAACAGCGCGTAGTCCTGGAACACATAGCCCAGCCGCCGTTCGCGCGCCGGCAGGTTGATGCCGGCCGCGCTGTCGTGCAGCACCCGGGCGCCGATGGCCACGCGGCCGGCATCGGGACGGGCCATGCCGGCGATGAGCTTGAGTGTCTGCGTCTTGCCGGCGCCGGAAGGGCCGACCAGGGCCACATGTGGCTGTGCCAGCGCGAAGGCGACGTCGAGCTGGAAGGTCTGCGCACCGTGGCGCAGGCGGCGCTGCAACTGCACGTTCCACCGCAGCGGCGCGGCGGTGGGGGCGGTGGGTGGGGGCAGGGGCGCTGGGCGGTCCAGGCCGGCGGTGTGCATCACGGTCTCAGGCATGCCGCATCACCCGCGCGCCAGCACACGCCCGGGCGCGAGCCGGCCGGCAGCCAGCAGCACCGCGATGCAGGTGAGCGAGGTCACGCCCACCAGGAAGTTGGCCACGTCGTCCTGGCCGGCCTGCACCGCTTCGTACACCGCGATCGACAGCGTCTGCGTCTTGCCCGGGATGCTGCCGGCCACCATCAAGGTGGCGCCGAATTCGCCCAGCGCCCGCGCAAAGGCCAGCAACAGCCCGGCCAGGATGCCGCGCCAGGCCAGCGGCAGCGTGACGCGGAAGAACACCGCGGCTTCGCGCAGGCCCAGCGAACGGGCGGCGTCTTCCAGCTGCGGGTCGACGGTCTCGAACGCGGCGCGCGCGGCCTTGAACACCAGCGGAAACGAGACCACCGCCGCCGCGATGACCGCCGCCTGCCAGCTGAAGATCAGCCGGATGCCGAAGTGCTGCAGCAGCCAGCCGCCCAGCGGCCCCTGGGTGCCGATCAGCACCAGCAGGTAGTAGCCCAGCACGGTGGGCGGCATCACCATCGGCAGCGTGAGCGCGGCGTCCAGCAGGTCGCGGCCGGGAAAGCGCGCCCGCGCCAGCAGCAGACCGCACCCGATGCCCAGCACCAGGTTGATGGCGGTGGCCCAGCCCGCCACCTTGAGCGTGAGCAGCAGCGGCACCAGCGCGCCGCTGAACGGGGGACCCAGGCCGTCGCTCAACGCGGCTGCCCGAAGCCATGGCGCGCCAGCACCGCTTGTGCCGGCGGGCTCAGCAGCCATTGCACGAACTGCTGCGCCAGCGCGGGCTGCGGGCTGGCCGCCACCGGCGCGGCGGGGTAGAGGATGGGCTGCGCCGTGGGCACGGTGAAGGCCACCTTCACCTTGCCCGGCACCAGCGCCGCATCGGTGGCGTAGACGAAGCCGGCATCCACCTCGCCACGGGCCACGTAGTCCAGCGCCTGGCGCACGTTGTTGGCGCCGATGATGCGCGGCTCGATGGCGGTCCACAGCCCGGCGGCCTGCAGCACCTGCTGGGTGTAGCGGCCCACCGGCACGCTGGCCGGCAGCCCGATGGCCACGCGCGGGTAGGCCGGCTGGGTGAGGTCGGCCAGGCTGCGCGGCTGCTGGGGGCTGCCGGCCGGCACGATGAGCACCAGCGTGTTGCTGACCACGTTGCGCCGCTGCTCGGCCTTGACCAGGCCTTGGGCCTGCGCCTGGTCCATCGTGGACTGGTCGGCGCTGACGAACACGTCCACCGGCGCGCCCCTGGCGATCTGCTGCAGCAGGGCGCCGGAAGCCGCGAAGTTGGTTTGCAGCCGCGTACCCGGATGTGAAGCCTCGAAGGCGGGCGCCAGTTCCTGGAAGGCGTTGTTCAGGCTGGCTGCGGCCGAGACGGTGAGATCGGCCGCCTGCGTGCTGCCAAGGCCGAACAGCAGCGCGAGCGAGGGCAGGAGTTGAAACTTCATGCCGGTGATGCAAAGGAAAGGGCGATGTGAAGCAGTATAGGCATCGGTTGCCCTTGGCCCTGGCAGAGAGACGCAATGCCCCGAGTCGTCATCGTTATGCACCCCTGTACATAACAGAGCGCCCGGTCTCTCCGGGTGCACCCCCAGCGCCCCGGCCGGGCATTCCCGCGCGGCCCGGCCAAGGTCACCGCCAGCGGCTACGCTTGCATCCAGCCAAGCCGGCGCTGCGTAGCCTTCGCAGGCCGGATCAATCACAGGAGA
>CAKZXL010000945.1 GCA_937883885.1 uncultured Aquincola sp. | reverse complement strand
GTGGCTTCGGCGGAGGCGGCGGGTTCGGCGGCGGCGGCGGCGGTTTTGGCGGGGGCGGTGCCTCCGGCAGGTGGTGACCATGGATCTCGCAAGACTCCTGCATCACCTCGCGACGACCTCGGCGCGCGTGCGTCGCGCGTTTCCCGCGTCCGCGCTGCGATCGATCGAGCAGGCGATCGCCGCGAGCGAGGCCACCCATGCGGGCGAGCTTCGATTCGTCGTCGAAGGCGCGCTCGACGGCCTGCCGCTGCTGCGTGGCCAGACGGCGCGCGAACGGGCCATCGAGCTCTTCGCGCGACTGCATGTCTGGGACACCGAACACAACACCGGCGTGCTGATCTATGTGCTGCTGGCGGACCGCCGCGTCGAGATCGTCGCCGACCGGGGCATCCATGCCAGGGCCGGTGCCGAGGCCTGGTCTGCCATCTGCCGCGGCATGGAAGCGCATTTCGGTGCCGGCGACTTCGGCCGCGGCGCCGTCCAGGGCATCGAGGCCGTCACGCAGTTGGTGACGCGCCACTTCCCTCCTGCGCCTGGCGATCGCAACGAGTTGCCCGACGCGCCGCTCCTGCTCTGAACAAACACCACAAGAGGACTCCATGCAACTGCAATTCCTCGGCGCCACCGGCACCGTCACAGGCTCGAAGTACCTGCTGCGCCACGAGGGCGCGACGCTGCTCGTCGACTGCGGCCTGTTCCAGGGCTACAAGCAACTGCGGTTGCGCAACTGGGCACCGATGCCCGTGCCGGCCGCCGGCATCGACGCGATCGTGCTGACGCACGCCCACATCGACCACAGCGGCTACGTCCCACTGCTTGCGCGGCAGGGCTTCAAGGGCAAGATCTACTGCTCGGAGGCGACCTATGAGCTCTGTCGCATCCTCTTGCCCGACAGCGGCCACCTGCAGGAGGAGGAAGCCGAGTACGCCAACCGGCGCGGCTACTCCAAGCACAAGCCGGCGCTGCCGCTGTACACCCGCGAGGACGCCGAGCGCTGCCTGAAGCAGTTCGTCCCCCGGCCCTACGGCGCCCCGTGGAGCCCCGCTCCCGGGCTACAGGCGCGCATGGATCCGTCGGGGCACATGCTGGGCTCCGCCTTTGTGAGGATCGACGACGGTCGGCGGTCGATCCTGTTCTCTGGCGACATCGGTCGTCCGAACGACCTGGTGCTGGTCGCGCCGGCACGCGTCCCGGGTGCCGACTACGCAGTGGTCGAGTCGACCTACGGCGACCGCCAGCACGAGGCGAGCGATCCGCTGCTCAAGCTCGGTGAGGTCATCAATCGCACGGCCGCTCGCGGCGGCGTCGTCGTGATCCCGGCATTCGCCGTGGGCCGCGCGCAGAACCTGATGTACTGCATCCACCTGCTCAAGGAACGCGGCGTCATCCATCACCTGCCGGTCTACCTCGACAGCCCGATGGCCACCGACGCGACGCGCATCTACCACGCGCACCGCAGCGAGCACCGGCTGAGCCCCGAGCAGTGCGAGGCGATGTGTCATGCCGCGACGATCGTCAACAAACCCGACGACTCGCGTGCGCTGAGCGCGCGGCGTGGGCCGATGGTCATCATCTCGGCCAGCGGCATGGCCACGGGCGGGCGCGTCGTCCACCACCTCAAGGCCTTCGCGCCCGACCGCCGTAACACGATCCTGTTCGCGGGCTACCAGGCCGGCGGCACGCGAGGCGCGGCCATCCTGCAGGGCGCGACCTCGGTGCGCATTCATGGCGAGGACGTGCCGATTCATGCGGAGGTGGCGGCGCTGGACAGCCTGTCCGCGCATGCCGACGCCGGCGAGATCCTCCAGTGGCTGCACGGCTTCGATGCGCCACCGACGCAGACCTTCATCACGCATGGCGAACCGGCAGCGGCCGACGCGATGCGATCCCGCATCGAACACGAACTGGGCTGGCCCTGCCGCGTGCCCGACTACCTGGAAACGGTGGAACTGGCATGAGTGCGGACATCGGCCCGGACAAGGGCACGGAGCCCACGCACGGTGACAGCGCCGATGACATGCTGCGCGCCTGGCGCACCGGCATCGACACTTACCAGGAGCCGGTGGTCTACATGCGGCGCGATTGCGCCGTCTGCCGCTCCGAGGGCTTCACGACCCAGGCGCGCATCCGGCTCACTGCCGGCTCCGGAAGCATCGTGGCCACGCTCTGTGTCGTGGATGGGCCCTGGCTCGGGCACGGCGTTGCGGGTCTGTCCGAGGCGGCCTGGAGGGCGCTGCACCCCCAGCCGGGCCAGTGGATCACCGTCAGCCACGCGCCCGTACTCGACTCGCTCAGCCATGTGCGCTCGAAGGTCTACGGCCACCGCCTCGATGCCGGTGCCTTTCGTGCCGTCATCGGCGACATCGCCGCAGGCCGCTACTCCGACCTGCACCTGGCCACCTTCATCACTGCCTGTGCAGGCGACCACCTCGACCTCGACGAAACCGTCTCACTGACGCAGGCGATGATCGACGTGGGCGAGCGGCTTGACTGGGGCCGCGACATGGTCGTCGACAAGCATTGCGTCGGCGGCCTGCCGGGCAACCGCACGACGCTTCTCGTCGTGCCGATCGTCGCGGCCTGCGGGCTGACGATGCCCAAGACCTCGTCGCGCGCGATCACCTCCCCCGCCGGTACCGCCGACACGATGGAGGTGCTGGCCCCGGTCGATCTCGACATCGGCGCAATGCGGCGCACGGTCGAGCGCACCGGCGCCTGCATCGTCTGGGGAGGCTCGGTTCGCCTGAGCCCGGCCGACGACGTCCTGATCCGCGTCGAGCGTCCGCTCGATCTCGACAGCGAGGGACAGCTGGTCGCCTCCGTGCTGTCCAAGAAGGCGGCGGCTGGCTCGACGCACGTTCTGATCGATCTGCCGGTGGGGCCGACGGCCAAGGTCCGCAGCCCCGAGGCCGCGCAGGCGCTCGGGCGCCGCCTCGTCGAAGTCGGCCGATCGATCGGATTGCAGGTGGCGTTGCGCGTCACCGACGGCCTGCAGCCGGTCGGACGCGGCATCGGCCCGGCGCTGGAGGCGCGCGACGTACTGGCCGTGCTGCGCCGACACGCAGAGGCGCCGGACGATCTGAGGCAGCGTGCGCTGCGTCTGGCCGGCGACATCCTCGAGCTGGGCGGCGCCGCGCCGCCGGGCGCCGGTCTGCGCCTGGCGACCGAGGTCCTCGCCGACGGACGGGCCTGGGCCAAGTTCGCCGCCATCTGCGAAGCCCAGGGAGGATTGCGCGAGATGCCGGTCGCGTCGCACCGCCGGGTCGTCGAGGCACCATCGGCGGGTCGCGTCACGTCGATCGACAACCGGGTGCTGTCACGGGCCGCCAAGCTCGCCGGCGCTCCGAACGCACCGGCGGCGGGCGTCGACGTGCATGTCCGCCTCGGCGACATCGTGCGAGCCGGGCAGCCGCTCTTCACGCTCCATGCACAGGCGCCAGGCGAACTGGCCTACGCGCGGCAGTACGTCGAAGGCCGTCCACCCATCTTCCAGATCTCGGAGGCGTCTTGAGACCGATCGTCTTTCATCTGCCCGGCGACGAGGGCTTCGCTGATCGGCTGGTGCGTGCGCTGCAGGCCGAGCGTGCCGCATTGGAGCTGCACCGCTTTCCGGACGGCGAATCGCTGGTCCGCCTGGACGCCGACGTGACGGGCCGCACCGTGGTGCTCACATGCTCTCTTGCACGGCCCGACGAGAAAACCCTGCCGCTGCTGTTCGCGGCGGATGCGGCCCGCGACCTCGGCGCGGCGAAGGTCCTGCTCGCGGCGCCCTACCTCGCCTACCTGCGGCAGGACCGGCGCTTCCATGCCGGTGAGGCGGTGACTTCGAGAAGCTATGCGGCGCTGCTGTCGACCGCATTCGACGCCCTCGTGACGGCCGATCCGCATCTGCATCGCTACCGCGCGCTCGACGAGATCTACAGCATCCCGACACGGGTCGTGCACACGGCACCGCTGATCGCCCGCTGGGTGGCAGCACAGGTGCAACATCCGCTGCTGATCGGCCCCGACTCGGAGAGCGAGCAATGGGTCTCGGAGGTCGCCACTGCCGCCGGGGCACCCTGGACCGTGCTGCAGAAGATCCGCCGTGGCGACCGCGATGTCGAGGTCAGCCTGCCGGACGTCTCGGCCTGGCGCGACCGCCAGCCGGTGCTGGTCGACGACATCGTCTCGAGCGCGCGCACCATGATCCAGGCCGTGGCCAGCGTACGCCGCGTCGGCCTGCCGGCGCCGCTGTGCATCGGCGTGCACGCGCTGTTCGCGCCGGGCGCCTACGAAGAACTGCTGGCCAGCGGACCGGCCCGCGTGCTCAGCTGCGACACGGTACCGCACGCCTCGAACGAGATCAGCGTCGTCGAACCGATGGCGCGTGCCCTGGAGGAATTGATGGAGGGAACCGGAGCATGAACAACAATCGACCATCCTTTGTCTGGCGGCTTTGGCTGCTCATCGCGCAGGTGATCGCGGTGTCGGCCGGCTTGCTGATCGCCTGGAAGGCGTTCGGGCCCGAGCCTGTCGCACCTGCGCGCACCGATGTCGTGGCATTGCGCGAAGCGCCCCATGCCGACGCGTCGGCCTCGGCTTCCAACGGCAAGGCCGTCGCGACCCGCCTCGAGGCAGGTTTCCGCGCCGCGGCCGCGAAGGCCTCGGCATCGGTCGTCAACATCTACACGCGCAAGGCGCCGCCACGGCAGTTGCCGGGCTGGCTGCGGCCCTACGGTGGCTCCGACGAAGAGGCCGCGCAGGGCCAGTCCAGCCTGGGATCGGGCGTGATCGTCGCGGCCCAGGGCTTCATCCTGACGAACAACCACGTCGTCGAGGGCGCGGACGAGATTGCCGTGATGCTGCCCGGCGGGAAGGTGGCCGAGGCGCGCGTCGTCGGCACCGACCCCGAGACCGACCTCGCGGTGCTGCGTGTCGAAGCCAAGGGCCTGCAGCCCATCACCTTCGCCGATCCAGCTTCGGTGCAGATCGGCGACATCGTGCTGGCCGTCGGCGACCCGTTCGGGGTCGGCCAGACCGTGACGCAGGGCATCGTCAGCGCCACGGGTCGCAATCGGCTCGGCATCAACACCTTCGAGAACTTCATCCAGACCGATGCGGCGATCAACCCCGGCAATTCGGGTGGCGCTCTGGTGGACACGTCCGGCCACCTGGTGGGCATCAACACGGCGATCTACTCGCGCAGCGGCGGATCGCAAGGCATCGGCTTCGCGATCCCGGTGAGTCTCGCGCGGCAGGTGATGGAACAGATCATCGCCACCGGCCGCGTCAGTCGTGGGTGGCTCGGCGTGAGCGCACGCGACGTCATCCACGAGACCACAGGCGCGGCGGCCGGCGCCGCGCTCGTTGCGGTGCAGCGCGGCGGCCCGGCCGACCGCGCCGGACTGCGCGCCGGCGACACCGTTGTCTCGATCAACGGCAAGGAAATCGTCGACACAGCGGCACTGATCAACGAGACCGCTGCGCTCAGCCCCGGCACCAAGGCCCAGTTCAAAATCCTGCGCGGCCGCGAGGTCAGTTCCCTGGCGGTCGAGCTGGGCCAGCGCCCGGTCGCGCGCAAGCAGTGAAAGGGACCTCCCATGCTGCGCGGCGCACTCGAGTCGGGGCTGATGCGCGCGCTGCTGCGGCGGGCCGACAGCCGTGCCTTCCCCGCCGTCGTCGGTGGGGCCGCGGTCGCCGCGACACTGTCGATGTCCGTGCCTTTCGCGACCCTCCTGGTGGCGGCGGTGCTGATGGCGCCGCGGCGCTGGAGCGCGATCGCCGTGTGGGCGAGCCTGGGTGCGGCACTGGGCGCGGCGTTGCTGTACCTGGCGTTCCACCACCTTGGCTGGGCCCGGCTGTTTGCGGCCTACCCCGACGTCGTGCGGTCATCCGCCTGGGGCGATGCGACGCGGTGGCTTTCGGCCTACGGTGTTCCGGCCCTGCTTGTGATCGCTGCGACGCCTGTGCCGCTGACACCGGCGCTGATGTTCGCCGCCATCTCGCGGTTACCGGTCACCGAGGTGGTTTTAGCGCTGTGGATCGGCAAACTTGCGAAGTACCTCGTGTACGCGTGGCTGGCTTCGCGCTTTCCGGAGCGTGCGCTGCAGCGCGGACAGCGACACGCGGACGCCCTGCGAGCGATGCTCGCCCGCGCCACGTCAACCACACCGGTGGCCCAGGGCCACTCGGCGTCGTCCGGGGAGTTGCGGTGAACGCACACCGCGCCCCGCGAACCTGACTCGCCGATCCGAACCTTCAGGAGAGATGTTGATGTGCTTTTCCGCGCAAGCAAGCTTTACCGCCAGCGCTGCGTTGCTGATCGTCGGCGTAGCGACCGTGCGGCGCGCGCGGACTCGCTCGGAACTTCCTTACGCATGGATCCCCGTTCTTTTTGGCATCCAGCAACTGCTCGAGGGGGCGCTCTGGCTGACTTTTCCGGACCGCGCGCCGCTGCTCAACACGGTGCTGACGCACGCCTATTCGTTCTTCTCTCATGTGCTGTGGCCGATCTATGTGCCGCTGGCCGCACTGGCGCTGGAAACCGTGCCCTGGCGGCGACGAGTGCTGATCGGCATCGCTCTCGCGGGAAGCGCCGTGGGCCTGTACCTGCTGGCCACGCTGTTCACTCTGCCGATCGTGGCCACCGTGACCGGTCAGCACATCGCCTACGAATCGCCGCACTTCTATGCACTGGCGGCGATGTCGCTCTACCTGCTCGGCACCTGCGCGAGCTTGATGTTCTCCAGCCACGCGCGGGTGGTTGCCTTCGGCGTGGCCGCGTTTGCGTCCGCGGTGGCGGCGTATGCCTTCTACGCCACCTGGTTCATCTCGGTGTGGTGCTTCTTCGCCGGGGTGCTCAGCGTCATCGTGTTCCTGTACTTCACGAATCCGCTCCGGAACGCGCAGGCCCTGGGCGCGACACGGAGTTCGGAGGCGCTTTGATGGACGGCACGAGGGGCATCACGCCCGCGCTCGGCTTTCACGTGCTGACGCCGCTGTACGACCGCGTCGTGGCGATGACAACACGCGAGCGGACCTTCAAGCGAGCCCTGCTCGACCAGGCAGGCATCGAGCCGGGCCAGAACGTGTTGGACGTTGGCTGCGGCACCGGCACGCTTGCGATCGCAGCACAGCAGCAACGGCCGGGTGTGCAAGTGGCCGGGCTCGACGCCGACCCCGCGGTTCTTGCGATCGGGGCGCGCAAGGCACGCGATGCCGGCGCCGACATCTCGTTCGACCTGGGGCGGTCGTCCAGACTGCCCTATGCCGACGAACGTTTCGACCGCGTGTTGTCGGGCCTCTTCTTTCACCACCTGTCATGGGGTGACAAGCTGCTGACCGCGCGCGAGATGCACCGCGTGCTGCGCCCCTCCGGCGAACTGCACGTCGCCGACTGGGGCCGCGCGGGCGGCTTGGTCAGCCGGACTGCGTTCCTGGCGGTCCAGCTTCTCGACGGCTTCGACACCACGAGCGACAACGTCGCCGGGCTGCTGCCGGTGCTGTTCGGGTCCGTGGGCTTCCGCCAAGTCGAGGAAACACGCCGCATCCCCACCGCCTTCGGCATCGTCTCGTTGTACCGGGCCGTGAAGAGCGGAGGCGCACCGGAACAGCGCTCGGCAGGAGGCACGGCATGAGCACCCCACCCAGCGAGCTCGTGTCGCACGAGGGGCCAGTTGCGGACAGCGCTCCCGGGGCCTTGCGGGTGCTCTTCATGGATGTCGGCCCCGAAGACCAGGCCACGCTCGAGACACTGCGCCCGAGGTCCTGGTGGCCGCGCTTCGTGCCCGACGCGCAGCTCGACGCGGACGACGGAGCCGCAGCGCTGGCCCAGGTGCTGTGCGTGTTCGTCCGCACGCCGGTGACGCGCGAAGTGCTGCAGCGCATGCCTGCGCTGCGCCTGGTGGCGACGCGTTCCGCCGGCGTCGACCACATCGACCTTGCAGCCTGCCGGGAAAGCGACATCGCGGTCGTTCACGTTCCCGACTACGGGGCCGCCAGCGTCGCCGAACACACCTTCACGCTGCTGCTGGGGCTTTCCCGCCACCTGTGCGAGGCACGCGGCAGGGCACTCCAGGGCAGCTTCTCGTACCGGGGGCTCACCGGCTTCGAGTTGGAAGGCAAGGTGCTTGGAGTCGTTGGCTGTGGACGCATCGGAACGCAGGTGGCGCGCATCGCGCACGGCTTCGGGATGAAAGTCCTGACGTTCGACCCGCGACCGCGACCGGAAGCCACGATCGCCCTTGGCATCAACTTCGTCGGATGGTCCGAACTGCTCGAACGCAGCGACGTCCTGAGTCTGCATGTGCCGCTGACCCCGGAGACGCACCACTTGCTGGACGACGCCGCTTTCGCCCGTGTCAAACCCGGTGTCGTGCTGCTCAATACCGCGCGCGGCGGGTTGATCGACGAGGAGGCGCTGCTGCGCGCGCTCGACCGCGGCAGCGTCGCCGCAGCAGGCCTCGATGTGCTCGAGCACGAAGGCGGCGCCGCGCCCGAGGCTCCGATGGGCTGCGGCGGGCTGGGTTGCGACCGCGGTTGGGTTGCGTCGCACCCGCTGCTGCGCCACCCGCGCGTGCTCGCGACACCCCATGTCGGCTTCAACACCCGCGAGGCGGTCGCGCGCATCCTGCACGAGACGGTCGACAACATCACGGCCTGGCAGACAGGCCGGCCGCGACACCGCGTGGCCTGACATGCTGGATACCGCACAGGCCACTTCCCGGCCGTCGCAACGCCGATCCCCGGTCGGGCGTGCGCTGCGGATCGGTCTGGCTTTCACCGGCTTCGTGTTGTGGTGGGCCTGGCACCGCGGCGTCATGCGTTGCGATGACCACCCCGTGGCCGAACGCTTCGCAGTCCTCCTGCAGGGGCTGGGCACCACCTTCGTCAAGCTCGGCCAGCACCTGAGCCTGCGCGCTGACCTGCTGCCCGAGGCGGCCCAGCACGCCCTGGCGCGGCTGCAGGATCATGTCGGCCCGTTTCCATCTGAGCAGGCGCAGCAGGCTGTCGAAGCTGCCTTCGGTCGTCCTTGCTCGCAGTTGTTCGCGCGCTTCGACCTGTCGCCGCTGGCCGCAGCGTCGGTGGCGCAGATTCACCGCGCCGCACTGCCCGACGGCACCGAGGTCATCGTCAAGGTCCGCCGGCCGGGGGCCGCCGAGGCCGTCGAATCCGACATGCGCATCCTGCACGTGGTTGCCACGGTCGCGCAGGCCCTGCTGCCGCCGTTGCGGCGCTGGGGCCTCGTGGCGATCGTCGACGAGATCGCCGGCAACCTGCGGCTCGAGATGGATCTCGCGCGCGAGGCTCGCTTCGTGCGGCGCTTCGCGGATGCGTGGGGCGGTTCGCCTGACGTCGACATCCCCGACGTGGTCGACGGACTGTGCACAGCCTCCGTGATGGTGCAGCGCTACAGCAGCGGTGTGCGGATCGACGCCGTCGCCGCGCCCGAGCGCGAGGCCTGCGCGCGGCGCCTCGTCGACAGCTACGTGACGCAGTTCTTCGAGCACGGTCTGTTTCATGGAGACCCCCACCCGGGCAACCTGTTCGTGATGACCGACGGGCGGATCTGCTTCCACGACTTCGGCATCGTCGGCCGGTTGGACCGCCGCCTACGCCGGGCGCTGACGGCATTCGCCCTGGCCTTCGTCGAGCAGGATGCCGACTGGGTGGTGGACGCCTGGTTCGACATGGGCGTGGTGGGCTCGCAACTGGAGCGCCGTGCGTTCCTGCCGATGGTGCAGTCGCTGCTGGCCGATTGTGCGGAGCGGCCGCTGCGCGACTGGTCGCTGCCGGCGGCGCTCGGAAGGCTGGTTGCCGCCGGCCGCTCTCAGGCAGTAAGGCTGCCCGCGGACCTGCTCGTCCTGACGCGCACGATGCTGCTGCTGGAGGGCACCGTCCGCGCGTTGGCGCCAGCGTTTTCGATCTTCGAGTCGCTGACGCGCCACGCCGCGGCCGGCTCCATCCAGCTTGCGCCCAAGCAGGAAGCTTCGAAGCGCCTGGCCTTCGAGATGGGCAGCGCGGCGAACGATCTGCCCGCAATGGTGGCCCAGCGGCTGCACGCCGCACTCACTCGCGAGCGCCTGCTCGAGATCGCGATCGTGCCCGACGCACGGCTGCAGGTAGGCGTCGACCGGGCGAGCCGCCGCATCGCGCTCGCGCTCGTGACGCTCGGGCTGTACATCGCCTCCAGCCTGCTGATGCAGCACGCCGTGGGCCCGCAATGGGGCGGTATGCCGCTGCTCGCGCTGGCGGGGTATGCGCTCGCCATTCGATTCACGTTTTCCATCGCCCGCGGGCGCGCGCTGCGCTGACCTGGGTCTCGACGTCAAAGGAGCAAGCATGGACAGGATCAGGGTCGCCATCAACGGCTACGGGGTCATCGGCAAGCGAGTCGCCGACGCGGTTCGCCTGCAAGACGACATGGCGCTCGCTGGCGTGGCCGACGTCGTCAACGACTACCGGCTGCAGGTCGCGGCCCAGGCCGGACTGCCCATGCACGCGGCAGCACCGCAGGCCGAGGGACCGATGCGCGCGGCCGGCATCGCGATCGCGGGGGGGCTCGCCGAGCTGCTCGCGAAATCCGACGTCGTCGTGGACTGCACGCCGAAGAAGGTGGCCGCGGTCAACAAGGGCGTGTACGAGGCGGCAGGCGTCAAGGCCATCTTCCACGGCGGCGAATCGCATACGCTGACCGGCCATTCGTTCGTCGCGCAGGCGAACTATGCATCAGCGCTGGGGCGCTCGTCGACGCGTGTCGTGTCGTGCAACACCACATCGATCGTGCGCACGCTCGGCGCGCTGCGGACGGCTGGCCTGCTGAAGCGTGCGCGCGGTACGCTGATCCGGCGCGCCTCAGACCCCTGGGAGGCCCATGCCGACGGCATCGTCAACACGTTGGTGCCTGAGAAAGTCATACCCAGCCATCAGGGTCCGGACGCCCGCACCGTCATCCCCGACCTCGACGTCGTGACGATCGCCGTGAAGGCCGCGCACAACTCCAGCCACCTGCACACCTGGTGGGTCGAACTGACGCGGCCGACGACGCGCGAGGAGGTGCTCGCCGCATTCCGTGCGGCACCGCGGATCGCGTTCGTGCGTTCGTCGGACGGGATCGTGGCATTGAACAGCACGGTCGAGTTGATGGCCGACCTTGGCCGCCCACGTGGCGACATGTGGGAGGTGGCGCTGTGGGAGGACGTGCTGGCCGTCGACGGCGACCAGGCGTACTACACCTATCAGGTCTTCAACCAGGCCATCGTGATCCCCGAAACCATCGATGCGATCCGGGCTCTCACAGGCATCGAGCCGGATGCGGCCAGATCGATCGCGAAGACCGACGCGTCGTTGGGCCTGACGCGCGACTTCTTGCGCGACCACGAAATTGTTCGACGAGAGGAACAGACGCCATGAGCTATCACTTCAGCAAGACCGTCGCGATGGACTACCAGGCGGCGGTGGACAAGGTCACTGCCGAACTCAAGGCGCGCGGCTTCGGCATCCTGACCCAGATCGACGTGCGACAGACGCTCAAGGCGAAGCTCGATGTCGAGTTCAGGCCTTACCTGATTCTCGGTGCCTGCAATCCGCCGTTCGCCTACCAGGCGCTGCAGGCCGAAGACAAGATCGGGACCATGCTCCCCTGCAACGTCATCGTGCAGCAGCACACCGACGGATCGGTGGAGGTGTCCGCGGTGGATCCCGTGGCATCGATGGCCGCAGTTGCCAATGCCGAGCTGGCGGGCGTTGCCGAGGAGGTCCGGAACCGGCTGCGTGCGGTCATCGAAGCGGTGTAGGAGACAGGCATGTTCCACGACGGGGGCTATTACATGGGCGGCATGCACGGGCTGTGGTGGCTCTTCTGGATCGTGCTGATCGGCGCGCTGGTCTATGCGGCGTGGGGTCGTCCATCGGAGCGCCGGCGCGGCTCCAGGGAGACGCCGCACGAAGTGCTTCGGCGACGCCTCGCCAACGGCGAGATCGACGCCCAGGAGTACGAGCAGCGCAAAGCCTTGCTCGACCGCGATTCCGGCAAGGCTAGCTGTCGTTTCCCAAGAGGTTGTTCACCCGAGGTAGTCGGGGAAGATGGAGGTTCTCACGCCAAACCATCAACCCCAAGCAACCCCGGATGAACAGCCATAAGAATGCCTCATTAACGCCGCGAGGCCGTGAGCACTTGGTCAAGAACATCGCCAGCCAGGGCCTCAAGGAGGCGGCCGTTGCCGCAGGCATCAGCACGCGCACGGCAGCGCGCTGGAAGCGACGCCACGAGCTTGAGGGCGTGGCTGGGCTGCGGGACCGCAGCTCTCGGCCGCATCGCAGCCCCACGCGTGTGGACGCGCACAAGGTCGAGCGCATCCAGGGCCTGCGCCGCCATCAGCGCCTGGGCTATGCGCAGATTGCCGAACGCGTGGGCGTGTCCAGGAGCACGGTGGGGCGCGTGTGCGTGCAGGCCCGCCTGGCCAAGTTGCCGTCGGTGCAAGACAGCGTGCCCGTTCGCCGCTACGAGAAGGAGCGCCCCGGCGAGTTGCTGCACATGGACATGAAGAAGCTCGGTTGCTTCGACCAGCCCGGGCACCGCGTGACGGGCGACCGCACGCGCAACACGCCTGGCGCAGGGTGGCAGGCCTTGCATGTGGCCATCGACGACCACTCCCGCGTCGGCTTCAGCCAAGTGCTGAGAGACGAAACCAGCCACAGTGCCTGCGACTTCCTGATCGCAGCGCTGCGCTACTACCGCAAGCTCGGTGTGACCATCCAAGCCGTCATGACCGACAACGGATCGGCCTACAAGTCCAGGCGCTTTGCCAAGCTGCTGCGCCGCCTGGGCATCAAGCACAAGCGCACGCGGCCCTACACGCCACGTACCAACGGCAAGGCCGAGCGCTTCATTCAGACGCTGCTGCGCGAATGGGCCTACGCCTATCGCTACCCCAGCTCGGACGTCCGAACGGCCGAGTTGCAGCCCTGGATGCAGCACTACAACTTCAGCCGGCCACACTCCGCCGTCTCACACCAACCTCCCGCCTCCCGACTCGGCTTCGACGGGAACAACGTCCTGAGAAACTACAGCTAGCTAAGCCGCTCCCTGATGTGACCTGCAGAAGTCGATGGACATCGTTGCACACTCGTTGTGGGCCGGCCTGGGCGCCGTGGCTGCGGCTCGCCGTTGGCCCGTCAGCGCCAGCCAGGCGCGCGCAGCCGTGGCGCTGGCCGCGCTGCCCGACATCGGACACCTGATCCCGATCGCCCTATGGGGACTCTTGGGAAACGGCACGTGGCAGGCGCTCCGGAGCTATGCGTTCGCGACGCCGGGCGCCGAGCCCTGGCTGCCGGCCGGAGTGCAGGCCTGGTCGCACACGATGCACTGTGTGATGCACAGCGCCGTCGTCGCCTCCGTCGTCACGATGCTCGCCTGGTTCCGGTGGCGATGGCTGCTGGTGCCGCTGGCCGGCTGGTGGTCTCACATCGTGATCGACGTCTTCACGCATTCGCGCGAGTACTACCCGTCGCCGGTGTTCTATCCGATCACCGACCGCGGATTCGATGGCATCGCCTGGCCGACGCCGTGGTTCATGGCGCTGAACTACGCGGCGCTCGGCATCGCGGGCCTGTGGCTGTGGCGTTCCTCGCGCACGCGCGAGGCATCAGATCCCGCCCCTGGGAAAGTTGATCCACTGCAAGGACCGGCCACGCCGAAGCAATGACATTGAGCGGATCGTCGTCCCCGCAACCCATGTCCCTCTTTGCTCACACGCGCACCCGCCGACGCACCGCCATCGTGATGCTCGGGGCATGGGTGTTGGCGTTGCTGGTCGGCATTGCCAACGCGTGCGCACTCGGCAAGCCCGCCCCGTCGCACAGAGACGGCGAGCGCCAGACGACTCTGGCGGCGCATGACCATGACGCTCACGCTTCAGCCGGCCCCGAACAAGCCGGCGGTACCGACGGCTCACGCCCGCTCAAGCCGGCGTGCCAGCGGTTCTGCGACGACGAAGCCACGACGATCGTCAAGCACGACAAGGCTTTCAAGGTCGCTCCCATGGCAAGCTCGACCACGCCAGTGGTCTGGTGGCTGCCGTCTTCCGTGGCCTTGCCCACGCGAGCCCGCCCGGGCGCCGCGCCTCCTCCAGAGGCACCGCTCACCATGCGGTTCATGCGCTTGACCATTTAGACCCTGAGCGGGTAGCTCGCGCCCCCAGCCTCGCCCTGAGGCACCGATCGCACCGGCTCGTGCAACGTGCTCTCCACGGGCGCGTGCACGCGTTCACCCCATGCCAACGGAGACACCCATGGCCTCTTCACGTCCGCAGCCGAGCCCGTCTCGGCACGCTTTGCCTCTCTGGTTCCTGCTGTCGGCGTTCCTGCTCATGCTCATGCTCGTGCCTCGGACGGCTCATGCCGTGCCGAGCTTCGCGCGCCAGACCGGCATGCAGTGTTCCGGCTGCCACACCGTGTTCCCGCAGCTGAACAGCTTCGGGCGTCAGTTCAAGCTTCGGGCCTACACGCTGGGCAATGCGAACGCCGATGCCGCGTTCCCTGCCAATCTCCCGGTTTCCGCCATTCTTCAGATCACGCGCACCTCGACAGCGAACTCGTCCGGCGTCGATCCCGAGATGCTGCCGCGCGATCGGCAGACCATCGCGCAGACGACGGGCGTCTACTACGCAGGACGAATCACCGAGCGAACGGGCGCGATGGTCCAGTACAGCCATGACGGCATCGAGCGCCGATGGGGCGTGGAGATGGCCGACATTCGGTTTGCCGACGCCACGACGATCGCGGGCGGGAGAGACCTGCTGTTCGGCGTCACGCTGAACAACGCGCCGACGCTCACGGATGTGTGGAACAGCACGCCGATGTGGAGCTTTCCGCACGTCGACTCCGCCGGCGTGATGCCGGCCGCGAGCACGATGCTCGACATGCAGTTGAACTCGCAAGTGGGCGGGGTCACGGCCTATGCCTACTTCGACAACCTCGTGTATGCCGAGGCCGGCTTCTATCGGTCCGCGAAGACCGGCGTGATGAGGCCGCTGGGCTGGGGCGTCGAGAAGACACGCGTCGTCGATGGATACGCTCCCTACTGGCGCCTCGCACTCCAACGCGAGTTCGGTGCCCACAGCGTTTCCGCCGGCTTCCTCGGCCTCAACACGAAGGTGCTGCTCGATCCGAACGACGCCTCGATGTCCAGCGACCGCTTTCGCGACTTCGCGCTCGATGCCCAGTACCAGTACGTCGAGGGCGAGCATGCGTTGTCGAGCCATGCACTGTACATGCGCGAGCGCCAGCGTCTGGCGGCCAGCTTTGCGCAAGGCATGGCCTCCAACGAGAGCAACACCCTCAAGGCCGCCCGCATCGGAGCCCACTACGCCTACCGCCGCATGCTTGGTGGCGGGGTTCAGGTGTTCTCGACGCGCGGGAGCGCCGACTCGATGCGCTACGGAATGGGCCCGGTCATGGGCAGCGCAAACGGCAGGCCGGACACCGCGGGTTGGGTTGCCGAGTTGGACTACCTCCCCGTCGAGAACGTCAAGCTGGCCTTGCGACGCACGGCCTACCGCAAGTTCAACGGCGGGACAAGCGACTACGACGGATTCGGTCGAAACGCGACCGACAACAATAGCTGGTTCTTGATGGGATGGTTCATGTTCTGAGCACAAGGGGCGGCGCGGTGCCCCGACGCTCTTTGGGGCGCCGCCCAGCGACGCCTCGTTCCCTCGGGCTGTGGCTCGACACTGACGGGCCTCTGCCAACGACATCATCAACACGATGGTCCGGAAGAAGGTCATTTCCAGCCATCGGCGTCCGGACGTGCGCGCCGCCATTGCCACCGTTCTCTGGGCGGCTCCACGAATCGCGTTGGTGCGCTCGTCGGAAAGGATCGTGGCGCTGATCAGCTCGGCCGAGTTGATGACCGATCTTGGCCTCCTACGGGGTGACAACTGTCACTTGGCCCGATGGGAAGGAAGCGGCCATGCCCCATCGCGAAGACCGACGCGTCGCCGGGCCTGACGCGCGGTCTCTTCTGTGGCGAGGCCTGGAACGCCCCTTGCCCAGCCGGTCACCACGAAGCTCTCCTACGCCCGTCATTGCTGCCGTCCTACACCTCCCGGGCGGCGTCTGGACGACGATCGTTCGATCCCGCCACACTCACTTGGAGAACCAACATGCCCAGCCCACACGAGGAAGCCTGCCTGCGCGCGTGCCACGAGTGCGCCGTCGCGTGCCTGCAATGCGCCACCGCCTGCCTGAAAGAGCCGGATCCCAAGGCCATGGCGCGCTGCGTCGCGCTGGATCTGGAGTGTGCCGACATCTGCCAGCTCGCCGTCGCCTCGATCGCCAGGGGCGACGAAAACGTGAAGGCGATCTGCACGCTGTGCGCCCAGGCATGCAGCCGCTGCGCCGCGGAGTGCGGCAAGCACGACATGGATCACTGCCGGCACTGCGCCGCGGCCTGCAAGCGCTGTGCGGATGCGTGCATCGAGATGTCGAACTGAGCCCCAGACACTCACAAGGAGATTGCCATGAACCTCGCGACACTCAGACGCTTCAAGAGCCTCTCGCTGGTGCCGCTGGCGGCGCTGTGTCTTGCCACGGCCCCGGTGCAGGCGCAGAAGGCGGCCGGCACGGCACGGGCGGCCAGCATGCCGATGGGACAGATGCACGAGGGTGCGGCCGGTGGGCATGACATGAAGGCGTCCATGATGATGGGCATGGACGAGATGCGGAAGATGCAGCCGTCCGGCGACGCCGACAAGGATTTCGCGATGATGATGAAGATGCACCATCAGCAGGCCCTGAACATGGCGGAGATGGAACTCGCGCACGGCAAGTCCGCGGAAATGAAGGCGATGGCCAAGAAGATCATCGCGGCGCAGAAGAAGGAGATTGCGCAGTTCGATCAGTGGCTGGCCAAGCAGAAGTGACCCGCTGCGCCATGAAGTCCGGTCCCCGCCGGAGAACCTCCTGCCGCAGGTTCATCTGAAGAACCACTGCAACTGCAGCTGAAACGCATCGGGCACCGCCACGAACTCGCTTCCCCTGGTGCCGTCATAGCGCTGCACGCCGACCGCCAAGTCCGTGGAGGGTGCGACCGACCACACGAGGCGGCTGTCGATCGCGCGGCTGCGGTCGTCGCCATTGCGCACCGCGTAGCTCACCCACTTCAGCAGCGGCGTGAACTCGTATGACGCGTACAGCCCCGCGTAGCGGGTTGCGAGCATCGCCGCCCCACCCGAACGCAGCCCTGCCCTGTCGTAGCCGGCCGAATCGCGGGAGCCCGCACCGTTGTAGTACAGCTCGACGCTCAGCGTGAGCCCGTTCGCGAACGCATAGTCCGCACCGACCATCAGGCGATTGAAGGCGCTGCCGCCGGGCGGTCGCAGGCGCGCCGCCTCGCCGCGGATACCGGCGTCTCCGATCTGACTGGCCAGGTCCATGCCGACGACGTCCAGGCCCAGCAGCCGGCCGGCGACGAGCGACGCATCCACACCGCCCGCATTGCCGTGCCACTGCACCCCCCGGCTGGTCGAGCTACGGTCGGGCGCGGGGGCGACCACGAGGGATGCACGCGACAGCGGCCCGAGCTTGGCTTCGAGCAATGCGGCATCGACACCGACGCGCTCCTCGCGCTCCAGCGCCAGCGGGTTCACCGGGTTCAGGATGTCCAGCGGACTCCAGAAGCGGCCGGTCCCCCATGCGATGCGCTGGTGGCCGAGCTTCAGATCGACGTTGCCGCGGGTCAGGGTCACCGCCGCCCGATACAGGCGATGGCGGCCGTAGACATCGCCGCGCTCGACGTAGTTCGCGTCGGCCCGCCAATACTGCGGCTGCGCGGTGTCCTTGAGCGCACGAAATTCCGCCGTGTCCAGGTAACTGCCCAGCAGCACCTCGTTGTCGTACTGCAGATCGAGCGCGAGCCCCGGCGCGAGATCGCCCTTGGCCTCGACGCGCAACCGGTTCAGACTCAGCGCGTAGTCCTCACCTGTCGAGGCGCGCGAGCGCAGGAACACACTCTTCAGGCTTCCGGTCAGTTCCATCGGCCGCGTCTGCGCCATCGACGGGGCGGCACCGAACACCAGGCCCGCCACCAGCGCGGTCGCAACCCAGCCGAAGCCCCGGTGTGGCCGCGTCATCACGTGTGCCGAATCGCCGCGGTCGGGTCCAGCCTCGCGGCGCGCACGGCGGGGTACAGCGAGACGCCCACACTGGCGAGGAACAGGCCGACGCCCGGCCCGACGAGGTTCGCGGCGACCAGCCTCGGATAGACGATGCCGGTCAGCCCAGGAATGGCGCTGTAGTCGCGGTAGAAGCCCGACAGGTCCAGTCCGACGTTACCCAACAGCGAGACGACCGCCGCTCCGACCGCGTAGCCGACGACAGACGCGACGAGCATCAGCGCCACCGTCTCGTAGACCACCATTCGCACGATGGCGTCGGGCGGCGTGCACAACGCCATCATCACGCCGAACTCGCGCGTGCGCTCGGCCACCGCCATGAACACGGTGTTCATCACCGCGAGCGCGACGACGAGGAAGAAGACCGCGACGATGACCGTGCGAATGGCGCGCACCAGGCCCAGCATGTCCGCCACTCGCGGCAGCAGGCGCGGCCAGGGCGACGCGACCAGACCGTCCTTTCCCAGCAACGGCGTCAGTTGCGCGGCGACCCTGTCGACCTCGGCGCGGTCCTCCAGGCGCAGGTTGATCGACGATACCCGCTGGCCGAGGCCCAGCATGCGCTGGGACGCCGGCAGCGTGACGAAGACCATCGCACCGTCGAACGAACTGCTCTCGGTCGCGAAGACGCCCCGGACCCGAAACGCCGAGGTGCCGAGTTCGCCGGCCACGCCGGGGGCCATGACGACCAGCTTCTCGCCCAGGCGGATGCCGAGCTTTTCGGCCAGGCGCCGCCCGATCACGACGTCACGGTCTGCGCCGGCCTCCAGCGCCGATCCCTCCACGAGCGTCCGGTGCAGGATCGTGAGGCCGCGTTCGAGTGCGGGGTCGACGCCGTACAGCACGACCCCCACCGACTTCGTGGGGCTGCTGATCAGTGCCTGCGCCTGCACCCGCGGCGCGGCGGCGGCGATGCCGGGCTGGCTGCGCACCGCGGCGAGCGCGGCGGTGGCATCGAAGGCCAGTTCCGGCGCGAGGTCGCGCCGCAGTCCCTCGCGCTCGATCTGCAGGTGCCCGGTGACGTAGCGCGTCGAGTTGTCCACGAGTTGCTCGCCGAAGCCGTCGAAGAAGCCGTAGAGGAACACGTAGGCGACGATCGCGAACGCGGCGCCGAACACCGTGATCGCGCTGCGCTTGCGGTTGCGCAGCAGGTTGCGCGTCGCGATCAGGGCGAAGACCGGCAACGGCGTGCGCGTCGCGCCGCGCGCACCGTGCCGGCCGCCGGAGAACTTCTCGCTGATGCCGCGGATCGCCGCGACCGGCTCGAGGGTCGCCGCACGGAACGCGGGGTACAGCGCCATGGCCAGCGCGATCAGGAACACCAGCACGGAGATGGCCAGGCTGCGCTCGGCACGCACGACCGGGTAGATGACGTCGGCCAGGCCTGGCATCGCCCGCAGCCCGGCCTCGAAGGCGCCGAGGTCGATGCCCGTGCGGCCGAACGCCGCGGTCGCGCCGAGCCCGACCGCGTTGCCCAGCAGCAGCCCGGCCGCGCCGAGCAGCGCGGCCTCGGCGACGACGAGTCGGAACAGCATCGACTGGCCGGTGCCCAGCGCCAGCATGATGCCGAACTCACGGGTGCGCTCCAGCACCGCCATCAGCACCGGATTGGCCACGCCGGCGGCGACCATCACGAAGAAGATCGTCAGCACCACGAAGCCCATCACCTCGTGGAAGCGGATGCTGATCGCCACCATCGGCAGCAGCACCGGCCAGCCCACCACCTCGTGGTCGGCACCCGCGCGCGCAGACAGGGTCTGGACTGCGGCGCCCAGCGCGCCGCGGTCGCGCAGCCGCAGCGCCACTGCGGTGACAGCCTCGGGCGCGGCGAGAAAGTCGCGCATCGCCGCCATCGGCATCACCGCGACGTACCAGTCCAGGTCATCGATCTTGGTGCGGAACACGCCGCGCACCGGCACACGCGCGCTAGCAACCGGGCCATCGTAGGCCTGGCCCACCAACACCAGATCGTCGCCGGCTCGCAACGCGAGGGCCTCGGCCATGCCCTCGCCGATCAGCACCCCTGTGTCGTCGGCGCCGCTGAAGCCGCGGCCATCAACCACCGCCTTGAACAGGTCCGTGACGCGCGCCTCCTGCGCCGGGTCGACACCAAAAGCCAGGATGCCGCGCGAGCGATCGGCGCGGCTGGCGAGCACGGTGGTCTCGAGGCGGACCGTCGCCGCGGCCACCGACGGATCGGCGCGCACCGTCTCGAGCACGCGCGCACCGGCCTCGATCGCGCGGTCCAGGCTCGGGTCGTCGTGGTAGCCCTTCAGGTGCACCTGCGCATCCGCGGCAAAGTAGCGCGTGGTGTTGTTGATCATCTGCCGGTTCATGCCGTCGATGAAACCCCAGAGGAAGGTCAGCGCCGCCAGGCCGACCGCGATCGACAGCACCGTGATGACGGAGCGGCGGCGGTTGCGCATC
>CAKZXL010000944.1 GCA_937883885.1 uncultured Aquincola sp. | reverse complement strand
CCGTTTCAGGCACATCCGGGTGAAGTACCCCTGGCGCCATGTGCTCAGCGGCAATGTCTCGCGCGTGACCGAGCTGCAAAGCCACCAGGGCAATGCGGAGGCGGAGAGCGTGGGGCAATGGGAAATGAGCACCTACGCGCAAGTGAACCGTCTGCGGGGCGTGCCTGAAACGGCGTTCTTCTGGTTTCACGACCGTCAGGGCCAGCGCCACTACTTGTGGGTCACGTTTTCACTGCACGAGCGCGCGGTGAGCGAGGCCGACCTGAGCGAGGTGCGTGCCGCGTTCGAAGAAGTGTTCCCCGGCCGCACCCTGGAGGACAACGACTGGTTGCCGGGTGATCAGGACATGGCGCAGGTCGAAGTGCACGTGCCCGACGACTTCCGGCGCTTCAGCGCATTCCTGGTCAAGGACGATCGGCGTTTGCCGCTGCCGGTGGGCCGGGTCCAGCACTTCAAGCTCGAGCCGTTCACCCATTGGGCCGGCCAGACTTCGGATGAAGTCACGCCCGAGATGCGCAAGCTGTTCCAGATGGGGCCGCCTGTCTGAGGCTGTACGGGCCAGCGCTCGAAGCTGGCCCCCTGGCATCGCCTTCAGGACAACGCCTTCAGAGCCAGCTTGATGCCTTCGCTCACGCCCACATCCGCCGGCAGCTTCTTCAGCGCAGCCGCGGCTTCGCGTTCGTTGTAGCCCAGGGCCACCAGGGCCTGCTGGATGTCGGCCTGGGCGTCGCTGACCGGGGCCTCGCTGGGCAGCGCCAGGTCGGGGCCCAGCTTGCCCTTGAGTTCCAGCAGCAGCCGCTCGGCCGTCTTTTTGCCGATGCCGGGCACCTTCACCAGCCGGCCGGCCTGCTGCTGGCTCACGGCCTGCGCCAGCTCGGCCACCGACAGGCCCGACAGGATGGACAGCGCGGTGCGCGGCCCCACGCCGCTGATCTTGACCAGCTGGCGGAAGGTGGCGCGTTCTTCGGCGGTGAGAAAGCCGAACAGGATCTGCGCGTCTTCGCGCACCACGAAGTGGGTCAGCAGGCTGACCTGCCCGCCCAGGGCCGGCAGGTTGAAGAACGTGCTCATCGGCACGTCCACCTCATAGCCCACGCCGTGCACATCCACCAGCACCTGCGGTGGCGTCTTTTCGGCGATGACGCCGGTGAGTCGTCCAATCATGGCCGGATTATCCCGGCCCGAAGGTCATGATCTGCGGAACAGGCCCAGCCGTTGCGCTTCCAATGCAGCTTCCGCGCGCGAGCTGACGTTCAGCTTGCGGTAGATCTGCTTGACGTAGTCGGCGATGGTGTGGCGCGACAGGTTCAGCTGCACGCCGATCTCGGGCAGCGTGAAGCCCTTGGCCACACGCAGCAGCACCTCGGTCTCGCGCTCGGTCAGCGACACATGCGGCATCAGGTCGGCCTGCGGCTTGGCCTGCTGCGCGAAGTGCGAGATCACGCGGCGCGCGATCGACGGCGACAGCGGCGGCTCGCCCTGGCTGATGCGCTGCAGCTGCTCGGTGATCAGCTCGCGCGGCTGCTCCTTCAGGATGTAGCCATAGGCGCCGGCCTGCAGCGCCGGGAACAGGTGCTCGTCGTCGTCGTGGATGGTGACCACCACCGACTGCGCATCGGGCTGCAGCTCGCGCAGCTTCTCCACCACGTCGCGGCCCGAGCCGTCGGGCAGTCCCAGGTCGATCAGCGCCAGGTCGAACTGCACCGCCTGCACCAGCGCGATCGCGTCGTGCACACGCGCGCTTTCGGAGATTTGCGCGGTGGGAAACACCTGCATCACCAACGCCTTGAGCCAGGCGCGGATCTCCGGCAGGTCTTCGAGCAGCAGGATCGTCTTCATGGCGGGGCCTTGGGGGGAAAGAACGGTTATCGAAACCTGGGCCTAGGAACTTGAGCTGTGCGGCTCCAGCGGCAAGGTCAAACGGATGACAGTGCCATAACCCGGGCCGGATTCCACCAGGCATTGGCCCTGCAGTTGTTTGGCGCGGTGTTTCATGCTCGACATGCCGTGTCCGCGGTCGAGTCGGCCGTCCAGTTCCAGCGGAATGCCCTTGCCGTTGTCCTGGATGACGAACTGGAAGTCGCCTTCGGCGATGGTGCACCTCACCTTGCACTGGCTGGCGCCGCTGTGCTTGATGATGTTGCTCACCGCCTCGCGCAGGATGCGCGTGGTCTGCACATAGGCGCGGGCCGACAGCATCTGCGGCACGTCGTCGGTGGGCGAGGTCCATTCGCCCTCCATGCCGGCCTGGCCCAGGCGAGAGACCACCTCGGCCCGCCAGTCGCCCAGCGCATCGATCAGCCGCACCGCCTTGCCGGTGAGGCCGCGCACCGACAGCCGCATTTCTTCCAGCGCCTCGCGCGCCAGGGTGCTGATGCGCTGGTCGTCGCTGGTGTGAACGATGGTCAGCAGCTTGGCGCCCAGGTCGTCGTGCAGGTCGGCGGCGATGCGCTTGCGCTCGCGCTCGGTCACCTGCTCCACCCGCAGCTCGGCCAGCTGGGTGAAGTTGCGTTCGATCTCGGCGGTGGCTTCCTTGACCTTCTGCGCCAGCGTCTCGCGGCCTTCTTCCGACACCTGCAGCGCACGGCCGTGCTGCGAGGTGAGCCGCAGCCCGGTGGCCACGAACACGATCGGGATGGCCATGTGCGACAGCAGCTGCCAGCCGGTGGCCAGCGGGCCGCGCTGCTGCGCGATCTCCAGGCCCGCCAGCACGGCAGCGCCCAGCAGCGCGCTGCCGGCGGCCAGCATGCGCTGGCGTCTGGTGTGCCAGGTGCTCCACAGCAGCCAGCCCACGGCCACCGCCACTTCCAGCAGCAGCACCGCGTACCAGAGCGTGGCCAGCGTGTGCAGCCGGTTGGCGCCGCCGATCAGCAGCGTGGCCGGCACCACCGCGCACTGCGCATACAGCGCCGCGCTGACGCTGGCCACCCGGGTGCCCGAGTAGCGCAGCACGAACTGCACCGCCGCCAGCGTGACCAGCGGCATGCACGAAACCACCAGCAGCTCGGCGTCGTAGTTGGGCAGCGGCATGTTGCGCCACCACAGCCGCGCCGTCACCAGCGCCCAGCCCAGCGACAGCGCGCCGAAGTAGGCCAGGTGCCGCTCGCGCTTGTTCATCACGCCCAGCGCCATCAGCATGCCGCCCAGCAGCGCCAGCGTGGCGCTGACGGCCTGCGGCAGCGAGACGTCGATCGCGTACTCGGTGGCATGGCGGCGCGCCATCTCGTCGTACGGCCCCACCTGCAGCGCCGACAGCCCGCCCGCCCTTTGCCACGAAGCCACCCGCTCCAGCGGATGGCCGGCCACCTTGATGTCGATCAGGTTGTCGCGGTCGCGCAGCAGCGTGGACGGCAGCGCCACCAGCTGCGGATGCTGGCAGTTGTGGGTGATGGGCTCGCGCATGCGGCCGGCCACGTGCAGCAGCTGGCCGTTGAGGTACACCTCGGCGTTGGAGCACACCCGCTCGATGAACAGGCCCAGCAGCGCGCCGCTGCCCTGCAGACCCGACGCGTCGAAGGCGGCGCGGTACCAGATGGGGCCCAGGTGGCGCGGGCGCGTCTCGGCCCAGTCGTCGGGCAGGCTCACCGGCCAGCTGGGGGTGGCGATGGGAAAGACCAGGCTGTCGCCTTCGGCGCTCAAGGCCTGGGTCAGGGTGATCGGCTTCAGGCCGCCCCCGGCGGCGGGCGCTTCGGGCACCGCCCGGGCGGCAGCCGCCAGCCACAGGCTGGCCACGAGCGCCAACAGCAGGACCCAGGCGAGCCGGAGGCCCGCCGACGACTTCATGACACAAAGGCGGACGTGGCGCATGGAGCGCGGATTGTGCAGGAGCCACCCCCCGAACCAGGGTCGGCCGCCGGACGCGACAATGTGAACAGTTCCTCGAAACCGCAGGTCCATCCACTTGATCCTCCGCCACGCCTTCATTCCGCCCGACAACCAGCGGCTCGCCAATCTGTGCGGCAACCTCGACGAGCACCTGCGTGCCATCGAGGCCGCCTTCGACGTGCGCATCGCCCGCCGCAACGAGTCGTTCCGCGTGGAAGGCGCCAAGGCCGCGGCTGAACGCGCGGTGCTGCTGCTGCAAAGCCTGTACGACCGGGCACGCCGTCCCATTCCGCCCGAGTTCTTCCAGCTGGCACTGGCCCAGGCCGCGCAGGACGCGGCGCCCGCCCGCAAGCGCGGCGCCCGCGCCGCCGAGGAAGAGCCCGCGCCCGGTGCCGGCGAGGTGGTGCTGCAGACCCGCCGCGCCGACCTGCAGGGCCGCACGCCCAACCAGCAGGTGTACCTGCGCAACATCCTGGACCACGACGTCACCTTCGGCATCGGCCCGGCCGGCACCGGCAAGACTTTCCTGGCCGTGGCCTGCGCGGTGGATGCGCTGGAGCGCAGCCAGGTGCAGCGCATCGTGCTCACCCGACCGGCGGTGGAAGCGGGCGAGCGCCTGGGCTTTCTGCCCGGCGACCTGACGCAGAAGGTGGACCCCTACCTGCGCCCGCTGTACGACGCGCTGTACGACCTCATGGGCTTCGACCGCGTGACCAAGGCTTTCGAGAAGGGCACGATCGAGATCGCGCCGCTGGCCTTCATGCGCGGTCGCACGCTCAACCATGCCTTCGTCATCCTGGACGAGGCGCAGAACACCACCAGCGAGCAGATGAAGATGTTCCTCACCCGCATCGGCTTCGGCGCCAAGGCGGTGGTGACGGGCGACGTCAGCCAGATCGATCTGCCCAAGGGCACGCTGAGCGGCCTGATCGAGGCCGAGCGGGTGCTGCGCCGGGTCAAGGGCATCGCCATCACCCGCTTCACCGCGGCCGACGTGGTGCGCCACCCGCTGGTGGCCCGCATCGTGGAAGCCTACGAGGCCGAAGGCGTGCGCAGCGGGGTGTGACGATGGCGGTGGAACTGAACCTGTCGCTGCAGCAGCCCGATGCGCGCCACCGCGTGCACCTGCCGCGCCACCGCGTGATGCGCTGGCTGCGCGCCGCGCTGGAGGGCCCGGCCGAGATCACGGTGCGCATCGTCGATGCCGAAGAAGGCCAGGCGCTGAACCGCGAGTACCGCCAGCGCGACTACGCCACCAACGTGCTCACCTTCGACTACCAGCATGAGCCGGTGGTGGTGGCCGACCTGGTGCTGTGCGCCCCGGTGGTGGAACGCGAAGCCGCCGAAATGGGCCTGCCGGTGGCCGACCACTACGCCCACCTGCTGGTGCATGGCGCCCTGCATGCGCAAGGCCACGACCACGAGGAAGACGACGAGGCCGAGGCGATGGAGTCGCGCGAACGCGAGATCCTCAGGGGCCTGGGGCTGCACGACCCGTATCCGGTGGGGTGACCGGGGGCCGGCGCGCCCCAGGGCTGCTCAGCGCTGCCTGATCAGCCGCGCTGCTTCCAGCGCGAAGTAGGTCAGCACGCCGTCGGCGCCGGCGCGCTTGAAGGCCAGCAGCGATTCCATCATTGCGGCCTGGCCGTCCAGCCAGCCGTTGTTGGCGGCGGCCTTGAGCATCGCGTATTCGCCGCTCACCTGGTAGGCGAAGGTGGGGATGCGGAACTGGTCCTTCACGCGGCGCACGATGTCCAGGTACGGCATGCCGGGCTTGACCATCACCATGTCGGCGCCTTCGGCGATGTCCAGCGCCACTTCGCGCAGGGCCTCGTCGCTGTTGCCGGGGTCCATCTGGTAGACCTGCTTGTTGCTCTTGCCCAGGTTGGCCTTGCTGCCCACCGCGTCGCGGAAGGGGCCGTAGAAGGCGCTGGCGTACTTGGCGCTGTAGGCCATGATGCGGGTGTGGATCAGCCGCTCGGCTTCCAGTGCGCCGCGAATGGCGCCGATGCGCCCGTCCATCATGTCGCTGGGCGCCACGATGTCCACGCCCGCCTGGGCCTGCACCAGCGCCTGCTGCTGCAGCACCGCCACCGTCTCGTCGTTCAGGATGTAGCCGCTGTCGTCCAGCAGCCCGTCCTGGCCGTGGGTGGTGAAGGGGTCGAGTGCCACGTCGGTCAGCAGGCCCAGCTCGGGGAAGCGGTCCTTCAGCGCCCGCACCACGCGCGGCACCAGGCCGTCGGGGTTGGTGGCCTCGCGGCCGTCGGGCGACTTGAGCTGCGGGTCGATCACCGGGAACAGCGCCATCACCGGCACGCCCAGCTTCACGCACTCTTCGGCCACCGGCAGCAGCTTGTCCAGCGACAGGCGCTGCACGCCCGGCATGCTGGTCACGTCCTGCACCTGGTGCTGCCCGTCGAGCACGAACACCGGCAGGATGAGGTCGGCGGTGCCCAGGTTGTGCTCGCGCACCATGTTCCGCGTGAAGCTGTCGCGGCGCAGGCGGCGCGGGCGGCTGGCAGGGTAGGGCGGCAGCGGAGGCAGGTGGAAGGAGCTCACGGCGTTGCTTTCTGCGGTAAGGCCGGCTCAGCTTCTGGTTTGCCCTTGTACCCGGGCTGTAACAAAGGCTGAATCAGCGACTAAAATCACACCCGGATGGTAGCCGCAAGGTGTCCATCCCCTGCTTTTCCTCCCTGAGCAGGTGCCTTGTCGACAAGCACGGCAAGGTTTTGCAGCCCCGGCCGGTCCGGGGCTCTTCTTTTCATGGCTTTCATAATGGCCCGATGAGTTCCGCATACCTCTGGGTCAAGGCCTTCCACATCGTTTTCGTGGCCAGCTGGTTCGCCGGCCTGTTCTACCTGCCGCGCATCTTCGTCAACCTGGCGCAGGTGCCGGCCGACAGCCATGCCGAGCGTGAGCGCCTGCTGGTGATGGCGCGGCGGCTCTACCGCTTCATGACGGTGCTGGCGGTGCCGGCGCTGCTGCTGGGGCTGTGGTTGTGGCTGGGCTTCGGCCTCAAGGGCGGCTGGCTGCATGCCAAGCTGGCGCTGGTGCTGCTGGTGCTGGGCTACCACCACGCCTGCGGCCTGCTGCTGGGCAAGTTCGAGTCGTTCTCCAACAAGCACACCGAGCGCTGGTTCCGCGTGTTCAACGAATCCGCGGTGATCCTGTTCATCGCCATCGTGCTGCTGGTCGTCGTCAAGCCGTTCTGAGCATGGCGGGCCAGCGCAGTTCGGCCATCCCGCTGGCCTGGGCGTACGCCCTGCTGATCGTCTACGCCAGCCTGTACCCGTTCGGGCCCTGGCGCTGGCCGGCCGGCCATGCGCTGGTCGATTTCATGGCGCTGCCCTGGCCGCGATGGCGCGACCGCTTCGACGAGGTGGCCAACTTCCTGGGCTACCTGCCGCTGGGCGTGCTGCTGTTCGGCGGCGCGGTGCGCAGCGGCAGGCGCGCCTGGCAGGCCGCGCTGCTGGCACTGCTGCTGCCCGCCGCGCTGTCCTACGGCATGGAGGTGACGCAGACCTTCCTGGCCACGCGCGTGCCTTCGCTGCGCGACTGGGTGGCCAATGCGGGCGGGGCGGCCGTGGGCGTGGCCTTGGCCGCGCTGGCGCACCGGCTGGGGCTGGACGTGGCTTGGCAGCGCCTGCGCCAGCGCTGGTTCGTGCAGCAAAGCGCCGGTGCCATTGCGCTGCTGCTGCTGTGGCCGGTGGGCCTGCTGTTTCCGCAGCCGGTGCCGCTGGGCGTGGGCCAGTTCGGCGACGAGTTGCGGCAGTTCGCCATCCAGGCGCTGGTCGACACCCCCTGGGAGACGCTGGCCGACGAATGGCTGGCGCCTTCGGCCGGGCCCGACCTGCCGCTGACGCCGCTGCACGAAAGTGCCGCCATCGCGCTGGGGCTGCTGGGGCCGTGCCTGGTGGTGTTCGCGGTCACGGCGCGTGGCTGGCGCCGCCTGGTGCTGGTGGCCGGCGCGGTGGCGCTGGCCTTCGGCGCCACCACCTTGTCCACCGCGCTGAACTTCGGGCCCGACCATGCGCTGGCCTGGCTCACGCCGGTGAGCCTGCCGGCGCTGGCCAGCGGTCTGGCGCTGGCGCTGCTGTGTTCGCTGGCGGGCCGGCGGCTGGCCGCCGCGCTGGGCCTGATGGCGCTCACCGGCCTGGTGGCGCTGGTGGCGCAGGCGCCGTCGGACCCTTATTTCGCGGCCAGCCTGCAGGCCTGGGAGCAGGGCCGCTTCATCCGCTTCCATGGCCTGGCGCGCTGGATCGGCTGGCTGTGGCCCTACGTGGCCATGGCCTGGCTGCTGTCGCGCATCGCCGCGCGCGACGCCGACCCGGCATAGCCACCCCGCGGTACGGGCCTTGCCGCCGGCACCACACTTGGCAGCCCATCCAACACGAGGACGCTACATGACCGACACCCGGACCGAGACCGACAGCATGGGCGACGTGGCCGTGCCGGCCGACGCGCTGTATGGCGCACAGACCCAGCGCGCGGTGCAGAACTTTCCGGTCAGCGGCCAGCGCATGCCCGCCGGCTTCGTGCGGGCCTTGCTGATGGTCAAGGCCGCCGCCGCGCGGGCCAACGGCAAGATCGGCCAGCTGCCGCCCGAGCTGGCCCAGGCCATCGCGCAGGCCTGCGGCCAGGCGGCCGAAGGCGACTTCATGGCCCAGTTCCCGATCGACGTGTTCCAGACCGGCTCGGGCACCAGCACCAACATGAACGCCAACGAGGTGGTGGCCACGCTGGCCAGCCGCGCGCTGGGCCAGCCGGTGAACCCCAACGACCATGTGAACGCGGGCCAGAGCAGCAACGACACCATCCCCACCACGCTGCACGTGGCCGCCGCGCTGGCGGTCGAACGCGAGCTGATGCCCGCGCTGGAGCACCTGGTGGCCGTCACGCGGCGCAAGGGCGAATCGGTGCACCACAGCATCAAGACCGGCCGCACGCACCTGATGGACGCGATGCCGGTGCGCATGAGCCAGGTGCTGGACGGCTGGGCCGAGCAGGTCAGCCACGGCGCGCAGCAGGTGGCGCATGCGCAGCAGTCGCTGCTCAAGCTGGCGCAGGGCGGCACGGCGGTGGGCACCGGCGTCAACGTGCATCCGCAGTTCGTGGCGGCCTTTCATGCCGAGCTGGCCGAGCTGACCGGCCTGCGCTTTGCGCGCGCGCCCAGCTTCTTCGCGGCCATGGGCTCGCAGGATGCGGCGGTGGCGATGTCGGGCGCCCTCAAGACGCTGGCGGTGGCACTGACCAAGGTCGCCAACGACCTGCGCTGGATGAACAGCGGCCCGCTGGCCGGCCTGGGCGAGATCGAGCTGGAGGCGCTGCAGCCGGGCTCTTCCATCATGCCGGGCAAGGTGAACCCGGTGATCCCGGAATCGGTGGCGATGGTGGCCGCGCAGGTGATCGGCAACGACACCACCATCACCATCGCCGGGCAGTCGGGCAACTTCGAGCTGAACGTGATGCTGCCGGTGGTGGCGCGCAACCTGCTGGACAGCATCGGCCTGCTGGCCAATGCCAGCCGGCTGCTGGCCGACCGCGCCATCGCCAGCTTCCGCGTGAATGAGCCGCGGCTGAAGGAGGCGCTGGACCGCAACCCCATCCTGGTGACGGCACTGAACCCGGTGATCGGCTATGCCAAGGCTGCGCAGATCGCCAAGCAGGCCTATAAGGAGGGTCGGCCCATCCTGGACGTGGCGCTGGAGCACACCGACCTGCCGCGCGAACGCCTGGCCGAGCTGCTCGACCCGACCCGACTGACCGAAGGCGGCTGACCCCGCAACCCGCGCCGGCGCCGCCGCCGCCGGAGCCGGAGCCGGAGCCGGAGCCGGCTGCGTTTACGTTTGGGCACAATCGCCGCCCTGCGCAGCATGCAGGGGAGGGGACATGCCCGGTCAGCGGTTCAGCGACATCAACAGGTGGCACATGGCGT
>CAKZXL010000943.1 GCA_937883885.1 uncultured Aquincola sp. | reverse complement strand
GAAGCCGCGCGCCTGCTGCAGGCCCTGGGGGCCGAGGTGAAGATCTTCGACCCCGCCGGCCTGCCGCTGCCCGATGGGGCGCCTGACGATCACCCCAAGGTGCAGGAGCTGCGCACGCTGGCCGCCTGGAGCGAAGGCATGGTGTGGTGCTCGCCTGAACGCCATGGCGCGATGACCGGGATCATGAAGTCGCAGATCGACTGGATTCCGCTCAGCGTGGGCGCGGTGCGGCCCACCCAGGGCAAGACGCTGGCGCTGATGCAGGTGTGCGGCGGCAGCCAGTCGTTCAACGCGGTGAACCAGATGCGCATCCTGGGCCGCTGGATGCGCATGATCACCATCCCCAACCAGTCGTCGGTGGCCAAGGCCTTTGCCGAATTCACCGACGAAGGCCGCATGAAGCCCTCGGCCTTCTACGATCGCGCGGTGGATGTGATGGAAGAGCTGCTCAAGTTCACGCTGCTCACCCGCGACGTGGCGCCTTACCTGCTCGACCGCTACAGCGAGCGCAAGGAAAGCGCGCAAGCACTCTCCCAGCGTGTGAACCAGCGGGCCATCTGACCCCCTCAGCGGTCGGCCTCCTTCATCCGCTCGGCCAGGTAGTCGAGAAAGCACCCGATCCGCGAAGACAGCTCGGTGTTGCGATAGAACACCGCGTGGATGGGCTGGCGCACCTCCACCGTCTCGCGCGGCAGCAGCGGCACCAGCGCGCCGCTGCGGCGGTCTTCGGCGGTGACGAAGTCCGACAGCGCGACGACGCCCGCGCCTTCCAGCGCCAGGCGGCGCAGCGTCTCGCCGCTGCTGGCCTTGAGCGCCGGCTGGATGTGCAGCCGGTCGCCCTGCGGGCCGCGCAGCGGCCAACGGTTCAAGGACTCGGGCTGTGTGAAGCCCAGCAGCCGGTGCGCCGGTCCGGTCAGCTCGGCCACCGTGCGCGGCCGGCCATGCGCCTTCAGGTAGGCGGGGCTGGCCAGCACACGCACCACGCTGTCGCCCAGCGGCCTTGCGCGCAGCGTGGAATCGACCAGCGGCCCGATCCGGATGGCCACGTCGGTGTCCTGCTGCAGCAGGTCGATCGGCAGGTCGTCGGTGTTCAGCTCCAGCTCGATCAGCGGGTACAGCGCCTGGAAGCCGGCCACCAGCGGCGCCACCACATGCAGCATGAAAGGCACGGCCGCATTCACCCGCAGGCGGCCTGCCGGCTGGCGGCGGCGGCTGGCCATCTGCTCCTCGGCCTCGTCCACCGCGGCCAGGATGGCGCGCGCCCGCGCCAGGAAGGCATGGCCCTCTTCCGTCAACGACAGGCGCCGCGTGGTGCGGTTGAGCAGCGTGGTGCCCAGCTTGTCTTCCAGCCGCCGCAGCGCGCGGCTGATGCCCGAGACCGTCTGCCCCAGCTGCTCGGCCGCGGCGGTGATGGAGCCGGTGTCCACCACCGTGCGCAGCGCCAGCAGCTCATCCAGCGTCGTCTTCATCCTTGACTCCTGCTCAAGGGTCTTGTGCCCGAGACCCCATTTTTCCGCAAGAACGCACAGCCCACACTGGCGGCCATTCGATCGCTTGCCTCAGGAGTTCCCCATGCCACTTGCCTTGCTGGCGCTGACGCTCAGCGCATTCGCCATCGGCACCACCGAATTCGTGATCGTCGGCCTGCTGCCCACCGTGGCGGCCGACCTGGGCGTGAGCCTGCCCTCGGCCGGCCTGCTGGTGAGCCTGTATGCGCTGGGCGTGGCCGTCGGCGCGCCGGTGCTCACCGCCCTCACCGGCCGCCTGCCGCGCAAGCAGCTGCTGCTGGGGCTGATGGCGCTTTTCACCGCCGGCAACCTGCTGGCCTGGCAGGCGCCGGGCTACGGCACGCTGGTGGCGGCGCGGGTGCTCACCGGCCTGGCGCACGGCGTGTTCTTCTCCATCGGCAGCACCATCGCCACCGGCCTGGTGGCCAAGGACAAAGCAGCCAGCGCCATCGCGCTGATGTTCACCGGCCTCACGGTGGCCCTGGTCACCGGTGTGCCGCTGGGCACCTTCATCGGCCAGCACTTCGGCTGGCGCGAAACCTTCCTGGCCGTGGCCGGCCTGGGGGCGCTGGCCTTCGTCGGCAGCGCCGTGCTGGTGCCGCGCCACATCGCCCACACGCCGCCCGCTTCGCTGGCCCAGCAGGCGCGGGTGCTGGCCGAGCCGCGGCTGCTGCTGGTGTATGCCAAGACGGCCATCGGCTACGGCGGCAGCTTCATCCCCTTCACCTTCCTGGCGCCCATCCTCAACGAGGTATCGGGCTTCAGCGCCGGCGCGGTGGCCTGGGTGATGCTGGTCTACGGCGTGTCGGTGGCGGTGGGCAACCTGTGGGGCGGCCGGCTGGCCGACCGCTGGGGCCCGATCCCGGCGCTCAAGCTGATCTTCGCGCTGCTGGCCGCGGTGCTGTTCGTCTTCAGCTTCACCGCGCACCAGCCCTGGCTGGCAGTGCTCACGGTGCTGGCCTGGGGTGCGGTGGCCTTCGGCAACGTGCCCGGCCTGCAGCTGTACGTGGTGCGCCAGGCCGAACGCCAGGTGCCCCAGGCGGTGGACGTGGCCTCGGGCCTGAACATCGCCGCCTTCAACCTGGGCATTGCCGGCGCCGCCTGGGCCGGCGGCCTGATCGTCGAGCACCTGGGCCTGATGCACACGCCCTGGATCGGCGGCCTGGTGGTGCTGGTGTCGCTGGCGCTCACCGGCTGGAGCGGCGCGCTCGACCGCCGCCAGGGCCTGCCCACCCGCCTGGCCGGCGCCACGGCGCCCGTCGGCCACTGACCCTCCCCTGCTTCCTCAAGGAACTTCCATGACCACCCTTCCCCGCTTCGGCCTCGGCACCTTCCGCCTCCAGGGCCAGACTGTCATCGACTCGGTGCTCACCGCGCTGGAACTCGGCTACCGCGCCATCGACACCGCGCAGATCTACGGCAACGAAGCCGAGATCGGCCAGGCCATCGAACGCAGCGGCGTGCCGCGCAGCGAGCTGTTCATCACCACCAAGGTGTGGACCGAGCACCTGGCGGCCGACCGCCTGGGCCCCAGCCTGCGCGAGAGCCTGGACAAGCTGCGCACCGACCATGTCGACCTGGCGCTGATCCACTGGCCCGCACCCGGCGGCGCGGTGCCGGTGGCCGAGTCGATCGGCGCGCTGCGGGCCGCGCAAGAGCAGGGCCTGACGCGGCAGATCGGCGTCTCCAACTTCAGCATCGCGTTGATGAAGGAAGCCATCGCCGCCGCCGGCCCCGGCCGCATCGCCACCAACCAGGTGGAGCTGCACCCTTACCTGCAGAACCGCCCGCTGGCCGACTTTGCGCGCAGCCAGGGCGTGGCG
>CAKZXL010000942.1 GCA_937883885.1 uncultured Aquincola sp. | reverse complement strand
GCCGAGAAGGCCACGATCACCACCTGTTGCAGCGGCGAGAGGTCGGTGAAGCGCACGAACACCACCGCCAGCATCGGCAGCACGAGGTGGCGGATGCCCAGCAAGGCTGCCGCCAGCCGCGGCGCGTCGCGCAAGGCGCCAAAGCGCAGGCCGGCGCCCACCGCCATCAGGCCGATGGGCAGGGCCGCCAGGCCGATGCGGTCCAGGGTGATGGCCACCGGCGCGGGCAGCTTCAGGCCCAGCAGGCTGGCCACCAGCCCGCTGACGGTGGCGATGATCAGCGGGTTGCGCAGCAACTCCTTCATGAAGCCGTGGCCGCCATGCCGCGCCAGCGGCCACACCGCCGCGATGTTGCAGGCCGGCACCGCCACCGCCACCAGCAACGCCACCGCGGCCACGCCGGGCGCGCCGCCCAGCCGCTCGGCCAGCGCCAGCGCCATGTACGAGTTGAAGCGGAACGCCACCTGCGCGCCCGAGGCATGCAGCCGCGCATCCACGCCCGGCCAGCGGCCCAGCAGCATGGCCAGCGCGATGCCGCAGCCCACGATGGCCAGGCCTGCCAGCCCCAGCGTGGCCAGTGCCGACGGCTGCAGCGGGTTGCGGACGATGGAGTTGAACAGCAGCACCGGAAACAGCAGCCAGTACACCAGCCGCTCGGCCCCGTCCCACACGCTGCGATTGAGCATCGTGTAACGGCAAACCAGGAAACCGATCACGATCAGCAGGAAGTCAGGCAACAAAAGCAGGGCGGTGTGCATCAAAGCAGTCTGCCACCCCCGGGCGCGCCAGGTGCGCAGCCCATAATTCCCGCTCATTTCTCAGGAGCTGCTTACGATGAAACGGACGACTCTCAAGGCCCTTGCTTCCCTGGCTGCCGTGAGCCTGCTGCCCTTGTCGCTGCCTGCGGCGGCCCAGCAGTACCCCAGCAAGCCGGTGCGCATGGTGGTGCCTTTCGCCCCTGGCGGCACCACCGACATCATTGCCCGCGTCGTGTCCGAGAAGGCCGGCCAGGCCCTGGGCCAGACGCTGGTCGTCGAGAACAAGAGCGGTGGGGGCGGATCCATTGGCGCGCTGGAACTCATCCGCTCGCAGCCCGACGGTTACACCCTGGGCATGGCCACGGTGTCCACCACGGCGTCCAACCCGGCCATCAACCCCAAGATCGGCTACAACCCGGTCACCGACTTCACGCCCATCATCAACATCGCGGCCACGCCCAACGTGATCGTGGTGCACCCTTCGTTCCCCGCGAAGGACTACAAGACCTTCCTCGAAGTCATCAAGAAGAACCCGGGCAAGTACAGCTATGCCACCTCGGGCACCGGCGGCATCGGCCACCTGCAGACCGAGCTGTTCAAGAGCCTGACCGGCACCTTCATCACCCACATCCCGTACCGGGGCGCGGGCCCGGCGCTGAACGACACGGTGGCCGGCCAGGTGCCCATCATGTTCGACAACCTGCCGTCGGCATTGCCCTTTATCAAGGACGGCCGTCTGATCGCCATCGTGGTGGCCGCGCCGCAGCGCCTGGCCGTGCTGCCCAACGTGCCCACCTTCAAGGAAGTGGGCCTGGAGGCTGCCAACCGCATGGCCTACTACGGCTTCCTGGGCCCCAAGGGCATGTCCAAGGACGTGGTGGACAAGGTCAGCGCCGCGGTCAAGAAGACCGTCGAGCTGCCTGATGTGAAGAAGCGCATCGAGGACACCGGCTCGCTGCTGGTGCTGAACACGCCGGAAGAATTCGCCGCGCAGATCCGCGCCGAATACGACGTGTACAAGAAGGTCGTGCAGACCCAGAAGCTCACGCTGGAGTGAGCCCGCGCGAGGACAGCCAGGCGTTGATCGATCGCTTCATCGACGCGCTGTGGATCGAGGACGGACTGGCGGCCAACTCATTGGCCGCCTACCGCCGCGACCTGCAAGGCTGTGCCGACTGGCTGGCCGCCGAGCCGCGCAAGTCGCTGGCGGCGGCCACCGAGGTGGACCTGCTGGGCTACGTGGCCGCGCGCCACGCCGGCTCACGGGCCACCAGCGCCAACCGGCGCCTGACGGTGTTCAAGCGCTTTTTCCGCTGGGCGCTGCGCGAGCACCTGCTGGCTGACGACCCCACGCTGCGCCTGCGCACCGCCAAGCAGCCGATGCGGGTGCCCAAGACGCTGAGCGAATCGCAGGTGGAAGCGCTGCTGCAGGCGCCCGACGTGGGCAAGCCGCTGGGCCTGCGCGACCGCGCGATGCTGGAGCTGATGTACGCCAGCGGCCTGCGCGTGAGTGAGCTGGTGGGCCTGCAGACCATCCAGGTGGGGCTGGCCGAAGGCGTGCTGCGCGTCACCGGCAAGGGCTCGAAGGAACGCCTGGTGCCCTTTGGCGACGAGGCGCATGGCTGGATCACGCGTTACCTGGCGGACGCACGCTCCGCGATCCTGCAAGGCCAGGCCACGCAGGCCTTGTTCGTGACCGCGCGCGGCGAGGGCATGACGCGGCAGATGTTCTGGAACATCGTCAAGAAGCATGCGCTGGCGGCCGGCATCACCACGCCGATCTCACCCCACACGCTGCGGCATGCCTTCGCCACCCACCTGCTGAACCACGGCGCCGACCTGCGTGCGGTGCAGATGCTGCTGGGTCATGCCGACATTTCCACCACCACGATCTACACGCACGTGGCGCGTGAGCGGCTGCGGGCGCTGCACGCGAAACATCATCCCCGAGGGTGAGTCTGTGCGCCAATGCGGCGCGTGAAGCTTGGGGCGGGCCGGCGCTTCGTTCAAGCGCACCCATGAAAAACGGCCCCGAAGGGCCGTCTGGTGTTCTGGTCCGGTGAACCGGAGATCAGAAGTTGTGGCGCACGCCGATGGCGAACGAGCTGGGGTCCAGCACCGTGCCATTCGTGCCGGTGGCGCCGAAGTAGCTGAAGTCACGACCGTTGTCGACCTTCGTGTAGAAGGCGTAGACCTTGGTGCGCTTGGACAGGTTGTAGTTGTAGGCCAGGGTCCACTGGGTGGCCTTGGAGTTGTCGATGTTTTCCCAGTCGCCAGCACGGCCGACGTTCACGTGGAACTCGGAAGCGCCCAGGGTGTACATGCCAGCCAGACGGAACATGTTGCGGGTGCCGGCGCCTTCCAGGTCGCTACGTTGGTAGTAGCCACCGAAGGTGAACGCGCCCAGTTCGTACACAGCGCGCAGAGCCAGCTGCTTGTTGTCGAACTCGGCTTGCTTCTCGAAGCCCACGCCCAGGTGCAGCGGACCCGCGTCGTAGTTGCCAGCCAGGTTGTAGACCTTGTTGGCGTCCACGCCTTCGCCGGCCGACACGCTGAACTCGCCCACGAAGCCCGACAGGTTCGGGGTCTGGTACGACACCGTGTTCTTGTTGTTGCTCAGGTAGGTGTACAGCTTGTCTTCCGACGTGCCGGTGTCGTGGTTGTGCATGCCGATCCAGTCGGCAGTGGCGTAGTAGGCGGCGCTGGTCAGACGACCGGCGCGGATGTTGCCGAAGCCGCCCGACAGGCCAACCCAGGCGTCGCCCGACCAGAAGTCACCGGTGGTGGTGCCGGTGTCGCTGTTGAAGCGGTGCTCCAGGTAGAAGTCAGCCTTCAGGCCGCCACCCAGATCTTCCGTGCCCTTGAAGCCCAGGCGCGAAGCGTTGTTCTGCAGCACGGCTTGCTTGCCGTCGACAGCGATGTTCTTTTGGTATTCGACGCTGGTGTTCACGCGGCCGAACACGGTCACGGAGCTCTGGGCCAGAGCGGCGTTGGCGCCCAGGGCGGCCACGGCAGCAACGATCAGGGTGCGCTTCATGGGGATCCTCTCAGGAAGTAATTGGCTTGCAACTGCACTGCATACCAGTGCAAATCGCGCAGACAAAGTGTAAGAGGGGCCCCTCAGGAAAACGAGCATATGGCAGCGTTTCAGGCCGTTGACGCTGCGGGAAAACAACACTGGCACCAGGGAGGTGCGGCCTGTAGGCAAGGGCACAATCCGCCGCCCATGGACCACACCTTCATCTCCGCCCTGCTGCTGTTGCTGCTGGTGCTCGACCCGTTCGGCAGCCTGCCGATCTTCATCTCGGTGATGCGCAACGTGGCGCCTGAGCGCCGTGCGCGGGTGGCCGTGCGCGAGGTGGTGATCGCCTTTGGCGTGCTGGCGCTGTTCATGGTGGGCGGCCAGGGCTTCCTGTCGCTGATGCACCTGTCGGAACGTTCGCTGGAAGTGGCCGGGGGCGTGATCCTGCTGATCATCGCGATCCGGATGATCTTTGCCTCCGGCAGCGAGATCTATGCGGCGGCCGAGGGCCAAGCGCGTGAGCCCTTCATCTTTCCGCTGGCGGTGCCGCTGCTGGCTGGCCCGTCGGCCATGGCCACGGTGCTGCTGCTGGCCTCGCGCCAGCCGGAGCGGCTGCTGGAGTGGGTGGGGGCGCTCACGGTGGCGATGACGATCAGCGGCGTGGTGCTGCTGCTGGCCGACCGCCTGCGCCGCTTGCTGGGCGCCTCGATGGTCAGCGCCATCGAAAAGCTGATGGGCCTGGTGCTGACCGCGGTGGCGGTGGAGATGATCCTGGCCGGCCTGAAGCGCTACTTCTTCAGCTGACGCGAGGGGCTCCTCCGGGCCGAGCGCCGGGCCGCCCCAAGCCGGCCCGACATCCCCTTGGGGGATCGCCCGGCGTACCCGCCGGGCGAGGGGCTGACATCTCACCGGGCGAGGGGCTCCACATTCACCTGCCGCGCAGGTGCGCAGGCGCTTCCAGACGTTTGGCCAGACCGGCCAGCAACAGCGTCAGCACCAGGTAGATCGCCGAGATCAGCAGATACGGCTCCCAGTAGCGCGAATACGCGCCCGCCACGGTGCGGGCCGCAAGGGCCAGTTCGGCCAGGCCGATGGCCGAGACCAGCGACGAGTCTTTGATGAGTGTGACGCCTTCGTTGACCAGCGCCGGCATCATGCGGCGGAAGGCCTGCGGCAGGATCACG
>CAKZXL010000941.1 GCA_937883885.1 uncultured Aquincola sp. | reverse complement strand
GGCCACCCGGTGGCCGGTGACGCCGTAGTCGGCCAGCGTCTTGAGCACCGCCTGCTCCAGCCGGAACACGTATTCCTTGACGTAGATGGCCAGCCGGCGCAGGTCGACCAGCGGATAGGCCACCACCTGGCCGGGGCCGTGGTAGGTGACCTGGCCACCGCGGTTGGTGCGCACCACCGGAATGCCCTCGGGGCTGAGCACATGCTCGCTGCGGCCGGCAATGCCCTGGGTGTAGACGGGGTCGTGCTCGCACAGCCACAGTTCGTCGGGCGTGTCGGCATCGCGTTGATCGGTGAAGGCGCGCATCGCCGCCTCGGTGGCGGCATAGTCGACGCGGCCCAGGGTCTTGACGATCATGGTGCGCAATGGCCGGCCCACGCCGGCAGCAGGAGAAACGCATGCCCTTCCGTCCCCCGATCCACCGCCTGCTGGGCGCCCTGGCAGTGCTGGCGGCCACCGCGGCCGGCGCCGCTGAGCCGGCGCTGACGCCTGCGCAGAAGGAAGCCTTGCAGGCGCGCCTGGAGGCGGCGGTGGTGGACCACGACCAGGGCCGGCTGCTGCAGGCGCGCGAGGCCTTCGAGGGCCTGGCCCGCGCCGGCCTGCCGGCCGCCGACTACAACCTGGCGGTGATGCACCTGAAGCGCGAGCTGCCCGGCGCCAGCAACGGCGAGGCGCTGCGGCTGATGCAGCGCGCGGCCGAGCACGGCTTCGTCACCGCCACCTATGGCGTGGCGCGGCTGTACGAAACCGGCGACGCCGGCCGGCGCGACCTCGGCGAGGCCAGCCGCTGGTACCTGCGGGCGGCCGAACAGGGCAGCGTGCAGGGGCAGGTGGAGATTGCCACCGCGTACTACCTGGGCCGTGGCGCCGCGCAGGACATGCCGGCGGCCGCGCACTGGTACCGCGAAGCGGCCAAGGGCGGCGACGTGGGAGCGCAGTACATCCTCGCGTCGATGTACGAATCGGGCGTGGGCGTGGCGCACGATCTGCGGCTGGCGCGTTACTGGTACGCCGCGGCAGCGGCCAGCGGCGACGAAGTGGCGCCGGCCAAGCTGCGCGAGATCGACGCGCGGCTGCAAGGCGCGACCCCGGCGACGCCGCCGCCGGTCACAACACCACCTTGACCATCGGGTGCGTGGTCAGCGTGCGATAGAGCTCGTCGAGCTGCTCGCGGCTGGTGGCGGTGACGGTGATGGTGACGCCCAGGTACTTGCCGCCCTTGCTGGGCCGCAGTTCCACGGTGCTGGCGTCGAAGCCGGGGTCGAACTGCTCGGCCACCTGGGTGACCGCGTGCACGAAGCCGTCCACGTTTTCGCCCATCACCTTGATCGGGAAGGCGCTGGGGTATTCGATCAGCGATTGCTCGGGCGGGATGGGCTGCATGGTGACGGTGCTCATGCTGTGGAACATGGGGGCGGCGCGGGCGGATTCAAACCGCGCGCCGCGCTGCGCCTAGACGGACTGCAGCTGCTTGGCGTTCTGGTACGCCTCATAGAGGCGCGCATACACCGGGCCCGGCTTGCCGCGCAGCGCGCCGTGGCCCACCTCGGCGCCGTCGATGCGGGTGACCGGCAGCACCTCCTTGGTGGCCGAGCTGAGCAGCACCTCGTCGGCCGCCAGCACCTCGGCCTCGGCGATCGGGCGCAGGTTGTAGGCGATGCCGCACTCTTCGCACAGCTCGCGCAGCAGCTCGTAGCGGATGCCTTCGAGCAGGTGCTCGCTCTTGGGCGGGCCCAGCAGCGCCCCTTCCTGCACGATCCAGACGTTGCTGCTGCTGGCCTCGGTCAGCCAGCCGTCGCGGAACAGGATGGTCTCGGTGGCGCCCTGGTCGGACGACACCATGCGCGCCAGCACGCTGCCCAGCAGCGAGGTGCTCTTGATGTCGCCGCGCTCCCAGCGGAAGTCGCGCGCGGTGATGCAGGCCACGCCCTGGTGGCGGGCCTCGGCGCTGGCCTGCTTCAACTCGTTGGTCATCATGAACACCGTGGGCACCGGCTCGGCCGGCACCACGTGGTCGCGCAGCGCCACGCCGCGTGTGACCTGGATGTACAGCAGCTGCACCGGCGCCGGATGGTCCTGCACCAGGCGGCGCGCCACGGCCAGCCAGCGCGCCTCGTCCATCGGGTTGGGAATGCGCAGCTTGGCCAGGCTGCGGCCCAGGCGGGCGATGTGCTCGCCGAAGCGGAACAGGCGCCCGCCGTAGACGGGAATCGCCTCGTACACGCCGTCGCCGAAGATGAAGCCGCGGTCGAGCACCGACACCTTGGCATCACACAGGCGCGTGTACTCGCCGTTGAGGTAACACAGGCTTTCGGGCAGCGCGATCATGGCTTTCTCCGCGGCAACTTCAGGACGGGACCTTACTTGATCCAGAGGCGGATGGCGTCCCAGGCGCGGCCCAGCAGGCCGGCCTGTTCCACCGGCTCCAGCACCACCAGCGGCACTTCGGCCAGCGGCGCACCGGCGGCGGTGCTCACCTTCAGCGTGCCCACGCGCTGGTTCTTGGTCAGCGGGGCCACCAGCGGGTCGGTGCGCTCGACCTTGGTCTGCAGCTTGTCGCCTTCGCCGCGCGGCAGCGTCACGTACACGGCGCCGGCCGCACCCAGCTTGGCTTCACGCTGGGTGCCCTTCCACACCTCGGGCGTGGCGATGGGCTTGCCTTCTTCGAACAGGCGCACCGAATCCCAGGCGCTGTAGCCCCAGTTCAGCAGCTTCTGGCTTTCGGTGGCGCGGGCTTCCTTGGAGCCGGTGCCCATCACCACGCTCAGCAGGCGGCGCTTGCCGTTGGGCATGTCGCGCTGGGCGCTGGCCACCAGGCAGTAGCCTGCGGCGTCGGTGTAGCCGGTCTTCATGCCGTCGACGCTGGGGTCGCGGCCCAGCAGCAGGTTGCGGTTGTCCTGCTTGATCTTGTTGAAGGTGTAGCTGCGCACCGAGTAGTACGGGTAGTACTCGGGAAAGTCGCGGATGACGTGCGAGGCCACCACCGAGATGTCGCGGGCGCTGGTGCGGTGGCCGGCTTCGGTCATGCCGGTCACGTTCTTGAAGCTGGTGTTCTTCAGGCCCCAGGCCTGGGCCTGGCGGTTCATCATGCCCACGAAGGCATCCACCGAGCCGGCCACGCCTTCGGCCAGCGCCACGGAGGCGTCGTTGCCCGACTGGATGATCATGCCGCGCAGCAGTTCGTCGACCTTGGGCGTCATCGTGGTGTCGATGAACATCAGCGAGGGGTCGCCCTTGCGCTCGTCCCAGGCGCGCTTGCTCACCGGCAGCGTCTGCTCCAGCGTCAGCTTCTTCTCGCGCAGCGCGGTGAACACCACGTAGGCGGTCATCAGCTTGGTCAGCGAAGCGGGGTCGGTGGCCGTGTCGGCATCACGCTCGGCCAGCACCTGGTTGCTGCTGAGGTCGAGCAGGATGTAGTGGCGGGCGGCCAGCTCGGGCGGCTGGGGCGCCTGGGCCCAGGATGAAACGGTGCAGGCCGCAGCCAGCACGAAGGCAAACAGTTTTTTCATTCGGAGAGCGAAAGGAAGGAAAAGCGTCGTCGGCAAACGTCAGGCGGCCAGCAGGTGCCGCACCACCAACGACTTGAGCAAGGGCAACTGCCCATGGAAGAAGTGGCCCACACCCGGCACCACCACCACGGGCAGCGACTGCGGGCGGGCCCAGTCCAGCGTGGCCTGCAGCGGCACCACGTCGTCGGCCTCGCCGTGGATCACCAAGGTGCCTTCGGGCACGGCGGCCACCTCGAAGTTCCGTGTGGCCGGGCCCACCAGCACCAGGCCGGTAGCCGGCGCGCCCTGCGTGGCCAGCCGGGCGCCGGCCTGCGAGGCCACGTAGCCGCCGAAGGAAAAGCCCGCCACCCACAGCGGCAGCGCCGCGTCGCGGTAGGCGTTGATGACGGCCAGCGCGTCGTCCACCTCGCCCTGGCCGTTGTCCCAGGCGCCGGCCGATTCGCCAATGCCGCGGAAGTTGAAGCGCACGGTGCGCAGGCCCTGCTGCAGGCCGGCGCGGGCCACCGTCTGCACCACCTTGTTGTCCATGGTGCCGCCATGCAGCGGGTGCGGGTGGCACACCACCATCACGCCGCGCACCGCCTCGGCCGGCTCGTCGATGGCGCACTGCAGCACGCCGGCCGGGCCGGCGATGGACGCTCGCTGGGTCTGGGAATTCACGTTGTTCTGCGGGCCGCGGGTTTCAGCGGCCGACGTTGGGCGGCAGCACCAGGCGTTCGACCACTTCGCCGCCCTTGAGGTGATGCTCAACGATCTCGTCGATGTCGGACTCGTCCACGAAGGTGTACCAGGTGCCCTCGGGGTACACCACGGCCACCGGGCCACCGGCGCAGCGGTCCAGGCAGCCGGCCTTATTCACCCGCACACCACCGGGGCCGGCCAGGCCGGCGGCCTTGACCAGGCTCTTGCAGCGGTCGAAGCCGGCTTGCGCCGCATGCTGCGCACAACTGTCTTCGCCGTTTTCACGCTTGTTCAGGCAGAAGAAGATGTGGTGCCGGTAATAGTTCATACCCTGATTGTAGGCAGCGGGCGCTTTCAACCGCCTGTCGATCGCCCGGCAGTCGGGCGGGGCTTGGATGCAAATGCGAACCGTTCGCATAACATGCCGACATGAACAAGCGTCGATTCCTGGGCATCGCGGCCGTGGCCGCCACCGTGCCCGCATGGCCATTGCCGTTGTGGGCCCAGGCCGCGCCCACCGCCGACTTCTCGTCCGTGGCCCGGCACTACGCCGTGCTGGTGAGCGCGGGTTATGAAGACACCCTGGCCGCGGCGCTGGAGCTGCAGTCCGCCATCGGCGCCTTGACAAAGCAACCCAGCGCCGAAGGCCTGGAAGCCGCCCGCAAGGCCTGGCTGGCCGCGCGCGAGTGGTACGGCCAGACCGAAGCCTTCCGCTTTTACGGCGGCCCGATCGACGACGACAAGGGCCCGGAAGGCCGGCTCAATGCCTGGCCGATGGACGAATCGTTCGTGGACGGCACGCGCGACCGGCCGAATGCCGGCATCGTCAACGACAAGAAGGTGGCCATCACCAAGGCCTACCTGAGCCGCATGAACGAGCGCGGCGGCGAAGAGAACATCGCCACCGGCTGGCATGCGATCGAGTTCCTGCTGTGGGGCCAGGACTTCAACGACAACGGCCCCGGCGACCGCAGCTTCGAGGATTTCGTCGACGGCAAGAAGCCCAACGCCGACCGCCGCCGCCGCTACCTGACGGTGGTCACCGAGCTGCTGATCGACGACCTGCGCTACGTGGCCAAGGCCTGGCAGCCGGGCGTCAAGGGCAACTACCGCGCGCGCTTCGAGGCAGGCGGCCGCGAATCGGTGCGCAAGATGATCGTGGGCCTGGGCTCGCTCTCGCGCGGCGAGCTGGCCGGGGAACGGCTGGAGGTGGCGCTGAACACCCAGGACCAGGAAGACGAGCACTCCTGCTTTTCCGACAACACCCACCGCGACGCGGTGAACAACGCGCTGGGCATCGAGAACGTGTGGCTGGGCCAGTACCGCCGCCGCGACGGCAGCACGCTGCAAGGCCCTTCG
>CAKZXL010000940.1 GCA_937883885.1 uncultured Aquincola sp. | reverse complement strand
GAATGGCGGCTGTCGATCTTCGGCACCCACATGCACCTGCTGTACATGCCCAACCGCCACCACACGCGGGCGATGGCGACCTTCATCGACTTCGTGCTGGCGAAGGCGCGGGGGGCGGTAGTGGCTTGAAGCTCACCCCTCCCGGGCCAGCCGCTCGCTCTTCCAGTACACGTCGTCGCCGCCCAGGCCGTCGAGGTTGGCGCGGTTGAGCACACGGGCCAGCACGAACATCAGGTCCGACAGGCGGTTGAGGTACTGGCGGGCCGCGGGCCGCACGGCAGCGGCGTCGGCGGCGGCCAGGGCCACCACCATGCGTTCGGCGCGGCGGGCCACGGTGCGGGCCACGTGGGCCAGCGCGGCGCTGCGGGTGCCGGCGGGCAGGATGAACTCCTTGAGCCGCGGCAGCGTGGCGTTGTAGTGGGCCAGCGCCTCGTCCAGACGCAGCACGGCCTCGTCCTTGAGCAGCGTGTAGCCGGGGATGGACAGCTCGCCGCCCAGGTTGAACAGCTCATGCTGGATGACCACCAGCAGCTCGCGCACGTCGTCGGGCAGCGGCTCGGCCAGCAGCACGCCCAGCTGCGAGTTGAGTTCGTCCACGTCGCCCAGCGCATGGATGCGCAGGTGGTCCTTGGGCACGCGCGTGCCGTCGCCCAGGCCGGTGGTGCCGTCGTCGCCCGTGCGGGTGGCGATTTGAGTGAGTCGGTTTGCCATAGAGGCCGATGCTAGGCCAGGTGAGCGGGTAGATTCGCCCGCATGGGCGCACAGGCGTCTGGAAGGACTTGGACGATGGACCGAAGAAGTTGCCTGGCCACCCTGGCCGCCAGCACTGCGGCACTGGTGGTCGGAACGGCCCGGGCGGGCCCGGTCGAGGTGATCGCGCGCAGCAAGCCGTCGGTGGTGGCGGTGGGGCGGTACGTGCCCACCGACAACCCACGCTTCACCTTCCGGGGCACCGGCTTCGCGGTGGACGACGGCACGCTGGTGGTCACCAATGCGCATGTGCTGCCCGAGATCCCGGCCGAGGCGGTAGGCGCCCACGTGGCGGTGCTGGTGCGCAAGGGCGCGGGCGAGGCGCCCGAGATGCGCCGCGCCAGCGTGCTGCAGGTGGTGCGGGGCCACGACCTGGCGTTGCTCAAGCTGGAAGGCGCGCCGCTGCCGCCGCTGACGCTGGCACCCACCGCCGCCATCGCCGAAGGCCAGTCCATCGTGCTGATGGGCTTTCCGCTGGGCGGGGCGCTGGGCTTCAGCCCGGTGAGCCACCGCGGGATGATCTCGTCCATCACCCCCATCGCGGCACCGGTGGCCAGCGCCCGGCAGCTGAACGAGGCCGCCATCTCACGCCTGCGCCAGGGCAGCTTCGACATCTACCAGCTCGACGCCACCGCCTACCCCGGCAACAGCGGCGGACCGGTGCTCGATGCCGACAGCGGCCAGGTGGTGGGCGTCGTCAATTCGGTCTTCGTCAAGGGCAGCAAGGAAACGGCGCTGACCGACCCTTCGGGCATCAGCTACGCGCTGCCGGTGCGGCTGGTGGCCGAGCTGCTGCGCCAGCCCCGATGAAACCTCCCTGGCAGCGTGGCGCGCCGCTGCACTAAGCTGTGGCCATGAACGCCCCGCTGTCCCCCATCCTCTTCGACGTGGATTCGCGTCGCCCCGTGCCGCCCGAGATGGTGGCCGCGCTCAAGGCCCGCTTCGGCGATCGCTGTTCCACCGCCCGCGCGGTGTGCGAGCAGCACGGCCGCGACGAGTCGCCGATCGACGTGCCGCCGCCCGAGGTGGTGGTGTACTGCGAAAGCACCGAAGAGGTGGCCGCGGTGGTGCAGCTGGCCCACCAGCATGCGGTGCCGGTGATTCCGTACGGCGTGGGCTCTTCGCTGGAAGGGCATCTGCTGGCGGTGCAGGGCGGTGTCAGCATCGACCTGTCGCGCATGAACCAGCTGCTGCGCGTGAACCCCGAAGACCTGACGGTGACGGTGCAGGCCGGCGTCACCCGCACGCAGCTGAACCGCGAGATCAAGGACACCGGGCTCTTCTTCCCGATCGACCCCGGTGCCGACGCCACGCTGGGCGGCATGTGCGCCACCCGCGCCAGCGGCACGAACGCCGTGCGCTACGGCACCATGCGCGAGAACGTGCTGGGCCTGACCGTGGTCACCGCCAGCGGCGAGGTCATCCACACCGGCACCCGTGCCCGCAAGAGCAGCGCCGGCTACGACCTGACGCGCCTTTTCGTCGGCAGCGAAGGCACGCTGGGCGTGATGACCGAGGTGACGCTGCGCCTGTATCCGCTGCCTGAAGCGGTCAGCGCCGCCATCTGCTTTTTCCCCAGCATCGACGCGGCGGTGCAGACCACCATCGCCATCATCCAGATGGGCGTGCCCATCGCCCGCTGCGAGCTGCTGGACCCCAACGCCGTGCGCGCGGTGAACCGGCACGACAAGCTCACGCTGCGCGAAGCGCCGATGCTGCTGATGGAGTTCCACGGCAGCGAAGCCGGCGTGGCCGAGCAGGCCGCCACGGTGCAGGACATCGCCCGCGAATTCGGTGGTGAAGACTTCGAATGGGCGCGCACGCCCGAAGAACGCACCCGGCTGTGGACCGCGCGCCATCACGCCTACCTGGCCGCGTTGCAGATGCGCCCGGGCTGCCGCGCCGTGACCTCGGACACCTGTGTGCCCATCTCGCGCCTGGCCGAGAGCATCAATGCCTCGGTGGCAGAAGCCGAAGGCGCCGGCCTGCCCTACTTCATCGTCGGCCATGTGGGCGACGGCAACTTCCACCTGGCCTACCTGATCGACCCCCACCTGCCGCAGGAGCGTGAAACCGCCGAGCGCCTGAACCTGCAGATGGTGGAACGCGCCATCCAGCTGGGCGGCACCTGCAGCGGCGAGCACGGCGTGGGCCTGCACAAGATGGGCTTTCTGGTGACCGAAGCCGGTGAAGGCGCGGTGGAGATGATGCGCACGCTCAAGCGCGCCCTCGACCCGCGCAACATCATGAACCCGGGCAAGATCTTCACGCTGTAGGGCCACGCCATGGCCCGCTTCCTCCTGGCTTGGGAGCTGGGTGGCGGCCTGGGCCACGCCACACCGCTGGCGCAGTTGGCGCAGCCGCTGCTGGCGGCGGGCCATGAGGTGCAGCTGGTGCTGCGCGACCTGTAGGTGCTGGGCCCGGCGTTCGGCCCGCTGGCCGCGCACCCGCGGCTGCGGGCCTGGCAGGCGCCGGTGTGGCAGCTGCCGCTGGCCGGCCAGCCGCCACCGGCCACTTACGCCGAGCTGCTGCTGCATGCCGGCTACCTGGATGCCACGCGGCTGCAAGGCCTGGCCCAGGCCTGGCGCACGCTGCTGCAGGCGTTGCAGCCCGACCTGCTGGTGGCCGACCACGCCCCCACCGCGCTGCTGGCGGCCCGCGGCCTGCCAATGCGGCGCCTGCTGGCCGGCACCGGCTTTTTCGTGCCGCCGCAGCGGCAGCCGATGCCGCCCTTCCGCGAATGGACGCCCATCGCGCCACACCGCGTGCGGGCGGCGGAAGAACGCGCGCTGGCCACCTGCAACCAGCTGCTCAGCAGTTGGGGCGAGCCGCCGCTGGCCGCGCTGCATGAGCTGCTGGCCGCCGATGCGCGCTGCCTGCTCACCTGGCCGGCGCTGGATGCGTATGCGGCGGCCCGGGAAGGCGAGCCCACCACCCACTACCTCGGCCCCCTGCCGGGCCGCGACCAAGGCGCCCTGCCCGGCTGGCCGGCCGGCGGCTTCGGCCGTGTGCTGGCCTACCTGCGGCCCGAGCCGGCGGCCACCGAGGCGGCCTTGTCGGTGCTGCAGGCCGGCCCCTGGTCCACCGTGGCCTGCGTGCCCGGCCTGGCCGTCAGCCTGAAGCAGCGCCATGCCTCGCCCCACCTGCAGTTGGTGGGCATGCCGCTGAACATGGCCCGCCTGGCCGCGCAAGCCGATGCGGTGCTGTGCCATGCCGGTGCCGGCACCGTGCATGCGGCGCTGCTGCAAGGCCGGCCGGTGGTGATGCTGCCGATGCAGGCCGAACAGCTGCTGACCGCACGGCGGGTGCAGGCCGCAGGTGCCGGTGCGCTGCTGCTGGAAGGCGAGGTGCCCGCGCAGCTGCCGGCGCTGCTGCACGCAGCGGTGGCCGGCGGCCCGATGCGCCAGGCGGCCGCACGCTTTGCCCAGCAAGCCGTCGCGCAGCCCGACGCCGCGCAAGCGCTGGCCCAGCGCTGCGTCGCGCTGGCCAGCGGCGTTTGAGAGCCTTCAGGTCGGCGCCGGCACCATCCAGCGCTTGGTCACGTCGCCCTTGGCGTTGGTGCTTTCCAGGTGCACGCCAAAGCCCCACAGCCGCGCCACGTGCTTGAGCACTTCCTGCGCGCCATCGTGCAGCGGCCGGTCGTTGTGCTGGGTGTGGCGCAGCGTCAGTGAACGGTCGCCGCGCAGGTTCACGTTCCACACCTGGATGTTGGGCTCGCGCGAGCCCAGGTCGTACTGGTGCGACAAGGCTTCACGCACACGGCGGTAGCCGTTGTCGTCGTGGATGGCCGAAACCTCCAGCTCGCTGTCCTTCTCGTCGTCGACGATGGCGAACAGGCGCAGCTCCCGCATCAACTTGGGGCTGAGGTACTGGCCGATGAAGCTCTCGTCCTTGAAGTTGCGCATCGCATGGTCCAGCGTGGGCAGCCAGTCGCTGCCCGCGATCTCGGGGAACCATTCGCGGTCTTCGTCGGTGGGCGTCTCGCACACGCGCTTCAGGTCGGTGTACATCGCAAATCCCAGCGCAT
>CAKZXL010000939.1 GCA_937883885.1 uncultured Aquincola sp. | reverse complement strand
GTTCCGTCGCCGCCAGTGGACCCACCACGTGACCGCACCGCCCACCCCGGCCAGGACGAGCAGACCCGTCGCGAACGGCGCGAACTCATCGGCGCACGCCAGCAGCGCCGAGCCCGCTGTTGAGATCCGCAAACCCTGCTAACGGCGTCCGTGAACCGTGCTAGCGTCGCCAAGAGAGCCTGAACTCTGGACACCGGCGTCTGTCTATCGCTTGCCGACGCCGGCTGAGGTAGCTCAAGAGCCGGCCCATGTTGCGATGCTTGCGCACCGTTGACCTTCCCACCCAGCTCGATTCGCTTGGATGTTTGCCGCAGACGAATTCGTGCCCATGCAACCAACCAGCTGGCCAGCATGGCGCCGTGACATCCAAGGGATTGAGGAACAAGCAGGAGTGGCAGAACGGGAGGTCCTGTCTACTCGGCAGGGGCCCCTGCGGACCGAGCGCAGCGATGATTTCGTTGCTCACGCGCGCAAGCCTTGCCAGAACCTCGCAGTCCCCTCCCCTGGGCGCTGGCACCTCAAGCCACGAGAGTTGCTCATCGGCGAAGAGCTCCGTCACTCCCGCCGATGACGCCAGTTCATCGACCGTCAATCGATAGCGAGAGGCCATGCGGCCGAACCAGCTACCAAAGGCCTCGCCTTCAAACGGTCGATGCGCCACAGGCCAGGGTCGATCACGACGGCCGATTTGCCACATGCTCGAGATGCCCCACGGTGATGCGCTCGCTGCCGTCTCGGATGGCGGCCTCGGCCGCATCGTTGAGCAGCCGCGAGACCTCGCCTAGCAGTCCCCCGCTGACCGCACTCAGGTACTGCACCAGCGGGCGCTGGGTCAGCTCTGATGGCCGCTTCAGCGGCAGTGCCGCCTCGAACGCAGCCAGGAGGCGGCGGAACTCCTCGCTCTCGCTCCAGCGGGGCAACTCCAGCGGCGTGAAGCGGCTGTGGATCTGGGCGTCGCTTTGGAACGCCACCGGCGCCTCGCTCGTGCCGACCGCAACGATGGCCATCCTCAGCTCGTTGGAGAGGTACTTCAGCAAGTTCAGCGAGCCGCGCTGCTCCCGTGCGCTGCCAGCCAGCAGGTGGTGCACCTCGTCGACGATCAACAGCCGCGGCCCTATTCGGCGCAGGATGTCGCAAGCCACTTGCTCCAGACTCGCCAAGGTCGAGTTGGGGCCTTGGGGTACCCCCACTGCCGTCAGCAACGCCCGATAGAAGCGCCGCTGATCGGGCGACGGCGGCATCTGCAGGCTGATCACGGGTCTGTGCTCGACGCCGCGCACTGCGTCGAAGGCAGGCGGATGTTCACGAAGGAACTTGGCCACGATCAGCGTCTTGCCGATGTTGGACGGACCGTGCAGCAGCATGCAGGGCATGCGTTCTCGCTGCGGGGTGTCCAGGAGCCGTTGCAGCCGTTGCAGCGCCTGCGTCGCGCGTGGGTAGTCGATCCAGCGGTCGGTCCGCAACGCCCGCACCCGCTGCTCGTCGTCGAGGTCGAGCATCTGCCTGGCTGCGGGATGAAGGTGGGAGCGCTCGCGCACGATCACTTCCAGATCTCCACGGCGTAGGGTGTCACCGGTTTGCTGTAGTCCACTTCCGTCGGCTGCCCAGAGTCGCGGGTCTGAAGTTCAGTCGAAGGCGCCGCTGGTGGCGCCTTCGAGTTGCGGCGCGCCCGGCGTGCCGATCGCTCGGCTTGCTCCACGATCTGTCGTTGCGAACCGATGGCGCGGAAGACATGCTCTTCGGACACCCGGGGCACATGCGCCGCCCTGAGGGCTCGCACGGCGGCACGCTGCTCCCACAGCGTGATGCGAGGGCGCCGCAGGTCGGCGTAGTTCGCTTGCACATAGTTGCGCCCGTCGGCGCTGACGAAGATCCTCGACAGGTCCTCGGGGTGGTAGCGCACCCTCACCCTCTGCCGCTGTTCGCGCCAGACGACGAACACGGGGTTCCAGTAGCGGATGTAGAAAATGGTCAGGCCATCGGCCTGGATCGAGCGGTGGGCCAGCGGCATGAAGTTGATCAGCAGCTTCATGGCCTCATCGGGCCCAGGCGCCAGTTGGCGCGGGGCACGCTGTTCAACCAGCGACTGCCATGCCGCGAAGGGGGTGGAGCGGAACAGGCCCCGATGCTCGCTGTGGTGGTAGCGCTCGCCGACTTCGAGGGCCAGCCAACGCTCGAATTCCTCCAAGGTCAGACAGGCGCGTTGTTCGGGCTTGCGCGCCTTGCGGCCACGCGGCGAGTTGCCGGTGGCGCCGGGCAGACCCTTCAGCCGCTGCATCAGCGTGCGGTTCATGCGCTCGATGTGGCCGCCATAGTTCGGGCGGCCGACCGGCCGGTAGTCGAGCTCGATGCCGTACTGAGCGCAGCCCAGGCGAAGGGCGCGGCTGCGGAACTCAGCCGCGTTGTCCAGGTGCAGCCGCTGCGGCAGGCCGGCCATCGGCCAGTCGATCTGCAGCCCCAGGTGAGCCAGCCAGGCCGCCTTGGGCTGGACGATGCGGCTGACCAGGAGGGCCACGGTGCCAGCACCGGGCCGCTCCATGCCGACGAAGAAGGCCGGGACCGTGCGCGTGGCCAGATCGATGGCCACCGACAGCCAGGGGCGGCCGATGACCTTGCGGGTGAAGCGGTCGACGATCAGCACGTCGGCCTGCGAGTGGTCGATCTGCACGATCTCCAACGGCCAGTCCGCTCCGAAGCTGCCGGGTGCGATTGCAGCGCCTGGGAGAGAGGCCAGATGCTGGAGTTCCTGGCCGCGGTGCGAACGCAGCCTGCGCGCCACCGTGTTGCGTGACGGCGCCACGAGACCATGTTCCGTGCAGCGCCGGCGAACCTCGTTGAAGGTGTCCAGCACGGGGTGTGCGAGCTCACGCTGCCGCGGGACCCACTGGTCGACGACCGACGAGACAATCGCCTCGACCGGAGGCGCCAGCCGCCAGGGTTCGCCGCGGCGACCCCCCGCGTCCGGTACCAGCGCAGACGTTCTCGGATCCGCCAGAAATCGAGCACGAAGGCGGTAGACCGTGGTCCAGTGGACACCCAGCAGTTGGCCCGCGCGCTCGGCCTGCTGGCGTCTCATGGGACCTCGACCTAACGGCCTCAGCACGCGAGCGATCTGGACTTCACGTTCGCCGATCTCACGGGGCGACTGCATCCGTTCACCTCACAAATGCGCCAGTAGCATGCTTCATGGACACGCCAGATGCAATGGCGAGGTTCGTGGACTCGGTGTCGCGTGTTGTCGTCAACTCGCTACAGACAGCGAGAGGAGTTCAGAACCCGAATTTCCTTGTTGAATCAATGCCTTAGCCGCAAGTCTCGCTAGCACGGTTCGTGGACATGGCTAGCAGGGTTCGTGGATCTCAACAGCTGGTGACGGTGGCACAGGCCCAAGAACTGGTTCCCTGGGAGCGACTGGTCGTCCCCGAAGACGTCGATGGCTCGCGGGGCACCTTCCGTGCCCCGCGGGCCAGTTGCGCACTCGACGCCAGCAACGACTATCAGGCCGTGAACGCCTGGCTGTCGCTGCACGAGTCGGCAGCGACCCAGCGTGCCTACCGCAAGAAGGCCGAACGGCTGATCCTGTGGGCAATCGTCGAGCGCGGGCGGGCCTTGTCGTCGCTGACAACCGAGGACGCCATTGCCTACCGTGCATTTCTGCGTCATCCGAGCCCTCGCGCGCGCTGGGTCGGCGCGCCGCAGCCGAGGTCGTCGCCGGCGTGGCGTCCCTTCGCGGGTGACCTCTCGGCACGCTCGGCCGCGTACGCGCTATCGGTGCTCAATGCCCTGCACCGCTGGCTCATCGAGCAGCGCTATGTGCTGGCCAATCCGTTTGCCGGCGTCAAGGTGCGAGGCGGCCGGCCGGCGCAGCTCGACACGTCTCACGCCTTCGCCGAGCACGAGTGGAAGCTCGTCCGGGTGGTGGCCGATGGCCTGGAGTCGTCCTACGGCTGGAGCGAGCCAGCCGCGCAGCGGCTGCGGTTCATGCTGGACTTTGCTTATGCCACGGGCCTTCGAATCAGCGAGCTCGTGGGCGCGCTACTTGCCGCGATCGAAGCAGACGCACACGGCGACACCTGGATCCGGGTCGTCGGCAAGGGCCACAAGGCCGGCAAGGTCGTGCTGCCTCCGTTGGCCCGCGCCGCGCTCGATCGCTACCTCGTTCAACGGGGACTACCCTGACGCCCTCGAAGTGGCGTCCGTATACCCCACTGATTGGCAGCCTTGGCGATGATCGAAACCAGATCTCGTCGTGGCGCCTGTGGCGAGTGATGAAGCGGTTCTTCAGCACCGCAGCCGACGTCGTGGAGGAAGGCACCCCGGCGCTGGCCGAGAAGCTGCGCCTGGCCACGCCGCATTGGACAAGGCACACGCACGCCACTCACCTGCTCCAAGGCGGCGCCGAGCTGACCACGGTGCGCGACAACCTGCGGCACGCCTCGCTGGCCACGACCTCGATGTACCTTCACACCGACGATGCGCGGCGGGCCAAGCAGGTGACCGATCGGTTCGCAGCTCCGCGGTCGTAGCCTACAGTCGCCTCGCCTTCACACACCCTGCAAACCATGCCGCCCATCACCTGCGATGCCTGCCATCAACCCGCGGACGACCACGATGTCGTGAACTACGGGTCGATGGAGGCCGGCTACCGGCGGCTCTGCGGCCGATGCTTCAACGAGGCCGCCGCCACCCGGCTCGGGCTGCAGGGGTTCGAGCACGTGGCGTTCGAGCCCATCCGCATGCTCGACGGGCGCGGGGCGGAGCACGAGTTCCGGTTCCGCAACTGGCTGTGCGGCACCGGCTTGGCGATCGACGCGTTCGAGTTGCGCGATGGCGGCCCTGCCGGGTATCGGTTTCAGGTGATCGGGGAGCCAGACGACGACCCTCTGGAGTTGCTCGGCAAGCTCATTGTCAAGATGCGCCGTGCCTTGGCTCTCACCCACATCGAGGACACTGACCACGGACCGCAGGTGAACGATGGCTTGGTGCTACGAGGGACCGTCGACAGCGATCCCGACGAGGACAATCGTGTGCCGATGATCGTGATTGACGGCCGTGAGATCTCCTGGGACGAGTTCGGACGGATGGTGGCGACCTTCGAGGGCTGGCAGTTCAAGCTGGAGTTTCGCGACCGGAGCGAAGAGGTCTGACCGGGCCGAACGCGTGAGTCAGCGGGATCCGGCATCGCACTGGTGCCCGAGACGAAGCGCACCAATCAGCACGAAAAATCTGCAGATCTCGGAAGAGCCGGAATTGTAAGTGCTTGTCGTGCAACGGGTTCTCAGATCACAGCGCACCAATCTGCACGAAAGGTACGACTACCCCAAGACCGGCGCCAGCTCGACGCCATCTACACCCGCTTCCCGCGCCTGGGCAAACGCCGCCAGCAGATGGGTACCACGCTGTCGGGCGGCGAACAGCAGATGCTGGCGATGGCGCGCGTGTTGGTGGGCAAGCCGCGCCTGCTGCTGATCGACGAGCCCACCGAAGGCCTGGCGCCGAAGATCGTCGACGAGATCTTCACGCTGATGGACAGCCTGCGCCGTGACGGCATCCCCATCCTGCTGGTGGAACAGAACATGCACCGCGCCATCGCGCTGGTGCAGCGCTTCTACGTGCTGGAGCGCGGCGCGGTGGTGATGGCGGGCGATGGCACAAAGGCCGCCGATCGCGAGGCGCTGATGCGGCAGCTGGCGGTCTGAAGCCGCATGACGGCCTTCAGGCCTGCGGCGCGCCGACTTGACGGCGCGGGTCCGCCGCGGCGAAGGCATCCAGCTGCTCGCAGGCCGCCATCACGCGCATCACGGTCGGGGTGCCAGGCACTTCGATCTTGAAGATGCGCGTCACCACGATGATGCTGGCCAGACAGATGTCGGCGATCGTCGGTGTGTCGCCATGGCAGAAGGCGCCAGTCCCGGGTTCGCCGGCCAAGCGCTGCTCCAACGCCTGCAAGCCCGTGGTGAACCAGTGGATCTGCCAGGCGCGCCAGGCCGCATCGTCGAAACCGCTGTTGGCGGTGAGGTACTTCTTCACCCGCGGCGTGATGAGCGGGTGCGTGTCGGCGGCCAGCATCGCGGCCGACGAGCGCACGCGGGCACGGCCGTGGGCATCGGCCGGCAGCAGCGCGGGCGTCGGGAAGCTCTCGTCGATGAATTCCAGGATCGCCAGCGACTGGGTTAGCGGCGTTGTCGAACGGCCGGGACCGTGGTCCACGAGCGCCGGGATGGCGCCCATCGGATTCAGCTTCTGGAAGGCCTCGCTGCGTTGTTCGCCGGCATCGAGGTTGATGTTGTGCTCCTGCGGCGTCACGCCCTTCAGGTTTAAGGCGACGCGCACACGATAGGTCGCGGAGGTGCGCCAAAACGAGAAGAGTTCGAAGCGGGCGCTGCTGGTCATGGCAGTCCTGTCAAGACGGAGGGCGGCGCAAGTGCGCCGCCGAGTTTGGCCCGTCAGCCAGGCAACTTCGCCGCCAGCAGATCGATCTTCTCGATGTTCGGCGGCGCACTGAACAACGCCGCTGCGTTGGCCATCAAAGCCGCTGCGATGGGACCGTTCAGGTGGGCCTGGCGACCCGCCTCGTCGGCAAAGGCGTCGAACACGCCGAAAGTCGAAGGGCCGAACTTCAATGCGAACCAGGCGGTGGTGCCCGACTCGGCGTTGGCCAGCGGCAGCGCGTCGGCCAGGAAGTCGGCAACGGCGGCCTCCTGGCCAGGCTTGGCTTCGAGACGGAGGAAGAGGGCGAACTTGGTCATGGCGTGATCCTTGCGATGTAGGGTGGTTGCATGAGGGAGTCCGCAGACTAAGTCTTGCCGGCGCCGTCCACGAGTGGCAGGAAGGCCAACATTGATATCATTCCCGCCATGCGCCTTCACCTTTTTGTCTTGGATGGCGTGTTCGACCTGGGCCTGGCGGCCCTCACTGACACGCTGAGCACGGCCGGCGAACTGGCGGGCTCGCTGGCGCAGGCGCCAGCACCCATCGAAGTCACGCTGGTCGGCGTGCGGCGACGCGTGCGCACTGCGCAGGGTCTGACGGTGCCCGTGGTGCCGGTGCACGCTGTGCGCAACCCCGACGTTGTGCTCGTGCCCGCGCTCGGCGCCAAGATGCCGGACACGCTCGCGGCGCGGCTGGCATGTGCGGACGTGGCCGACGCGGTCGTCGCGTTGCAGCAGTGGTTCGGCGCCGGAGCGGCGGTCGGGGCCGCCTGCACCGGCACCTTCTTGCTGGCGGAGAGCGCGCTGCTCGACGGTCAACGCGCCACGACCTCATGGTGGCTGGCGCCGATGTTCCGGCAGCGCTATCCGCGCGTGCTGCTCGATGATTCCCGCATGCTCGTGAACTCGGCCGACTTCACCACGGCCGGTGCCGCCTTGGCCCACCTTGATCTGGCGTTGAGCATCGTGCGCAGCTGCAGCCCGACGCTGGCGGCGCTGGCGGCGCGTTACCTGCTGGTCGAGGCACGCGGCTCGCAAGCTGAGTTCGTGATCCCCGATCACCTCGCCCATGCCGACCCGGTGGTCCAGCGCTTCGAGGGCTGGGCCCGACAGCAGCTCGCGCACGGGTTCTCGCTGGCCGAGGCGGCCGTCGCAGCGGGGGCCAGCGAACGCACCTTGGCGCGGCGCCTGCAGGGTGTGTTGGGCAAGTCACCACTGTCGTACTTCCAGGATCTACGTGTCGAGCGTGCTGTGCACCTGCTGCGCACTGGCAGCCAGAGCATCGACCAGATTGCCGCGCAGGTCGGCTACGCGGACGGGGTGACCCTGCGCGCCTTGTTGCGTCGCAAGCTGGGCCGCGGCGTGAGGGAGTTGCGCGCGGGCGCCTGATCTGGTTCGCTCTGGGTGGCCGCTGGGGCGATGAACAGCCCGAAAGCTGCCGTTCGTTGATGACTGCTCGTGGCCGGCCGCGTGACTTCGGCTCGACATTGCGAGAGGCGGCGATGCGGCCCCAAGCAGTCAGCAAGCCCACGAACGTCGCTTGTCCATCGCATCGCCGCCTTGCGCGGCTGGCGGCTCGCCGGCTCCCCACGACCCTGAGCAGATCTTCGAATCGCTAATCTCGCCGCCGAATAGCAGTCGCTCATTTCCTACCTGTGGAGATAGGCCGCACAAGCCAACTATTGGCAAGCCGCAGTTGTCGTTAGTCAGCCAGCAGCGGTCGGCACCAGCTTAGCGAGCAAGCTGAACTTCGCCGAGTAGGCCGAGGCCAACATCGGGGCTGCCGTACTCCGCGTCCAGCGCAAGGTGCTCGCCCAGGACCTGCAGGCGCTGAATTCCAAGCCGACCGCCCCATGATCATCACGTCCGAGCCTGTCCCTGTCCTTCGTGCCCACCTCAGGGAACTGCTCACCCTGCTCGACCTGATGTCACCGGCCGACTTCGCCGTCCTTCGACCGGACCTGGGCAAGCTGCTGCGGACGGTAATGACCTTGGCCTGACACGTTAGGTGTAGGTTCAGGCTATTAACCTGCCGACCTCGTTTCCTGGACAATATTCTGAAAACGGGGAGGCATCGTGAACGATCACGTTGAGGGTATAGCCGTCGGACCGACTGGTCAGTTTCAAGTGCACTTCATCCTGAAGGATGGGTCGCACAACATGGATGCCCTGGTGCTCCATGACTGTGAAGGAGAGCTGCTCGGCCTTCTGAAGGAAATCGGCAAGCAGCTCGACATCGACTTTCACATCGACGTCACGGCCTACGCTGAGGGCGGCTTTTCAGTCTACCTCAGCCTTCTTGGCAAACATGCCGTGGCGTTGTCGCTGCTGGGTTCGGTCATTGCGGCCATCTGCTCAGCCGGTGTTTGGATGACCTATCAGCGCGAGCTTCTAAAGCAGCAGATCCTGCAGAACGACTTCGCGCTGAACCGAGACCGCAAGCTCGCCGACCAACAGGTGGAGATGAACGATCTCGCCATTAAGAAGGCGCGCCTTGAGCTCAAGAAGATGGAGCAAGAGGCTACAGGTGAAGCACGCAAGATGCCAGCAACGGCGGCGACACGACCATTGCCGCTCGAACCTACAACGACCGCCGCAGATGTGGTCCCAGCCCTCCTCTCGAACCCGAAGATCATCAAACTGCGGTCGCAGTTCTATCAACACCTCCTGCCCTATGAGAAGGTGTCATCCGTAGGGTTCAGTCCGAGTCACGATCCATCGCCACGCGATGAAATGATTGTTCACCGAGCGAGCTTCAGCGCCTACGTGGTGGCTTTGCAGGAGCTTGACCCAACGGTGATCCGGGACGCCGAGATCGAGATTGTCTCGCCCGTGTTTAAGCGGGACGCCTTCAAATGGAAGGGCGTGTTCGAGAAGCACGGCATCAGCTTCGACCTGATCGACGAGGACTTCCTCGCCAAGGTCACAGCGAAGAAGGTGAAGTTCCAAAGCGGAACCACCTTGGTTTGCGACTTGGAGATCCACCTTCGCGAGACAGGCTCCGGCGTGCCGGAGCCGTACAAATGGGTCGTCACCCGCGTCAGCAGCTACTACAACAAGAAGGGAACGATCACCCCCACCGTGACACAGCACGCAATGGCAACCGAGGCGCCGAAGCAAGCCATCAAGCAACTGTTGATCGCTGAGCCACCTGCGCCTGTGCAGAACCTTCTGCTGCTAGAACGCCGGGAGTAATCATCTGGAGCCGCTGAGGGCTCAGCGTTCACCATGCCCGGCTCCGTTCTTGCGGAGCCGTCGTACACGACAGAACCAGAGCGAACACCTTATGTACCAACTGTTGATGACCAACTACAGGGGCTGGGCCGCCAACCGAGGCACAATGAATCAGACACGGGTTTTTGAACACACGGCTGATCATCTGAAAGAGCGCTTCAAGCCGGGTGGGGTAAATGGCAGGCTGGATGTCAACGCAATACGCGGCCTGCCAGCGCTCTTTGCCGGTGAGACGAATCCCCTTCCCGACGAGCCTCAGTATGTGCGCCTGGGGACGATCTTGAACGTCACCAGCATCGGCAACGACTACCAGATCGACTACGTCTACGACACAGACGTGCCCCCGGTCACCAACACTCGCCTACAAGAGCTGGCGCCCGAACTGGGCATCGACGCGTGGGAGTTCAGCCGAAATCATTGGGCCATCAAGGACGTGGACCTGTACCGCGTCCTGCTGAAGCGCGGCGTTAAACCGCCGCCGCGTGAACCGTCGGTGTTCCAGTTGGCCCCTCCTCCAATTGACGACAACCTCGTCTCCGTGATGATGCCCTTTGCTCCCAACTTCAATGGCGTGTACTCGGCGATCCAGGGCGTCGCGGCAGAGCTTGGAATGACCTGCCAGCGGGCCGACGACATCTGGCTGCACACACACATCATCCAGGACGTCGTCACGCTGATCAGCAAGGCCAAAGTGGTCGTCTGCGATCTGAGTGGGAGAAACCCTAACGTCTTCTACGAGGCAGGCATCGCGCACGCCATCGGCGCTGAGGTCATTCTGATCAGTCAGCACCAGACCGACGTACCCTTTGATCTACAACACATCCGCTACATCCAGTACCTGCCCAACGCGGAAGGGATCGCTACGCTCGCGGGCAATCTAAAACGGCGCCTGCAGACGGTCACGGGCCGCGCTTAGCCGACTTGCACGGCAGTTTCTGAAGGTCCCTCGGGTCCGCCTCGTTCGATGGCGCACGCGATCCCGGGCACACGATGCCGGGATAGGAGATCCAAACTCGGAATGGGAGCAATGAATAGTGGGGACGATAAAGCGGCTGCTGATCAAGAATTTCAAGCGCTTCAAGGCGCTAGAGCTGGAATTCGACCCTGAGCTGAACATTCTGGTGGGTGGCAATGAGGCTGGTAAGAGTTCAGTGTTGCAGGCCATTGATCTCGTGCTCAGCGCCAGTCGCAGCAAGGTCGAGAGCATCGGGCTCGAAGCCCTGTTCAACGCCGAGTGCATTGCTGAATTCCTGGCCGGTGGCCGCAAGGTCGCAGACCTGCCCGAGCTGCTGATCGAGGTCTACTTCGATGGCTTGCCGGGGCGTCATGACCTGGACGGCCGCAACAACAGCAAGCGCGCGGACCATTTGGGCATCAAGCTGGTGTGCCGGCCGGCCGACGAGTTCACGCGAGAGATTCAGTCGATCCTTGCCGAGAGGCACGAAAACTTCCCGTTCGAGTACTACGGCATTCACTTCCAGACTTTTACCGACGAGCCGTTCTTTCCCCACAAGAAGCCGCTGCGACACCTGCTGATCGACAGCTCGCAGATCAACAACGAGTACGCCACGCGTGAGTACACGCGCGCCATGTACGCCGCACACGCGACCGTCGCGCAGCGCAACCAGCACGGCTTCGAGTACCGCAAGGCCAAGGCGAACTTCAGGGATGACGCCTTCAAGGCGATGAACGACGCGCTGAAGGACTACAAATTTGACGTCCGTACCAGCCCCAAGGCCAGTGTCGAGACCGACATCATCCTCACCGAAGACGACATCCCGGTCGACAGCAAAGGCAAAGGGCGCCAGTGCTTCATCAAGACCGAGTTTGCGCTGCGCAACCAAGAGCATGCGCTTGACGTACTGCTTCTGGAGGAACCAGAGAATCACCTCAGCCACGTGCACATGCGCAAGCTCATCGAGCGCATCCGGGCCTCGGTGAAGAAGCAGCTCTTCGTCGCCACCCACAGCAGCTTCATCGCCACGCGACTAAACCTTAAGAAGGTGATGATCCTTAGCGAGGACAACCCGTCGCAGCCGGCAAGCCTCAAGAACCTAAGCCAGGGCACTGCTGAGTTCTTCATGAAGGCGCCGGACAACAACGTGCTGGAACTAGCGCTGTGCAAGAGGGCCATCCTGGTGGAAGGCGACGCCGAATTTATCCTGATGGAAGCGCTCTACAAGCTCAGTGCGCCGGGGTACAACCACGACGATGGCGTCCACGTAATCTCGGTCGACGGCACTAGCTTCAAGCGCTACCTCGAGCTGGCGAAGCTGCTGGGCATCAGGGTCGCGGCCATCCGTGACAACGACGGCGACTACGCCGCCAACTGCGTGGCGAACTACGCCGACCATATCTCGGTCTCCATCCAGGTCTTCGCCGACGCGGATAACGCCAGGCACACCTTCGAGGTCTGCATGTACCGTGATAACCAGGCGGCGTGCGACGAGCTGTTCGCGCCGGGTCGCAAGACGTTGAGTGTCGAGGACTACATGCTGAAGAACAAAACCGACGCCGCATTCCAACTGCTGGAGAAGAAGGGGGCTCTGCTGGCGGTTCCGCGCTACATCCAGCAGGCGGTGGCATGGATAAGGGCGTAGTTTTCGCGGTCGCCGGCTCGGGCAAGACCACCAGCCTGATCGCCTCGTTGGACGAGGCGCGACGCTTTCTGCTAGTCACCTACACCGAGGCCAATCACGACAACCTCCGCGCCAAGGTCATCGAGCGTTTCGGCTACGTGCCGTCAAACATCGCGATTCACACCTACTTCAGCTTCCTGCATAGTTTCTGCTACCGGCCGTTCCTGCGATCCAGCAAGGGCACGCGAGGCATCACCTTCAGCACGCCCGAACGGTTTCCGAACTACCCCCTGACCGATGACCGGCGCTACATGACCTCGGGCCGCTCGCTCTATGCCAACCGGCTCGCCAAGTTCATCGAGCAGTCCGGCCTGTACGGTGCCGTGGTGGCGCGGATAGAGAAGTACTTCGATGTGTTTCTCGTGGACGAGGTCCAGGATTTCGGAGGGCACGACTTCAACTTCCTGATGGCTATCAGCGCAGCGCGCCTGGACATGACCTTTGTCGGCGACTTCCACCAGCACACGTTCGATACGAGTCGCGACGGAAACGTCAACGCAAGCCTTCACGCCGACTACGGCGCCTACAGGAAGAAGTTCGAGCGGGCTCGGCTGAAAGTCGACACCGAAAGCCTCAAGCGGAGCCGCCGTTGCAGCAAAAGCGTCTGCGACTTCATCACGCAGAAGATCGGCATCGAGATCGAGTCGCATGACGAGCGAGCCAGCGAGGTGCGGTTCGAGAACGATCCAGCCGCAGTTGCCGCTCTCTTGGAAGATGCGGCGACGGTCAAGCTGTTCTACAAGGAGCATTACAAGTACGGCTGCTTCTCGCAGAACTGGGGCGCATCGAAGGGCATGGACAGCTACGGCGATGTGTGCGTGGTCCTGAGTTCCGGAAATGTGAAGGCGTTGCAAGCCGGCAGCTTCCGCCTAATCAACCCGGAGACACGGAACAAGCTATACGTTGCCTGTTCCCGGGCGAGAGGCAAGCTCACCTTCGTCCCCGAGTCCTTGCTGAAGGCCTACAGACGCACCTGAGGCCGCTGTGAGCGGCTACGCGGCTCCGCCGGAGGGCGCTGCGGTTGGAGCCGTCGTGGTCTCCAGCGTGGGGCCTGCCCCACTACAGAAAGGCCTGCGGGACCGAGTCGGTGCGGCCCGGGGGATAGATTTCGCTCGGCGGCAGCGGCCGGCGAGCAACGCTGCAAAGCCGAAGCCTGTCGCATCGCAGCAAGCGACAACACGCACTTGTCGTTAGCCATGCGTTGCAGCGCACGAACGGATTGCTGCGAAGCAGACGTTCGTGGCCGGCTCCTCATGGCCGTCCAGCGCCGACCGATGAGACCAAGCGAAAGGCAGCTTCGCGGCGACCACGCGACGTTCGCAGGGTACGCAGTCAAGCATCCTCCGTCTCTGGTCCGGCCTGCTCAGGCAGCGTGGCCAGCTCCGCAGTGTGTCCATCGATCGTCTGTGCCGCACGGGTCACCTCGTCCCGGCGCGCGCACAGCAGCTCGATGTCGCGGAGACGCTGTTCGGCGGTCTCGAGCATCTGCTCGGCCTGGTTGCGCAGTTGCGCCTCAGCGGGCAGCGCGCGCACTGCCGTCTCGGTGTCGGCGATCTCCTGCAGGGCAACCCGCTTCTTCCCGGCCAGACCGGTGAGCGCCGCGTCCGCCGATGGCAACAGCGCCTTCGCCTCGCGCGCGTCACCGAGCAGCTGGCACTGCCCCTGGATGTCCATGCCGGCACACGGCACATGAGAGGTCAGGCCGAAGCGCCGCTGCAGGTCCGCTTGCCGCAACGCGATCTGCCCGGCCTCGCGGTCGATCGACTCGACCTCGCGTCGCCGCGCCACAAGAGTCGCCTTGGCCTGCTCCAGCAAGTCGACCCGTGCCTGCCGCCGGCCCACGATGGCCTGGCACCGGGCCACGACACGCCGCGCAAAGTCCCGGCGCGCTGCTGCGCGCTCGATGCTCTCGCGCAGCTGGGCCACCGTAGTCAGCACCGCGATGTCTTTCACCAATTGCGCCCGCCGCCGACCGTGCGCCTGGCATCGCTCGGCGATCCGCTGCTGGAGGCTTGTTTCGCGCTGCTGCAAGCGCGGCAACTCCTGGGACAGCCGCTGGGCCGCCGCATCGTGCTCCTCCCTCGCCCGCCGGGATTCGCCGGCGAGCGCCCGGCGGCGAGCCTCAGTCTCGGCGGCGCCAGTGTGCTCGCCGGTGACCGTGGCCAGCTTCTGGCGCGCAGCGTCCAACCTCGCGGCTTTCAAAGTTCGTCCTGATTAGCGATGAAGTTCAGCAGGCTCACTCTGTGAGCCACTGAGCGCCGAGGATGGGCGCATCCCACCAGGAGATGCGCCATGCCGATGAATCGAGTCCAGTTCCAGAAGGGGCTGTCGTTGCCGGAGTTCATGGACCGCTACGGAACCGAGGAGCAGTGCGAGCAGGCTCTGGTTGCCGCGCGCTGGCCGGGCGGCTTCGTCTGTCCGGTCTGCGGCTTCATGCAGTCGCGCACCTCGTTCCGGCGCGCCGGCCGCCTGTACTGGCAGTGCGCCGGCTGCCAGCACCAGTGCAGCGTCACCAGCGGCACCGTCTTCGAGGCCACCAAGCTGCCGCTGACGCGTTGGTTCCTGGCCATGCAACTGCTGACCCAGGCCAAGAACAACGTCTCGGCGCTGGAGCTGACCCGCCAGCTGGGCGTGAGCTACCGCACCGCCTGGCTCATCAAGCACAAGCTGCTGCAGGCCATGGCTATGGCCGAGTCCGAGCGACAGCTCACCGGCCGCGTCGAGGTCGACGACGCCTATCTCGGCGGAGAACGCAGCGGTGGCAAGGCCGGCCGCGGCTCGGAGAACAAGGTGCCCTTCGTCGTGGCGGTGCAGACCACCGAGGACGGCCGCGCGCACCTGGCCTGCCTGTCGGCGCGGCCGTTCACCAACGAGGCGATGAAGGAGTTCATCGCGACCAGCATGTGCTTGCCGCTGACCGTCGTCTCCGACGGCCTGGGCTGCTTCACCGTGGCTGCCTCGATGGGCGCCGTCCACGACCGCCAGGTCACCGGTGGCGGCAAGACCAGCGTGCTCAACGAGAAGTTCCGCGCCGTCAACACGCTCATCGGCAACGTGAAGACCGCGCTGACTGGCACGTACCACGCCATCAAGTTCGCCAAGTACGGATACCGCTACCTCGCCGAAGTCCAGTTCCGCTTCAACCGGCGCTACGACATGCGGGCCATGCTCGGCAGTTTGCTCAGGGCGATGGTCGCCACGCCGAAGCAGCCCGAGCGCGGTATCAGGGTTGCTGAGGTTCATCGCTAATCATGAAGTTCGTTGGGCCGTTGCCGCAAGCAAGGCCTGTGACGCACCGTCGAGCTCTGCGAGGCTGCGCCGCGTGGAGCCCGCAGCAAATCGCCAATCGTCTGCTCATCGACCACCCCGATGACCCGAGCATGCGGATCTCGCACGAGGCGATCTACCAAGCGCTATACATCAAAGACCGTGGTGGCCTGCGGCGGGAACTCTGCACATCTCTCAGAACAGGGAGGGCGCTACGCGTGCCTCGCGCCCGCGCCAGAGCTCGGGGGAAGCAGTTCGTGACCACGCAGGACCTCATCGACCAGCGCCCAGCGAACGTGGAACAGCGCGGTGAGCCTGGACACTGGGAAGGCGACTTGATCATCGGCTTGGACAGCTCCGCCATCGGCACTCTGGTCGAGCGCAAGACGCGGTACACCAAGCTGATGCACTTGCCTCGCCAAGCTGGGTTCGGTGGCGCACCATTGAAGAACGGTCCCGCGCTGGCAGGGCGCGGTGCCGAAGCTGTACGACTGGCGATCACGTCAGCGTTGATGCCACTGCCGGGCAGGCTACGCAAGTCGTTGACCTGGGATCAAGGGTCTGAAATGGCCCAGCACCAACGCCTGCGTCACGAGACCGGCATCCGGACGTTCTTCTGCGAGCCGCGAAGTCCCTGGCAGCGCGGAACCAACGAGAACACCAACGGACTGCTGCGCCAGTACTTCCCCAAAGGTACCGATCTGAACCGATACGCCGCGGCAGCGCTTCAAGCTGTGGCAAACGCCCTCAACAACAGACCGCGCAAGGTGCTGGGCTGGCGGACGCCAGCCGAGATGTTCGAGAGCTTGGTATCGTCCGCGCACCTCAACGGTGTTGCGACGACCGGTTGAACCCGGGC
>CAKZXL010000938.1 GCA_937883885.1 uncultured Aquincola sp. | reverse complement strand
AGGGTCGGCCCATCCTGGACGTGGCGCTGGAGCACACCGACCTGCCGCGCGAACGGCTGGCCGAGCTGCTGGACCCGACCCGGCTGACCGAAGGCGGCTGACCCCGCAACCGCCGTCGGCGAGGTCGCCGCCGAAGCTTGCTGCGTTTACGTTTGGGCACAATCGCCGCCCTGCGCAGCATGCAGGGGAGGGGACATGCCCGGTCAGCGGTTCAGCGGCATCAACAGGTGGCACATGGCGTTCGCCCTGGGCGTGACGCCGGCCACGCAAACGCTGCTGCCCTGGCTGCTGGGGCTGTGCCTGGTGGCCGCGGGCGCGGGCTCGCTGGTGCTGCACCGGCGGCTGCGGCGCGAGCAGGCCTTGCGCCGCCAGGCCGAGGCGCAGGCCGCCGAGGCGCGCCAGCTGCTGCACGACATCGCCAACGAACTGCCGGTGGTGGTGTTCCAGCGTGTGGTGGGCAGCCCGGTGAGCCCGTTCACCTTCGTCGGCCATGGCGTCAAGGAGCTGCTGGGCTGCAGCGCCGAAGAGCTGATGCGCGACCCCGAGGTGCGCTGGCGCTGCATGCACGAAGACGACCTGGCCTGGACGCGCACCTGGGTGGAAGCCTCGCTCACCCACGGCATCGTCGGCAGCATCCACTTTCGCACGCGGGTGGAAGGGCGCGTGCGCTGGGTGGAAGCGCTGACCACCGCCACCCGTCGGCCCGACGGCACGCGCGTGCTGCACGGCGCCTGGCGCGACATCACCGAGCTGGTGGAGGCACAGCACGTGGCCCGCGCGGCGGCCAATGCCAAGAGCGCCTTCCTGGCCAACATGAGCCACGAGATCCGCACGCCGATGAACGCCATCCTGGGCATGGCGCGGCTGGCCCTGGCCAGCGAGATGCAGGAGCGGCCGCGCCGCTATGTGCAAAAGATGGAGCGGGCGGCGCAGTCGCTGCTGGGCATCATCAAGGACATCCTCGACTTCTCGAAGATCGAGGCCGGCAAGCTGGACATGGAGCGCGCGCCCTTCGACCTGCACGAGGTGATGGACAGCCTGGCCAGCATGGTGGGCCTGCAGGCCGAGGAAAAGGGGCTGGAGCTGGTGTTCCTGCTGCCGCCCGAGGTGCCCACCGCGCTGGTGGGCGACGCGCTGCGCCTGGGCCAGGTGCTGGTGAACCTGGGCGGCAATGCGGTCAAGTTCACCGACCGTGGCGAGGTGACGCTGAGCGTGGAGCTGCTGGGCCGCACCGAGCAGCGGGCCACGCTGCGTTTTGCGGTGCGCGACACCGGCGTGGGCATGGACGCGGCCCAGCGCGAGCGGTTGTTTAGGCCCTTCGAGCAGGTGGACAGCTCGGCCTCGCGCCGGCACGGCGGCACCGGGCTGGGCCTGGCCATCTCCAGCCACCTGGTGCGGCAGATGGGCGGGCAGATGGAAGTGCGCTCGCAGCCGCAGCAGGGCAGCGAATTCAGCTTCGCGGCCGAGTTCGAACTGCAGCCGCAGCAGCCCGAGCTGCGCCTGCCCGCGCTGCAGGGGCGCCGCCTGCTGCTGCTGGACGATCATCCCGGTGCACGCGCGGCGCTGACCGACATGGCCAGCAGCCTGGGCATGGTGCCCGAGTGCGCGCAGGACGGCTGGGACCTGCTGCGCCGGGCCACGCTGCAGGCGCAGGCCGGGCAGCCGTATGAGCTGGCGCTGATCGACCGCGACATGCCGGGCATGGACGGCCTGCAGTGCGCCCAGCAGCTGGGCGATGCGCTGCCGGTGGTGCTGCTGACCGCCGGCCTGAACGGCGACGAGCTGCTGCAGCGGCTGCAGCAGGCCGGGGCCCAGCGGCGTCAGGTGCTGGCCAAGCCCGTCACCCCGCTGGGCCTGCGCCGCGCCTGCCTGCAGGCGCTGGGGCTGGCCCCCCCGCCCGCGGCCGATGCCGATGCGGATGAACAAGGCCGCCCGCCCCAGGCCCAGGTGCTGGCCGGCCGCCGGGTGCTGCTGGTGGAAGACAACCTCATCAACCAGGAACTGGCGGCCGAGCTGCTGCAGGGCGCCGGCATGCAGGTGACCGTGGCCGAGAACGGCCAGGACGCGCTGGAGCGGCTGCAGCGGCTGGACTTCGACGTGGTGCTGATGGACTGCCAGATGCCGGTGATGGACGGCTACGAGGCCACCCGCGCCATCCGCGCCCAGCCGCGCTGGGCCCAGCTGCCGGTGATCGCGATGACCGCCAACGCGATGGCCAGCGACCGCGAGCGGGCCTTTGCCGCGGGCATGGACGACCACATCGCCAAGCCGATCGACGTGCCCCGCATGTTCGAGGTGCTGGCCCGCTGGCTGGGCCCCGGCGGCACGCCGCGCGCCCTGGTGCCGCCGCCGCCGGCCGATCCGCTGTCGGCGGTGCCCGGGCTGGACCTGGCGGTGGGCCGTGCCTCGGCCGGCCACAACGAGCCGCTGTACCGGCGGCTGCTGCTGCGCTTTCGCGAGATGCACCGCAGCTTCGGCGCGCAGATGCAGGAGGCGCTGGCCAGCGACCCGGTGAAGGCGCGGCGCCTGGCCCACGACCTGCGCAGCGTGGCGGGCGCTTTGGGCATGGGCCCGCTGTCTCAGGCGGCCGGGCGGCTGGAAGAAGCCGCGCGGGAAGGCGCCGGCCAGGCGCAGGCCCTGGCCGCGGTGCTGGCGCTGCTGCAACCCTTGATCGAGGCGCTGGACCGGCTGCCGCCCACCGAGCCGGGCTGACCGGCGGGCCGGCGCCTCAGCGCGCGGTGCCGGGCGCCGGCCGCGCCGGGATGCGGGCCATGCCTTCGCACGGATCGCCGCGCGGCGCGGCCGGGGTGAACAGCGCCAGGTCGAAGGCGGCGCCCGGGGCCTCGCCGGCTTCCAGCAGGCCGATGGCCACGCTGCGGCCCTGCCAGGCCGCCGGCAGCCAGCGCGGCACGCCGATGTCGCGCCGCACATGGCCATTGCCGGCCAGCAGCACCGCGCCGGGCGCCGCATGGGCCACCAGCTGGCGCGCCATGAACTGGTCGCGCGCCACCTGGGCCCGCATCAGCTGGCGGGCCAGGGAGGCGTCCACCTGGCCGCAGTGGCTGGCCACGATGGCATCGGCCTGGGCCTGGGCAATGTCGGCCGGCACCGCGGCGTCGAAGCCGGCGGCCTCCAGGCCTTGCGCGACGATGCGGCGCGTGTCGGTGCGCGACACGTTGGCCGCCACCAGCGGCAGCCGGTACTGCAGCGCCAGCGCGATGAAGGGGCGGTAGAAGGTCCAGTCCCAACCCGTGCGGCCCTGCGGCCAGCCGGCGTCGATCACCGCATCGGGCTGCGCGCCGGCGCTGGCCATCGCGGCGTCGATGGCGCTCTGGCGCTCACGGTCGAACTGCTCCATCAGCAGCGCAGGCCGCGCGCCGTCCGCCAGCAGGCGGCCAAGCGCCTGCGCCCGCAGCCGGTGCTGCTCGGGGTTGTCGTGCACCTCGCCCAGCAGCACCAGCGGCTGCGAGGCCAGCGCGGCCTGCAGCCGCTGCGCGGGATCGGCGCCGTCGGCCGGGCCGGCGGGCGTCGGCGTGGCGGTGGCGCAGCCGGCCAGCAGGGCCGCGGGTGCGGCCACCATCGCGCGCACCAGGCGGCGCCGCGCGGGCCAGGGCGTGTTCAGCGAAGAAGGGATGACGGGCATGCCGGACTCCAGGGCGCAGGAGCGCCGCTCAGCCGGAGCATCGCACGCCAGGCCGCAGGCGCCGTGCGCCGCGGGCCGGTTTCAGTGCCAGCGGCTGCGTGGTGGCGTGGCCGGGCTGGCGCCCGTGTCGGCCGGCGGTGGCGCTTCGGCCTCAGGCTGCGCGGCGCCATGCGCCGGCAGCGGCTCCGGCGCGCCGGAGCCGCCCAGCGCGCGGGAGGCCTGGCCCAGCAGCCGCGCCACCTCGTGGAAGGCGGCGGGCTCGAAGCGCAGCGTGAGCGAAGGCAGGCTCAGGTGCACAACGCCGCAGCCGGGGCAGGCGCTGACGTGGCACAGCGGTGACGAGGCCAGCGTGGCCAGGTCGTCGTCGGCATGAAAGGGGTGGGCGGGCATCGGCAGGCTCGGTGGTCGGGCGCGCGGCGGCCAGCCCAGGTGGAAGGGCTTGTGTTTATTTCGTGAGGATGAGCTTGCCCAGCGCGGTCAAGCGCAGGCGGTAGACCGAGCCGTAGTGCTCGATCTGCACCTCATTGGCGCCGTCCAGCAGCGTGCGGCTGGTGAGCGTGCGCGGCGGCACCGACTGCGGTGCCAGGTGGTGGTGGGCGGCCGACCCGGTGTCGGCACGGAAGGGCGAAGGAACCGGGGTCAGGTGGTGTTGCATGGCCCCACTATAAACGCGAATCGTTCGCATTTGAAGTGGTTGGCACGCCGCCGTGGTTATCGGGTGTTTCAGGCGGCCGCAGCCGCGTGGTTGTCGGGTGCGCGCTCGCCGGCCCAGGGGTGCAGCGCAGGCGCTGCACCCAGCGCCTGCCAGCCGCCGGGGCCGGCCACCAAAGCGGCGCCCTCGGCGGTGGCCAGCGCATAGGCCTCGCCATGCGCCTGCGTGCCGTGCCAGGCGCCATCGGCCGCCCAGGTGGCCACCGCATCCACCCGCGGGCAGCTGACGTGGAAGCCGGCCGGCGTGGCGCAGATGTCGCCGCCGTAGCCACCCAGCGGTCGCGGCGTGGGCAGCGCCACCAGCTGTGGCTCGCCGGCGGCGGCGCGGGCCCCGCGCAGCACGGCCAGCACCGGCGCGGCCTGTTGCACGGCGGGGTCGTCGTGCTGGGCCTGCAGCGCGATACCCAGGTCGTCGCCGCGCCAGGCCAGGTGGCGCAGGCTCAACCGGCGGTCGGCCAGCCGCCACTGGCCGGTGATGCGGCCGCTGTCGGCGGCGATGCGCACGATGGACGAATCCATCGCCTCCAGGTCGATCTTCAGGCGGCCGGTTTCGGGCCGCGTGGCCACGCCGCCGTTGGCCACGAACAGGTGGCCGCGGCCATCGGCCAGCAGCATGTGGTTGTCGGTGCCGCCGGTGGGCCATTCGGCCAGGCGTTCCAGTGTCTGCGGGTGGCGGCGGGCCAGCACGCCGGCGCCGGTGTCCAGGTCGCTTTCGGTGGTGTAGACGTGGCCGCCCCACAGCTGCGCATGACCGCTGAAGGCGCGGTCGCCGTCGATCCAGTGCCACTGCGGTGGCGCGCTGCGCGCCGGGTGCCAGCGCAGCAGCCATTCGCCGGGCCGGCGCGCGGCCACCAGCACGCCGCCATCGGGCAGCGGCAGCAGCCCATGGGCGCGGGTGGGCACGTCGATCAGCGCCTCGACCTGGCAGGGCGCGCCTTCGGCGGCGGCCAGCCGCACGCAGCCCACCTGGTGCCGGCCATCGGGCAGGTCCCAGGCGGTGAACAGGCGCGTGGCGCCCGGCGCAGCCACGGCCAGGCGGGGCAGCATGCTGGCGCCGCCCAGTGCGGCCAAGGCCTGCAGCAGCTGGCGACGGCGCCAGCCCCTGGCAACCGCTGGGGCGCGCGAGCGCAGCGAGCTTGGAGGCGCCAATTCAGTCACCGTCGGCATCGGTGAATCCAAGGGCTACTTGCAAGGCAGGTGCAATGCGCTTTTCCAGCAGCGACTTCAGCGCGCCCAATTCGCGCGCGGCGGCCAGTGGCGCTTCGGTGCGGGCTGGCGCAGCGCCGTTGCCCAGCCGCTCGATGGCCTGGCCGGTGCGGGTCACCTGCGCCGCCAGTTCGTCGGCCAGCGGGTTCAGGCCGCGGCCGCGCAGGTAGGCCTCCACCGGCACCAGGCCTTCGCCCAGCGGCCGTGCCGGCCCGGCGCTCAGCGCCGCCAGCGACTGCCAGCGCGCCTGCCAGGCCTGCGCGGTGGCCGCAGCGGCCTGCCGGGTGTAGGCCACCGGCCGGCCTTCGGCCGAGCGGATGGGTTTTTCGATGTCGGCCCAGCGCAGCCGCTCGATGCCGCCCAGCCACTGATTGATGAACTCGCCGAAGGCGTTGGACGCGGCTTCGCCGTCTTCGTCCCACTCGCGGCCGGCCAGCGCCTGGAAGTCGGCCTCGATGGCCGCCGCTTCGCGCTGCAGGTCGGCCGCCACCGCCTGCGCAAAGCGGCATTCGGCGCTGCCCGGCGCGGCCGGCTGGGTGAACAGCAGGTATTCCAGCGCCGGCAGCCCCTTGGCTGGCGAGCCCACGCGGGCCATGCCGTCGGCATCCGTCGGCGCCGCCTTCACCGAGCGGGCGATCAGCTCCGGCCGCGCCGGCTGGAAGTCGATGCGCCGGGCGCTGCGCCGCTCCACCAGCGGGCCGATCTGCACCGCGCTCAGCCGCTCCCAGGCCACCATGGCTTCGCGCCAGCGGGCGCGGGCCGCGTCCAGCGCCTGGGCGCCGCTGGCCGCGCAGCCCTGCTGCAGCGCCGGCACCAGCGCGGCGCTGGCCTGGGTGAAGGCCTGCGCCTGCGGCTGGTAGTGCTGGCGATACAGCGCTTCCAGCGCGTGCACGGGCGTGTAGAAGGGCACGGCCACGTCGGAGGCTGGCGCGGCCTGGGCGGCTGAAGCCAGCAGCAGGGCGGCAGCCGCCAGCGGGCGGAAGAGGGCGGTTGGCAGCATCACAGCGACTCCACGAACTTGACCAGGGCTTCGCGCTCGGGCTTGTTGAGCTTGAGCACGGCGTCGCGGCTGGCCTGTGCCTCGCCGCCGTGCCACAGCACCGCTTCCAGCACGCCGCGCGCCCGCCCGTCGTGCAGCAGCCGCGTGTGGCCGTTGACGTCGCGGATCAGTCCCACGCCCCACAGCGGCGGCGTGCGCCACTGGCTGCCGCTGGCGCGGTAGTCGGGCCGGCCATCGGCCAGTTCCGGGCCCATGTCGTGCAGCAACAGGTCGGTGTAGGGGCGGATCTCCAGGCCCTTGAGCGCCGGGCTCGACAGCCGCGGAAAGCGCTCGGCCAGCGCGGCGTCGCCGGTGGTGTAGCTGGGCCGGTGGCAGGCGGCGCATTGCAGCTGCGCGAACAGCTTTTCGCCGCGCAGCACCTGGGCATCGTTGACCTGCCGCCGCGCCGGCGGTGCCAGGGTGGCGGTGTAGAACACCACCTGGGCCAGCGTGTCGTCGTCGATCTCCGGGCCGCCGTCCTTGCCGCCGTGCGGGGCGGCGCTGCAGTCCGATTGCGTGGTGCTGCAGGCCTCGGTGGGAAACGCGCTGGAGGTGATGCCCATGTCGCCGATGAAGGCGCCGGCCGTCTGGTGCGCCACCGTGGCCACGTTGGCCTTCCAGCCGAAGCGGCCCGGCATCGTGCGCTGGGCAAAGGCGTCCCACACCTCGTTCACCTGGCCCTTGATCGGGCCCGGCGCGGCGGCCTGGCGCTGCGCATTGGCGCGGATCTCGGCCTCAGGGATGGCTTCCAGCAGCCCCATGCCGATGACCTGCGGTGCGATGCGCGGGCTCAGCATCACGCCTTCACCCAGCGGGCCGTAGCCCAGCTCGTCGATCTGGTAGTGCGGCTTTTGCAGCTCGAAGGGCGTGCCGTCGGCAAAGCGGCCCTTGACGGGCGTGGTGCGGATGCGCACCTGGCCCTCGGGCTTCACGCCGCGGATGGCGGCATTGTTCAACTGGTCGCCGTACACCGGGTCGGGGTTGGGCGCACCGTGCTCGCCCACGCCGGGGATCGACAGGCGCATCAGCAGCGCCACCGGCTGCTCGGTGTTCAGGCCGTTGCGAAAGTCGGGCGGCGCGCCGCGGCCGTCCTGCACATGGCAGCCGCCGCACGAGCGGGCGATGAAGTGCGGCCCCAGCCCGTCGCGCGCCTGGGTGGACGAAGGCGCCTCCACCCAGTTGCGGCGGAAGAAAGAGTTGCCGATGACGAAGCGCGTGCGTTCTTCGTCGCTGAGGTTGGCGGCCGGAAAGCTGAAGGCATTGCGGCCGGTGGCGTACACCGTGGCCGCGCCCGCGGTGGCGGCGCGCTGGTCGCCGGCAGCTGCGCTGGCGGCCTTGGCCGGGCTGGCGCCGGGCCCCGCCTGCGCGGGCAGGCCCGCCGCCAGTGCCAGCACCAGCGCCCCCGGCGCGGCCAGCAGCGGCGCCTTCACGGGTTCACCAGCGTCAGCTGCGTGATGCCCACCGCCGAGGCCGCGGCCACCAGGTCCTTGGACTGCTGCACCAGGCTGTCGATCACGGTCTTGATGCGGCGGCGGCCGGGCGCGTTGTCGTCGCCCAGGATCTCGCGGTCGAAGGGCGCGCGGATCTCGCGCGCGGCGGCCACCGACTGCGAGATCTGCCGCGTGGTGCGTTCGGCCACCGCCGGGTCCTTGGCCTGCACCAGGTCGCGCAACGAAGGGCCTTGCAGCGTGCTGCCGTCGCGGCGGCGGTACTGGCCCAGCCACACGTTCTCGATGCCCAGCGCGTTGTTCACCGCGTCGCGGTGGGTGTTGTCGGAAAAGCAGGAGTGCT
>CAKZXL010000937.1 GCA_937883885.1 uncultured Aquincola sp. | reverse complement strand
GAAGCCCCGCCCCTGCTCACCGGCGCGGGCGGCTTCCACCGCCGCATTCAGCGCCAGGATGTTGGTCTGGAAGGCGATGCCGTCGATGGTGCCGATGATGTCGCCGATGCGGCGCGAGCTGGCCTGGATCTCCTGCATGGTGTTCACCACCTGGCCCACCACACTGCCGCCACGCTGGGCCACTTCGGCCGCCGAATGCGCCAGCTGGTTGGCCGTGTCGGCCGCCTGCGCGCTCTGCTGCACGGTGCCGGTCAGCTGCTCCATGCTGCTGGCCGTGTGCTGCAGGTTGCTGGCCGCCTGCTCGGTGCGCATCGACAGGTCGGCATTGCCGGCCGCGATCTCGGAAGAGGCCTGCTCCAGGCCCTGGGTGGAAGCGCGCACGCTGCCCACCATGGTCGACAGCGCGCCCGTCATGTGATGCAGCGCGCGCATCAAGGCACCGAATTCATCGCCGCGCGTGGTGTCGATGCGGCGGGTCAGGTCGCCCTGGGCGATCGCATCAGCGGCCTGCACCGCCTCGTCCAGCGGGCGCTGCACGCTGCGCGCCAGCAGCGCGCCGGCCAGGCCCGAGAGCATCAGCACCCCCAGGGCGCCGGCGGCCAGCTGCCAGGCCAGGGCACGGCGCTGCGCCTCGGCCTGCTGCAGCGCCTGCTGGCCCCGCTGCACCTGCCAGGCCGCGAATTCGTCGATGCCGGCCACGTAGGCCTTGGTGGCGGGCTCGTACTGCTGCTTGACCAGCTCTTCCACCGCCGACGGATCGCCAGCGCTCATGGCCTGGCGGATGCGGTCGTTCACCGCATCCAGCGTCTGCCCCAGCGCACGCACGCGGTCGCTGATGGCCTTGTCTTCGGGCGAGGTGGCCAGGCCCAGCACTTCGTCGCGCAGCGCCGCGATGCGCTGCGGGTCGGCGGCCACGGCCTCCTTGAACCAGCCCGCCACCGCAGGGTCGGCGCCGATGGCACCGGCGATGGTGCGGATGGCGGCCGCGTCGGCCGCGGCCTTCCATTGCACCGCCCGCTCAGCCAGGCGGGCCAGCGAAGCCTCGACCTGCGCCGCCTCGCGCGCCATGGCAAAGGAGCGCATCAAGCCCAGGGCGCCGGCCGCCACCAGCAGCAGCTGCAGGCACAACATGGCAGCCCATAGCTTGTGCGACAAGCGAAGGCGATTCAACGACTGCACGGCCGACCTCATGCGGGGAACATCCCGCCAGAGGTATCGGCCGGCAGGCCGTGCGGCTTGAGCCTGGAGGCGCCTGCGCGGCGCCGGGGGCTAGTCGTCCAGGCCCAGTTCCTGGATCTTGCGGGTGATGGTGTTGCGGCCGATGCCCAGCTTGTGCGCCGCTTCGATGCGGCGGCCGCGGGTGATGTCCAGCGCGGTGTGGATCAGCTGGCCTTCGAACTGGCGGGTCAGCGTGTCCCACACCTCGGGCGAGCCCGATTCCAGCAGCTGGCGGGCTTCACGTTCCAGGTCCTGCAGCCAGGGGCGCGGGCCTGTGCTGCCCGCGGGCAAGGCGCCCGGGCTGCCACCGGCCAGGCCGCCCGGCAGGGCCGCGCCGCCTGCACCGCCCAAACTGCCCAGGCCGCCGAAGCCGCCGTAAGGCGAAGCGGCACTGGACTGGCCGGCGGCGGGCGAGCCGCCGGCCGGCAAGGAGCCGGCATAGCCGCCCAGGCCCTCACCGGCCGCAGCCGGCGCACCCAGGCCGGAAGCGCCGCCAACCGGCAACGCCTCGGGGAAGCTGGCCGGTATGCCGCCGGTGGACACGGCCGGCTCCGCCGGCAGGCTGGCGGTGCTGGCCGGCTCGGCCGGCGCCAGGGCTGCGGGCGCGGCTGCCACCGGCGCCACCGCCAGCAGTTCGGGCGGCAGGTCCTTGGCTTCCACCACCTGGGCCGGCGCCATCACCGTGAGCCAGTGGCACACGTTCTCGAGCTGGCGCACGTTGCCCGGAAAGTCGAAGGCCATCAGGCGTTCCAGCGCGGCATCGGTGATGCGCTTGGCTTCCACGCCCAGTTCCTTGGCGCTTTTCTGCAGGAAAAAGCGGGTCAGCGCGGGCACGTCTTCGCGCCGCTCGCGCAGCGCCGGCAGCCGCAGCCGGATCACGTTGAGTCGGTGGAACAGGTCTTCGCGGAACACGCCCTGCTTGACCCGCTCTTCCAGGTTCTGGTGGGTGGCGGCGATCACCCGCACGTTGCTCTTGAGCGGCTGGTGGCCGCCCACCCGGTAGAACTGCCCGTCGCTCAGCACCCGCAGCAGGCGGGTCTGCAGGTCGAAGGGCATGTCGCCGATTTCGTCCAGGAACAGCGTGCCGCCATCGGCCTGCTCGAAGCGGCCGCGGCGCATGGTCTGAGCACCGGTGAAGGCGCCGCGCTCATGGCCGAACAGCTCGCTTTCCAGCAGGTCTTTCGGGATGGCGGCGGTGTTGATGGCCACGAAGGGACCGTTGCCGCGCGGGCTGTGCTTGTGCAGCGCGCGGGCCACCAGTTCCTTGCCCGAGCCGCTTTCGCCGGTGATCATCACCGTGACGTTGCTCTGGCTCAGCCGGCCGATGGCGCGGAACACGTCCTGCATCGCCGGGGCCTGGCCCAGCATCTCGGGCATCTCGGCCTGGCGCTCGTCGATCCCCGACTCGCGCATGCTTTCGTCGACCGCACGGCGGATCAGCTCCACCGCCTTGGGCACGTCGAAGGGCTTGGGCAGGTACTCGAAGGCGCCGCCCTGGAAGGCCGACACGGCGCTGTCCAGGTCGGAGTAGGCGGTCATGATGATGACCGGCAGCCCCGGGTGGCGGGCCTTGACCTTGGTCAACAGCTCGATGCCCGAGCCGCCGGGCATGCGGATGTCGCTGACCAGCACCTGCGGCGCTTCTTCGTCCAGCGCACTGAGCACGTCGCGCGGGTTGGAGAAGCTGCGCACCGGAAACTGCTCGCGGGCCAGTGCCTTCTCGAGGACGAAGCGGATGGATTGGTCGTCGTCGACGATCCAGATGGGTTTCATGCGCGCGGAGTTGCTTTCTGAGGCGGTGTGATCACGGCAGCGGGATCACGATCTTGAACACCGTCCGCCCCGGAACGCTGTCGCACTCGATCGTGCCCTGATGCTGCTGCACGAAGGTTTGCGCCAGCGTGAGCCCCAAGCCCGATCCGCCATCGCGCCCCGAGACCAGCGGGTAGAAGATGCGATCGCTGATGGACTCCGGTACTCCCGGGCCGTTGTCCTCGATATGCAATTCAAGTGCCAGCCGGAAGCGGTGCTTGCCGATGGTGATCTGCCGCGCGATGCGGGTGCGCAGCCAGATGCAGGCGTCGCCGGCCTGGATGCGCTCGTGCAGCGCCTGCGCCGCGTTGTGCGCGATGTTGAGCACCGCCTGGATCAGCTGCTCGCGGTCGCCGCGGAACTCGGGGATGGAGATGTCGTAGTCGCGCTCGATCGTCAGCCCGCGCGGGAACTCGGCCGTGATCAGCGCCCGCACCCGCTCGCACACCTCGTGGATGTTGACGTCGCTGACCACGTGCGGGCGCCGATGCGGCGCCAGCAGCCGGTCCACCAGGGCCTGCAGGCGGTCGGCCTCCTGCACGATGACCTGGGTGTACTCGGTCAGCTCCTTCGATTCGAGCTCCATCTCCAGCAGCTGCGCCGCGCCGCGGATGCCGCCCAGCGGGTTCTTGATCTCGTGCGCCAGGTTGCGGATGAGTTCCTTGTTGGCCTGCACCTGGCCCAGCGTGCGCTCCTCGCGGTCGTGGCGGGTCTGCTGCTCGATCTCGATCACCTCCACCAGCACACGTTCGGTGTCGCCGTCGATCTGGTTGACGATGACGTGCACCGGCATCGGCTCCAGGTGCACGTTGGGCTGGCGGCGCAGCGCCGCCTCGAAGCGGCCGGTGGCGTAGTCGTTGCGGGCCACGGCCAGCAGCGTGTCGCGCAGCTGCTGCGGCTCGACGAAGCAATCGAGCAGAGAGCCGCGCTGCAGCGTGCGGCGCGACAGGCCCATCACCTGCTCGAAGCTGGCGTTGGCGAACAGGCATTCGCCGGTGGGCCGGGCCACGGCGATCATCGTGGCCAGCAGGTCGAAGGTGTCGAAGCTGATCGACGGATGGGCGGTGGGCTTCATGGGGGCAGGCGCGACAGCTCGCGGCGGATGGCTTCGACGTCGCCTTCCTTGCGCTGGATGGCGGTGCGCATCTCGTCCACACGGTCGAGATAGCGCTGATAGTTGCGTTCGTTGCCCTGCCGCTCGGGCTGGCCGTTGTTGAATTCCAGCTTCATCGCGGCCAGGCGCTCCTGTTCCTTGCGCAGCTCGGCTTCCAGGATGCGGCGCGCGTCGGCGTCGCGGGCGCGCTGATCGGCGGGGTCGACCCGGCCTTCACCGCTGCGCTGGGCCGAAGCACCCGGCGCGGCCCCGGCCGGCGCCGGCACCGGCCGCGGCTTGGTCTGCATCACCGTGACCGGTGCGCTTTCGATGGTGCGGCAGCCACGGTCCTGCGCCTCGCGCGGGCTCAGCTGGTCGGTGTAGAGCACCGGCGGGCCGGGGCAGCGGTAGACCGTGGTGGTCTGTGCCCAGGCGGGGGCCGTGCAGGCCAGCAGCACCGTCACCAGCCATCGACGAAACGTCATGCAGCGAATCTCCAAGGGTCGGGGCGTTGATTGTGCGGCAGTGGCACCACCCGCCCGCCGGGCCGCCCCAAGGGCGGGTGCGGCCCCCCTGGGGGGTAGCGAGCGCAGCGAGCTTGGGGGCTCCATGAACGAAAAGGGACGGCCGAGGCCGTCCCTTTGTAGCAAGCCCCGAAGGACTTACAGGCTGTAGTACATGTCGAACTCGACCGGGTGCGTGGTCATGCGGAAGCGCTGCACTTCCTGCATCTTCAGGTCGATGTACGCGTCGATGTACGAGTCGGTGAACACGCCGCCCTTGGTCAGGAATTCGCGGTCCTTGTCCAGGTACTCCAGCGCCTGGTCGAGGCTGTGGCACACGGTCGGGATCAGCTTGTCTTCTTCCGGCGGCAGGTGGTAGAGGTCCTTCGAGGCGGCTTCGCCCGGATGGATCTTGTTTTCCACGCCGTCCAGGCCGGCCATCAGCAGGGCCGAGAAGGCCAGGTACGGGTTGGCCATGGGGTCCGGGAAGCGCGCTTCGATGCGGCGGCCCTTCGGGTTGGCGACGAACGGGATGCGGATCGAGGCCGAGCGGTTCTTGGCCGAGTAGGCCAGCTTCACCGGGGCTTCGAAGCCCGGCACCAGACGCTTGTAGCTGTTGGTGGTCGGGTTGGTGATCGCGTTCAGCGCGCGGCCGTGCTTGATGATGCCGCCGATGTAGTACAGCGCGAATTCGCTCAGGCCGGCGTAGCCGTCACCGGCGAACAGGTTCTTGCCGTCCTTCCAGACCGACTGGTGCACGTGCATGCCCGAGCCGTTGTCGCCCACGATGGGCTTGGGCATGAAGGTCAGGGTCTTGCCGTAGCTGCGGGCCACGTTCTGCATCACGTACTTCTGCAGCTGGCACCAGTCGGCGCGTTGCAGCAGCGTGCTGAACTTGGTGCCCAGTTCCATCTGGCCGGCGTTGGCCACTTCGTGGTGGTGCACTTCGACCGGGATGCCCAGCGATTCGAGGATCAGGCTCATTTCCGAGCGCAGGTCCTGGCCCGAGTCGACCGGGGGAGTGGGGAAGTAGCCGCCCTTGACGGTGGGACGGTAGCCGGAGTTGCCGTGCTCGTAGTCCTTGCCGGTGCTCCAGGCGCCCTCTTCCGACTCGATCTTGACGAAGCAGCCGGACATGTCGACTTGCCAGCGCACGCTGTCGAAGACGAAGAATTCGGGCTCGGGGCCGAAGAAGGCGGTATCGCCCAGGCCGGACGACTTCAGGTAGGCCTCGGCGCGCTTGGCCAGCGAACGCGGGTCGCGCTCATAGGCCTTGCCGTCGGCGGGCTCCAGCACGTCGCAGGTCAGGATGACGGTGGGCTCTTCGAAGAACGGGTCGATGTTGGCCGTGTTCGGGTCCGGCATCAGCAGCATGTCGGACGCTTCGATGCCCTTCCAGCCGGCGATCGACGAACCGTCGAAGGCGTGGCCGGAGGTGAACTTGTCTTCGTCGAAGTGCGAGATGGGCACCGTGACGTGCTGTTCCTTGCCGCGGGTGTCGGTGAAGCGGAAGTCAACGAACTTGACTTCGTTTTCCTTCACCATGGTCATCACGTCGGCGACAGTCTTTGCCATCAGGAATCTCCTAGCGGGCGCTGGTCTGGGGTGGTTTTAAGGGAGCGAAACGGCAGATCGGGGAATTCAAAGGCAGCCCGGGTACGCCGGCTGCCAAGCCCCAAAAAGGCGCATGCAAAATTAGCAGAAAGTGTGCCCGCGGAATCTTACCGGTTCCGGGGCGGGGTAACGCCAACTTGGTGCACTGCAACGCACCAGGCCAGCGCATTCTGGGCGCGCGTCAGCGCACCATTTCCGGGCCGAGCGTCAGCGCCATGCCGCGCAGCGCCGACAGCAGCCGCTCATACGCCGCCGGCACCAGCGCCGCCGCGCCCTTGACGCCCAGCTCGATGTGGCGGCCGTACTGCGGATGGTCGACGCTGGGCAGGCTGAACACCTTGACGCCCGGGTGCTCCTGCTCCACCGCTTCCATCAGCGGCGTGAGCGTGGCTTCCATGCCGCCGAAGACGATGACCGACTGCTCCACCTGCCGGTGGCTGCCGTGCAGCGCGGCATAGCGGCCGTCCAGCAGGGCTTCGATCATCGGGTGCGCCATCACCGGGAAGCCGGGCACGAAGTGCACGTCGCCCACGCTGAAGCCCGGAATCTTGTTGTACGGGTTGGGAATGATCGCCGCGCCCTCGGGGAACACGCCCATGTTGAGGCGGTGCACGTTGTCGGGGCGGTCGGGCTCGTAAGGCGTGCCCTGCTCGGCCGCCACGTCGCGCATGCGCTCCTGGATCAGCGCCTTGGCTTCGGGGTGCAGCAGCAGCGGCACGCCCAGCGCGGCAGCGGCGGCCTGGCGGGTGTGGTCGTCGGGCGTGGCGCCGATGCCGCCGCAGCTGAACACCACGTCGCGGGTGGCGAAGGCTTCGCGCAGCGTGGCGGTCATGCGCTCGCGGTCGTCGCCCACGTAGCGGGCCCAGGCCAGCGACAGGCCGCGGGCGCCCAGCAGCTCGATGACCTTGGCCAGGTGCTTGTCCTGGCGCTTGCCCGAGAGGATCTCGTCGCCGACGATGATGAGGCCGAAGTTCATGACAAACGCTCCGGTGAAGATGAAGAAGGCGGCAGCGCCGGCGCGGCATCCACCACCACCACGGGCCCGGTGGCGGGGCCGGTGGTGCCCGCCATGCGCAGCCGCTGCAGCGCGGCCAGGCCATAGTGGGTGAACCACAGCGACGAAAAGGCGAACACCAGCGTGTACAGCCACACCGAGGCCACGATGAGGATGGGCGCCAGCACCAGCGTGACCGCGCTCACCGCCCACAACAGCGAAGGTGCGGCGCCCAGGTAGCCGCACACCACGCCGATGGTCAGCAGCGGCCAGCGGTGCTGGCGCAGGATCAGCCGGCGCTCTTCCGCGGTCGCATGGTCGGACAGCGCGTCGAAGGCCATCACGCGGTAGGTCAGCCAGCCCCAGATCAAGGGCGGTATCACCAGCACCAGCGGCGGAATGAGCCACAGCGGCACGCTGGCGGCCAGCAGCAAGAAGGCCAGCAGCGTATGGCCGAGCGAAAAAGCCACCGAGCTGGCCAGCCCGGCGCCATGCTTGCGCTCGAGCATCGGAAAGCGGCGGCGGGCCACCAGGCTCACCAGCGCCGGCGTCATCATCAAGGCCACCAGCACCAGCGACAGCAGCACGATGACGGGCACCGCCAGCGCCACCACGATCATCGGCGCCAGCACCGCGCGAAAGCCCTGCGCGCCCATGGCGTCCAGCCACTGCAGGAAGGCGCTGGTCAGCAGCCAGCCTTCCAGCGTGGCACGCACGCCGTCGATGGCGGCCTCATAGAAGAACCAGCCGGCCGCGAAGGTGAGCGCGCCCACCAGCAGCAAGGGCAGCAGCGAGAGCATCACCACCCGCGGATGCAGGCAGTAGGCGGTGGCGCGCCAGAAGGCGTCGATGAGGTCTTTCATGCCGCGCATCATCGCCGCCCGGCCAGGCGTTGCAGCCCCAGCCACTGCTGGGCCCAGAAGCCGCGGCCGTAATCGCGGCCACCTTCCTGCGGCAGCTGGTCGCGGATGCCGGTGGGCTCGATCGGCCGGTCGAAGGCCGCGGTGCGGAACAGCAGGTCCCACACCGGGAACAACACCGCGAAGTTGTGGCCGCCCAGCGTGCCGGCGCCGTGCGATTCATGGCCGATGCCGATGGCATGGTGCACGCGGTGGAAGCGCGGGCTGACCAGCAGCCGGTCGCCCCAGCGGCCGAAGCCCAGGCGCACATTGGCATGCGACAGGCTTTCCACCAGCTGGCTGATGACCACCAGCGCCACGAACTGCCCCGGCGGTATGCCCACCACCAGCCCCACCAGCACGAACACGCTGTCGTGGATCAGGTCGTCCAGCAGGTGGTTGCGGTTGTCGCTCCACAGCGTCATCTGGCGCTGGCTGTGGTGCACCGCATGCAGCTGCCACCACCAGTCGAACTCGTGCTGCGCGCGGTGCAGCGCATAGCCCACCAGGTCGAACAGCAGCAGGTACAGCAGGAAGGACACCCAGCCCACGTCGGTGACGCCGGGCCACAGGTTGTCCAGGTGGAAGGTGGGAAAGCCATGCAGCCGCAGCCAGCCGAAGCCGTTGTCCCACAACGGCTGCAGCGTGAAGAACAGCAGCACGCGGAACAGGCCCAGCCGGTGGATGAAGGTGTAGAGCATGTCCACCCGCACCGCGGCGCGGTCGGTCAGCGGCTCGGCCGGGCGCCACAGCTCCAGCGCGCGCAGCAGCGTCACCATCACCAAGATCTGCAGCAGGCCGGCCAGCAGCCAGCCGGTGGCGTCGAACGCGTCTTCCAGCAGGTTGCCCATGCCCAGCGCATACATCGCCGGCTGCACCGCCTGCTCGAACAGCCACTGCTGGGCCAGGCCGAAGGCGTCCACGAAGGCATCGATCGGGTTCATGTGATCTTCAACGCGCCGGGGGCACCGCCCGGCCATACAACGGATGCTCGCGCAGCGTGGCGAAGCACAGGCCGCGGGCCTGCAGCCCGGTGATCAGCGGCTCCAGCACCGCCGGCGCCCAGGGATCCTGGCGCGACCAGATGCCCAGGTGCGCCAGCAGGATGTCGCCCGGCTGGATGCGCTGCAGCGCCTGCGCCAGCAGCTTGTCGTTGGGGTATTTGTCGCTGGGCAGTTCGTCGCCCAGAAAGCCCGCCGGCGACCAGCCCACGTGGGTGAAGCCGCAGGCCTTGGCCGCCGCCAGCAGGGCCGGCGAGATGCGGCCGGCCGGTGCGCGGAACAGCGGCAGCATCGGCTGGCCGGTCATGGCCTCGAAGCGCTGCGCAGGCCGGCGCAGTTCGTCGCAGTACTGGGCGGGGGTCAGCGTCAGCGTCTTGCCGTTGTCGGGCCCGGCGGTGGGCCGCAGCCGCAGGCCGGCGGCGGTGTCGGCCTGCCACACCAGGTGGTCCCAGGTGTGCGATCCGAAGGCATGGCCTTCGGCCGCCCTCGCCTTCCACCAGGGGGCCCATGTGTCGTCCAGGCTGCTGCCATCGGTGCGGGTGCGCTCGTTGGCCAGGAAGAAGGTGACCTTGACCTGGTGGCGCTGCAGCACGTCGGCGATCAGCGGCGCCACGCCCATATGGCCGGTGTCGAAGGTGAGGTAGACCGGCTTGCTGCACGGCGCCGGGGCGGCAGCGGCGGGTGTGGCCGCCAGCACTGGCAGCGCAGCCGCCAGTGCAAGGGCCAGCGCAACAGCGGTGCTAGATGCGGCCCGCATGCGCCAGCGTCCACACGCCGTGGGGCGACTT
>CAKZXL010000936.1 GCA_937883885.1 uncultured Aquincola sp. | reverse complement strand
GGTCTTACGGTGGGCTGACGCCGGCCGGCGAACCCGTACAAACCCCGGCATGCAGCGGCGCCGCCGACGTCAGTCGTTCAACTCCGCCCGCGCCCGCTCGGCATGCAGCCGCTCGGCCGCATCCACCGGCATGCAGGCGGCGGCTTCCTGGCACAGGCGGTCGGCTTCGGGCAGGCGCTTTTCGCCTTCCAGCATCACCAGGCCCTTGGCGAATTCCAGCCGCGCCAGCGCGCTGTCGGGCATCAGCTGGATGGCCTGGCGGAAGTGACGCAGCCCGGCCTCCACGCTGGCGCCCTGGGTGCGACCCAGCAGTGAGCCTACCTTGTCGATCACCTCGGCATGGAAGGCGCCCAGCACGATGTGCGCCTCGCCATGGCCGGGGCGCAGCCGCAGCGCGGCTTCCAGCGCCGCACGCACCTTGCTGCCCATGCCCAGGGCCAGCGCCTTGGCCACGCTGATGCTCTGGCTGTAGCGGCCCAGGGCCGAGGCCAGCAGGTAGTGCGCATTGGCATTGCCCGGCTCACGGCCCAGCTGCGCCTCGGCCCGCTCGGCCGCCTGCAGGAACAGGGCGATGCGCACCGCCTCGCGCGGCTCCAGGTAGCTGGCGTAGGCGATCTGCGCCTTGTTGGCCACGGTGATGCCGGCGCCGCCCGCGGCCATGCCGCTGTCACGCGCGGCCTCGAAATCGCCCGCGTGGTAGTGCACCCAGGCCTGCAGCACCGCGTCGTCGGCGGGCAGGGGTTCCAGGTCGCCCTGGTGCAGGCGCGGCCACTGGGCGCGCACGCTGTCGGCATCGAAGGCGTAGGGCGGGTAAGGAAAGCCGGTCCACTGGCCCATGAGGTACTTCTTTCGCTTCAGGCATGTTGCTGCAGCTGCAACCGGGCTTGTTCGCCCAGGTACGGCCGCAGCAGGCTGAGCAGATGGTAGACCGCGCGGGCCAGCGTGGCCTCGGCGCGCCCGGGCTCCAGCGCGTGGCGGGGGTCGCAGGCGTACTCGTGGTTCAGCCAGTGGCTCAGCAGCACCACCGCGCACTGGCACAGTGCCGCACGCTCGGCCGGCTCGATGGCCATCGCGCGGGCGCGCAGCAGGCCGTCGATCACCGCCTCCACCGCGCGGCACTTGCGCTCCAGCACGGCCTGGAAGCGCGCTTCCAGCATGCGGTTCTTCGACAGCAGGTCGTTCAGGTCGCGGTACAGGAAGCGGTACTGCCACACCACCTCGAACAGCGGCAGGAAGAATTGCCAGGCCGCATCCACCGAGTCGACCTCGGCCGCGCCGCCCAGGCGTTCGGCCAGCGCCTGCTCGTAGCGCTCGTACAGCGCGTTGATCAGGGTTTCCTTGGCCGGGTAGTGGTAGTACAGGTTGCCGGGGCTGATGCCCAGTTCCGACGCGATCAGCGTGGTGCTGACGTTGGGCTCGCCGAATCGGTTCAGCAGCTCCAAGGCCGCATCGAGGATGCGCTCGGCGGTACGCCTGGGTTTCTTGGTGTGGGACTGCATGTCTCCGCCCTGGGGCCCCTCGGCCAACTCCGTGGCCACGTGGCGGCCACCCTAGCACCGGCCGCCCGGCTTGTTGATCGGGACAAAACCAGCCCATACCCCCGCCGGCAAGGGCGGCGGCTCCCTGCACTCCGGCAAGGGCGGCGGGGCCTCCCTACAATCGCCGCCCCATGCCCGCCGTATCGTTCCAGCACGTCGCCAAAACCTACCGGGGAGCCAGCGGCAGCTTCCAGGCCCTCGACGATGTCTCCTTCGACATCGAAGAAGGCGAATTCTTCGGCTTGCTCGGCCCCAATGGCGCCGGCAAGACCACGCTCATCAGCATCCTCGCGGGCCTGACCCGCGCCAGCACCGGCCGCGTGACGGTGATGGGCCACGATGTGGTGGCCGACTACGCCGCTGCCCGCAAGGCGCTGGGCATCGTGCCGCAGGAGCTGGTGTTCGACCCCTTCTTCAGCGTGCGCGAGACGCTGCGCATCCAGAGCGGCTACTTCGGCGTGCGCAACAACGACGCGTGGATCGACGAGCTGCTGGCCAGCCTGGGCCTGGCCGACAAGGCCGGCAACAACATGCGCCAGCTCTCGGGCGGCATGAAGCGCCGGGTGCTCGTGGCGCAGGCGCTGGTGCACCGGCCGCCGGTCATCGTGCTGGACGAGCCCACCGCCGGCGTGGACGTGGAGCTGCGACAGACCCTGTGGCAGTTCGTCGCCCGCCTGAACCGTGAAGGCCACACCGTGCTGCTGACCACCCACTACCTGGAAGAGGCGGAGGCCTTGTGCCACCGCATCGCGATGCTCAAGCGTGGCCAGGTGGTGGCGCTGGACCGCACCGCCAACTTGCTGGCCGGCACCGCCAGCACCATGCTGCGCTTCAAGACCGACGATGCGCTGCCGCCCGAGATCGCCGCGCATGCCCGCGTCACCGGCCGCATCGCGCAGGTGACGGCGCACGACGCCGCCGAGGTGGAGCAGTTGCTGGCCCGCCTGCGCGCCGCCGGCGTGCGGGTGGAAGACCTGGAGATCGGCCGCGCCGACCTGGAGGACGTGTTCCTGGAAATCATGCAGGGTGCGCCGCAGTCGGCCACCGCGCGGGCGGAGTTGGTGGCATGAGCACCGCCTTGTTCGCGGGTGCCCGCACGCTGCTCTACAAGGAAGTGCTGCGCTTCTGGAAGGTGAGCTTCCAGACCGTGGCCGCGCCGGTGCTCACCGCGGTGCTCTACCTGCTGATCTTC
>CAKZXL010000935.1 GCA_937883885.1 uncultured Aquincola sp. | reverse complement strand
GCGGCCCCAGGCCGCGCACGCCCTTGTGGATGTTGTAGGTGGCGGTGCGCAGCCGGCCCAGGGTGCTGGCCTTGGGCAGCAGCGTCGATTGCAGCGGTTTGAGCGTCATGGCTCAGGCCCCCCCGGTCAGGCAAAACGGGGCAGCTGCAGGATGGCCTCGGCATTGCTGGGCGAGAAACAGCGGTCGGCCGCCTCCTGCCAGGGCAGCCAGGCCAGCGCGGTGTGCTCGCGCGGGGCCAGGCGCACCGGCGTGCCGGCGGGCACCCGCAGCCCGAACACATGCTCGGTGTTCTGCGTCACGCCTGGCGCATAGCGGTGGCGCCACACGGGGTAGATCTCGTAGACGTTGACCAGGCCCCAGTCGCGCAGCGCCGTGCGGGGCACGGCCTCGGTGCCGATGACGATGCCGGTTTCCTCCGCCACTTCGCGCTCGGCAGTCAGGGCCAGCGGCTCGTCGACCAGGTCTTTGGAGCCGGTGACGCTTTGCCAGAAGCCAGGCTTGTCCGCCCGCTCGATCAGCAGCACGTCCAGCGCCGGGGTGTAGATCACCACCAGCACCGATTCGGGGATCTTGAAGGGTCGGGGTGTCTCGGCAGCGGGCAGCGACATGGGCACTCGGCGGCGGGGGCGGAGCGGGCAGTCTAGCCCCCAAGGTCCGGCGGGCGGCCAGCCGCCGCCCCGCCGGCCGATCAGGCCTGCGCGGACGGGTTGTTGCGCAGGCGGATGTGCAGCTCGCGCAGCTGCTTCTCGTCCACCGGGCCCGGCGCGCCGGTCAGCAGGTCTTGCGCCCGCTGGGTCTTGGGGAAGGCGATCACGTCGCGGATCGACTCGGCCTTGGTCATCAGCGTGATCAGGCGGTCGAGGCCGAAGGCCAGGCCACCGTGCGGGGGCGCGCCGTACTGCAGCGCGTCCAGCAGGAAGCCGAACTTGAGCTGGGCTTCTTCGGGGCCGATCTTCAGCGCGCTGAACACCTTGCTCTGCACCTCGGCGCGGTGGATACGCACCGAGCCGCCGCCCAGTTCCCAGCCGTTGAGCACCATGTCGTAGGCCTTGGCGATGCACTGGTCGGGCGCGGTGTCCATCAGGTCTTCGTGCCCGTCCTTGGGCGCGGTGAACGGATGGTGCACGGCCACCCAGCGGTCGGCTTCTTCGTCATGTTCGAACATCGGGAAGTCGACCACCCACAGCGGCGCCCAGCGGTCTTCGAACAGGCCCTTGCCGCGTCCGAATTCGCTGTGGCCGATCTTCACGCGCAGCGCGCCCATGGCGTCGTTGACCACCTTGGCCTTGTCGGCGCCGAAGAACAGCAGGTCGCCGTTCTGCGCGCCGGTGCGCTGCAGCACCTCGTTCAGCGCGGCGTCGTGCAGGTTCTTGACCACCGGGCTCTGCAGGCCTTCACGGCCCTTGGCCAGGTCGTTGACCTTGATCCAGGCCAGGCCCTTGGCGCCGTAGATCTTGACGAACTCGGTGTAGCCGTCGATCTCGCCGCGGCTCATCTCGCCGCCGCCGGGCACGCGCAGGGCCACCACGCGGCCACCCTTGGTGGTGGCGGGGGTGGAGAAGACCTTGAAGTCGACGTCCTTCATCACCTCGGTCAGCTCGGTGAACTCGAGCTTGACGCGCAGGTCGGGCTTGTCCGAGCCGAAGCGGTGCATCGCCTCGGCATAGGTCATCACCGGGTACTCGGGCAGCTCCACGTCCAGCGTCTTCTTGAAGACCTGGCGGATCATGTTCTCGGTGATGGCGCGGATCTCGACTTCCGTCAGGAACGAGGTTTCCAGGTCGATCTGCGTGAACTCGGGCTGGCGGTCGGCACGCAGGTCCTCGTCGCGGAAGCACTTGGTGATCTGGTAGTAGCGGTCGAAGCCGGCCACCATCAGCAGCTGCTTGAACAGCTGCGGGCTTTGCGGCAGCGCGAAGAACATGCCGTCGTTCACGCGGCTGGGCACCAGGTAGTCGCGCGCGCCTTCGGGCGTGCTCTTGGTGAGCATCGGCGTCTCGATGTCGATGAAGCCGTTCTCGTCCAGGTACTTGCGCACTTCCATCGCCACGCGGTAGCGCAGCATCAGGTTGTTCTGCATGTACGGGCGGCGCAGGTCGAGCACGCGGTGCGTCAGGCGGGTGGTTTCCGACAGGTTCTCGTCGTCCAGCGGGAACGGCGGCGTGACGCTGGCGTTCAGCACTTCCAGCTCATGGCACAGCACCTCGATCTTGCCGCTGGTGAGGTTGGCGTTCTCGGTGCCGGCCGGGCGCGGGCGCACCAGGCCCACCACCTTCAGGCAGAACTCGCTGCGCACGCCTTCAGCCGTCTTGAACATCTCGGCGCGGTCAGGGTCGCACACCACCTGCACCACGCCTTCACGGTCGCGCAGGTCGATGAAGATCACGCCGCCGTGGTCGCGGCGACGGTGGGCCCAGCCCATCAGCGTCACGGTCTGGCCCATCAGGGCTTCGCTGACGAGGCCGCAGTAAGTGGTTCTCATTGAATCTCTCCGGAATGCTTGGCGGATCTATCGGGCGCCTTCAGTGGCAGGCCCGGGTCAACAGATGGCGCTGGCGGCAGAACAGGGCCGCGTGGGGCTGGGCGCGTGCCAGGCGCTCAGCCCGCCAGATTTCGTTCCACCTCGGGCGCGGGCGGCTCGGCGGTGGCGGGCGGCAGCACCACCACCGGCGGGCTGGGTGGCACGGGGGGCATGGCCGAAGGCGGCGGCGACACCACGCCCATCGAGATGATGTACTTCAGCGCTTCGTCCACGCTCATGCGCAGCGGCACCACCTCGCCGCGCGGCACCATCAAAAAGAAGCCGGACGTGGGGTTGGGCGTGGTGGGCACGTACAGGCTCACATGCTCGCCGGCCAGCCGCGCGGCCACCTCGCCGCCGGGGCGGCCGGTGATGAAGGCGATGGTCCAGGAGCCGGCGCGCGGGTACTGCACCAGCACGGCTTCGCGGAAGGCGTTGCCGTTGCTGGAGAACAGCGTGTCGGACACCTGCTTGACCGAGCTGTAGATCGACTTGACGATGGGGATGCGGTTCAGCACCCGGCCGCCCTGGTGCAGCGCCCACTGCCCGGCGATGTTGGTGGCGAACACCCCGGTGAGCAGCAGCATCAGCCCCACGAAGATGAAACCGAGGAACGGGATCTGGCGCAGCGCTTCGATCGGGCCGTGCAGCGCGCCGGGCAGCACCACCTGGGTGGTGCTGAGGATCCAGCCGAAGACGCCGTCCATCATGCCCAGCACGGCATGCAGCACCCACACGGTCACGGCCATGGGCAGCCAGACCAGCAAGCCGGCGATCAGGTATTTCTTCAAGGGGGGCTTTCGGTCGCCGCGTTCAGGCGGCGCTGCCGCCGCCACCGCTGCCACTGCCGCTGGCGGGCGACGGAGCAGGCGCTGCCGGCGCAGGCGACGGTGCGGCAGCCGGCTTGGCGGCATCGGCCGCTGGCGCGGCGGGCGCCGCAGCCGCGGACTCGCCGGAGGCGGCCGGCTTGGCAGCCCCACCCGAGCCGTTGCGGAAATCGGTGACGTACCACCCGGAGCCCTTGAGCTGGAAGCCGGCGGCCGTGACCTGTTTTTCGAAGGCCTCGGCCCCGCAGGCCGGGCAGGTGGTCAGCGGCGGGTCGGACAGCTTGCGCAGCACGTCTTTCGTATGGCCGCATTCGGCACAGCGATAGGCGTAGATCGGCATGACAAACCCTTGGATGAGCGCGTTGACGCGTAAGAACGGAACCCGCGATTCTAGCGGGCGCCGGCGTCAGAGCATCTGCAGCAGCTGCATGCCCAGCGCACCCAGGCCAAAGCCCACGCCCGTCCAGACCACGGCCTGCAGCAGCCGGTTGGTGCGGCGCTGCTCGATCACCAGCTCGCGCAGCGCCCTCGCCTCGTCGGCATGGGACGAGGCGCGCAGGCTGTGGTGCAGCAGCCGCGGCAGCTCGGGCAGCAGCTGGGCGTAGCGCGGCGCCTCGTTCTTCACCCGCTCCACCAGGCCGCGCCAGCCGATCTGTTCGTTCATCCAGCGCTCCAGGAAGGGCTTGGCCGTGGCCCACAGGTCCAGGTCGGGGTCGAGCTGGCGGCCCAGGCCTTCGACGTTGAGCAGCGTCTTTTGCAGCAGCACCAGCTGCGGCTGGATCTCGACGTTGAAGCGGCGCGAGGTCTGGAACAGGCGCATCAGCACCTGGCCCAGCGAGATGTCCTTCAGCGGCCGGTCGAAGTGCGGTTCGCACACCGCGCGGATCGCGCTTTCCAGCGCATCGACCCGGGTTTCGGGCGGCACCCAGCCGCTTTCCACGTGCAGCTCGGCCACGCGCTTGTAGTCGCGGCGGAAAAAGGCGATGAAGTTCTGCGCCAGGTATTCCTTGTCGTTCTCGGTCAGCGTGCCGATGATCCCGAAGTCGAGCGCGATGTAGTTGCCGAAGGTCATCGGCGCCAGGCTCACCTGGATGTTGCCGGGATGCATGTCGGCGTGGAAAAAGCCGTCGCGAAACACCTGGGTGAAGAAGATGGTCACGCCGTCGCGCGCCAGCTTCTTGATGTCCACGCCCGCATCGCGCAGCCGCTCGACCTGGCTGATGGGCACACCGTGCATGCGCTGCATCACCATCACCGTGGGCGTGCACAGGTCCCACACCATCTCGGGCACCAGGCACAGGCCCAAATCCTGCATGTTGCGCCGCAGCTGGGCCGCGTTGGCCGCCTCGCGGATCAGATCGAGCTCGTCATGCAGGTAGATATCGAACTCCGCCACCACCTCCCGCGGCTTCAGGCGCTTGCCGTCCACGCTCACGCGCTCCACCCAGCGGGCCAGCTTGTGCAGCAACGCCAGGTCGTCCTCGATCACGTCCAGCATGCCCGGGCGCAGCACCTTGACCGCCACCTCACGGCCTGACAGCAGCGTGGCGAAGTGCACCTGCGCGATGGACGCGCTGGCCACCGGCACCGGGTTGAATTCCTGGAACACGGCCGACAGCGGCTTGCGCAGCGCGCGCTCGACCAGCGTCACGGCCAGCTCGCCCGGGAACGGCGGCACGTCGTCCTGCAGCTTGGCCAGCTCGTCGGCCACGTCGCGCGGCAGCAGGTCGCGCCGGGTGGACAGCACCTGCCCGAACTTCACGAAGATGGGCCCCAGCCGCTCCAGCGCCATGCGCAGCCGCGCGCCGCGCGGTGCATCGAAACGGCGGCCCAGGGTCACGATGCGCGCCAGCGCGCGCACCCACCCCTGCCGGAAGCCCGACAGGGCAATGTCGTCCACCCCAAAGCGCAGCAGCGTGACGACAATCAGCAGCAGCCTGGCAAGACGCCTCATCGGGCGGCGCTCACGGCCGGCCACCACGCCAGCGTGCAGCCCCATCGGCCACGGCGCCGATGGCCATTCGCAGCCCGCGCACCAGGCCACGGCCGACGTTGGCCACTTCGTGCGCCAGGCGCGGGTCGATCACGCGGGCCAGGTCGGCTTCCACGTCCCAGCGCACGTTGTCCACCAGCCAGTTGACGTCGGCGGCCAGCGCGGCGTCGCCCT
>CAKZXL010000934.1 GCA_937883885.1 uncultured Aquincola sp. | reverse complement strand
GGCGTGAGCAGCCACAGCCCGAGCACGAAGATCACGTCGCCGCGCGCGGCCAGTGGCCACCAGTCCAGCCCCACTTCCCACAGCGACCATGCCACGGTGCCCAGCACCAGCAGCGCATACACCAGCAGCGAAGCGGGGCTGCCGCGCCACAGCAGCAGTGCCGTGACCAGCAGCGCCAGGCCCGCCACCGCGTAATAGAAAGAGCCGCCCAGCGCCACCAGCCAGGCGCCGCCGCCCAGCAGGGCCAGGCCGGCCAATGCAAAGAAGAAGGCCGTGGCGGTGGGTCGCCGCCCGGCCGAACTCGAGATCATGTTCATGCCGGGGCGTCGGCAATCGCTGTTCCTGCGCGTCGGCGCGGGCTGCGGTGACACTTGCGGGGTCGTGGCCCGTCCGCAGGCTTGGCATTTGCCGTCGACAGTGCCCAGGACCACGATGACTTCCCAACCCACCTCCACGCCCCCGGCCGCCGTCGCCCCACCCGCCGATGAGGTGTTCATCGGCGATGGCGAGATGGCGCGGCTGATGCGCGCCCACGACTGGTCGGCCAGCGCGCTGGGGCCGGTGCAGGCCTGGCCGCATGCGCTGAAGGTGGCGCTGCGGCTGCTGCTCACCTCACGCTTCGAGATGTGGCTGGGCTGGGGCCCGGACATCGCCTTTTTCTACAACGATGCTTACCGGCCGACGCTGGGCGACAAGCACCCGCATGCGTTGGCCATGCCCACCCGGCAGCTGTGGTCGGAGATCTGGCCCGAGATCGAGCCGCGGCTGACCCGTGTGTACCAGCACGGCGAGTCCACCTGGGACCGCGCGCTGCGGCTGGTGCTGCACCGCCACGGCTACCCCGAAGAAACCTTCCATACCTTCTCGTACAGCCCCTTGATCGGCGACAGCGGAAAGGTGGAGGGCGTGTTCTGCGCCGTCAGCGAAGAGACCGACCGCGTGATCAGCGAGCGGCGGCTGGCCACGCTGCGCGACCTGGCCACCGGCCTGTCCACCGCCAAGAGCCGGGCCGAGGTGCTGCGCAGCGTGGAAACGCAGCTGGCCGCCAGCGAGGTGGACCTGCCCTTTTTTGCCGGCTACCTGTTCGATCAACCGGCCGGCGCCGACGACACGCCGGTGGCGCACCGCGTGTGCGGCAGCGGGCTGCCGCCGCTGCATGGCGCAGCGCCACCGCAGCTGCCGTGGCCGGCCGAGCTGCAGGCCGAGGGACCGCTGTCGGCCGACTGGCCCTTGCAGGCGGTGTGGCGCGGCGCGCCGGCGCGGCTGCTGGAACTGCACGAGTGCCTGTCGCCCGCACTGCTGCAGGCACTGCCCACCGGGCCCTTCGGCCAGGCGCCCACGCAGGCCGTGGTGGCACCGCTGATCGGCCGCGGCACCGACCGGCCGCTGGGCGCGCTGGTGGTGGGCCTGAACCCTTTCCGCCGCTGCGACGAGGACTACCTGGCCTTCCTGCGGCTGGTGGCCGGCCAGATCGCGGCCAGCCTGGCCAGTGCCGATGCCTTCGAGGCCGAACAGGCCCGCGTGGCCGAAGAACGCGACCGCCTGCAGCGCATGTTCCAGCAGGCGCCCAGCTTCATGTGCCTGCTGGCCGGGCCGGAGCACCGCTTCGTGCTGGTCAACGACGCCTACGCCAGCCTGGTGGGCCACCGCGAGCTGCTGGGCCTGACCGTGCGCGAGGCCTTGCCCGAGGTGCGCGGCCAGGGCTTTTTCGAGCTGCTGGACGAGGTGTACAGCACACGCCGGCCCTATGCCGGCCGCAACGTGCCGGTGCACCTGCTGCGCGAGCCCGGCGGCGTGCCCGAAGAACGTTATGTGCACCTGATCTACCAGCCGCTGCTGGACGACGAAGGCCAGGCCACCGGCATCTTTGTCGACGGCTACGACGTGACCCACCAGCGCCGCGCGGAAGAGGCGCTGCAGCAGCTCAACGACTCGCTGGAGCAGCGGGTGCAGGCCCGCACCGCCGAGCTGGCGCTGGCCATGGACCAGCTGCGCCGCGAATCGGCCGAGCGCGAGGCCGCGCAGGAAGCGCTGCGCCATGCCCAGCGCATGGAGTCGCTGGGCGCGCTCACCGGCGGCGTGGCGCACGACTTCAACAACCTGCTGCAGGTGGTCAGCGGCAACCTGCAGCTGCTGTCGCGCTACGTGGGCAGCGATGCGCGGGCGCAGGAGCGGGTGCAGAAGGCGCTGGCCGGCGTGGCCCGCGGCGCCAAGCTGGCTTCGCAGCTGCTGGCCTTCGGCCGCCGCCAGCCGCTGGAGCCCAAGGTGGTGAACCTGGGCCGCCTGATGCGCGAGATGGACGACATGCTGCGCCGGGCGCTGGGCGAGGAGATCGCGCTGGAGACGGTGGTCAGCGGCGGCTTGTGGAACACCTTCATCGACCCCGGCCAGGTGGAGAACGCGGTGCTCAACCTGGCCATCAATGCCCGCGACGCGATGGGCGGCGCCGGCCGCCTGACGCTGGAAGCCGGCAATGCGATGCTGGACGACGACTACGCCCGCATGCACCCCGAGGTACAGCCCGGCCACTACGTGATGCTGGCCGTCACCGACACCGGCAGCGGCATTGCGCCGGAGCTGCTGGACCGGGTGTTCGAGCCCTTCTTCAGCACCAAGCCCGAGGGCAAGGGCACCGGCCTGGGCCTGTCGATGGTGTACGGCTTCGTCAAGCAGTCGGGCGGCCACGTCAAGCTCTACAGCGAGGTGGGCGAAGGCACCACGGTGCGGCTGTACCTGCCCCGCGCCCACGCTGGCGAGGACCTGCCCACCGGCCCGGCCGACACCGAGTCACAAGGCGGTCATGAAACCGTGCTGGTGGTGGAAGACGACGACGAGGTGCGCGACACCGTGGTGTCGCTGCTCACCGAGCTGGGCTACCGGGTGCTGAAGGCACGCGACGCCGCCAGCGCCTTGAGCGTGATCGACAGTGGCACCGCCATCGACCTGCTGTTCACCGACGTGGTGATGCCCGGCCCGTTGCGCAGCCCCGAGCTGGCGCGCCGCGCCCGCGAAAGGCTGCCCGGCATCGCGGTGCTGTTCACCTCGGGCTATACCGAAAACGCCATCGTGCACAACGGCCGGCTGGACGTGGGCGTGGACCTGCTGTCCAAGCCCTACACCGCCGAGGCGCTGGCGCGCAAGGTGCGTCAGGTGCTGGGGCGGCCGCGGTAGTCGGTCCAGCACTGGCGCTGGTAGTCGTACAGCTTGCAGGCCCGCGCGGTGCGGGCGTACCAGCGCCATGAAAAGGGCTGCACCACGATGCAGCCAGGCATGCGCTCTTCCAGCAGCTTCTGCGCACGCTTGAGGCGGTACAGCGGCACGCTCATATCCACGTGGTGGGCGGTGTGCTCCATGATGTGGTGCAGGGCACTGCCCATGGCCGAGCGGAAGGTCAGGTGCACCGTGGTCGAGACGAAGGGCTGCGCCGCGGCCCAGCTCTTCTTGTCCTGGTACCAGGCCACGCCGGTGTGCGTGTGGTGCACGTACACCACGAAGCCGATGAAGCCGTTCCACACCAGGAAGGGCAGCACGAAGCCCACCGCCACCAGCCAGGCGGCCGATTGGCCGGTGGCGCGGGCCGCGGCCACCAGGCCGGCGATCCACACGGCCGCGGCGGCGGTCACCAGCAGGCCATCGGCGGTGAAGATGGCGCGCCGCGTGGGCATGTGCCGCTTGCTGGGAAACAGCATGCGGGCCCACCAGATCTCGACCAGGTAGTACAGCCACGGTGCCCAGCCGCTGCGGTAGACGCGTTCCAGGCCACGGCGCCAGCGCGGCAGGGCCTGGTATTCGGCCAGGGTGCGCGGCTCCCACACGAAGTCGAAGCCCTTGAGGTTGGTGTAGCCGTGGTGCACCACGTTGTGCCCCACCTCCCACAGGCTGTAGGGCGTGAGCGAAGGCAGGAACACGAGGCGGCCCAGCCAGCGGTTGAGCCGCCGGTGGCGGGTGAAGGCCTGGTGGCAGGCGTCGTGGCCGAGGATGAAGAGCCGCGCGATCACGAAGCCGGTGACGCAGGCCATGCCCACCTGCACCAGGGGGTGCGAAGCCAGCACGGTGGCGGCCAGGGCCGCGGCGAAAAAGAGGATGTCGAACACCGTCAGCGCCAGGGCGCGTGCAGTGCTGCGGGTGGCGATGGGCGCCATCCAGGCGCGGATGTCCTTGCGGTGCGGAATGGCCGCAGCCAGGGTCTCGCGGGGGGCAGTGGTCGTCATGAAGCCAGGGTCACAGAAGATCGCGCAAGGCTAGACGGCCGGCGCGCCAGGTGGCTTGACGCCGATCAAGCCCCGGACGGCGCAGGCTGTCACCTGTCTAGACAGGTGGCGCGCGGCCTGGCCGGTTTACAAGCGGTAGCACGCCGACACGCGGCCACGCTAAGGTGTGGTGAACGACAGGCGCGACGGCTCTGCACATTGGGGGTGGGCCCCTAAATTGCTTGTATCCGGGGCTGTAACTTGCCGCTGAGGGTGAACCCCCAGCCGGAGCCCGGCTGGTTTGCGTCTATAGTCCGCGGCTTCGCGAACGGCGCGACCAGGCCACCCACAAGGTAGCAGAAGCATCGAGGCAGTCCGCCGACCCTGGCCGGACCTGGAGGAATTTGAGTGGATTTTGCTGAACAGCAGCGCCGACCAACCAAGCATCTGGTCGGCTTTGGCATTGTGGTGTTGATGCACCTGCTCCTTGGCTGGGCGCTCGTCAGTGGGCTGGCCCGCAAGGTGGTTGAGGTGATCAAGGCGCCGATCGAGACCAAGATCATCGAGGAGGTCAAGCCACCTCCGCCGCCGCCCGAGAACCTGCCGCCGCCGCCCAAGCTGGCGCCGCCCCCGCCCAGCTACGTGCCGCCGCCCGAGATCAACGTGGCGCCGCCGCCCACCCCGGCACCGACGATCACCACCACCCAGGTGGCGCCGCCGCCTGCGCCGGTGAACATCGCCCCCGCGCCGGCCCCGGCTGCGCCCCCTGCCCCGCCCGCACCGCCGGCTCCGCCGCGCGTGGGCACGGCCGCACGCATCGACGTGTCTTCCTGCGAAAAGCCGGAATACACCCGCGCCGCGCTGCGTGCCGAGGCCACCGGCACCACCCGCATCCGCTTCACCATCGACGCGACGGGCAAGGTGGCCAAGGCCGAGATCGAGAAGTCCTCGGGCCCGACGCGGGAACACCGCGCGCTCGATGCCGCGGCGGTCGAGGCACTGGGCAAGTGCCCGTTCCGCCCGGGCACCGACCCGGAAGGCAAGCCCATCGGCGGCGCCATCGCCACCGTCGAGTACGTCTGGAAGATCGAGTAGCGGGCGCACCGCCCTCGCTTTGCGTTTCACCCGCGTGCCGGCACTGCGCCGGCCGCCATCTGTTCCCGTCGGAGAAAACCTCATGTCCCTGACCAAGTTCCTGCGTGCGGTCGTGCTGGCCGTCGCCACCAGCGCCACCCTGGTCCCCGCCACCGTCGCCTTCGCCCAGGCCGCCTCCGAGCCTGCCGCGGCGGCCGCCACCACCGAAGCGCCCGCCATCACCCCGGCCGTGGCCAATGAAGTGGTCGAGAATCCCTACGGCCTGGGCGCGCTGTGGGCGCAAGGCGACTTCGTCGCCAAGGGCACGCTGATCATCATGGTCATCATGAGCATGGGCAGCTGGTACATCATCTTCACCAAGCTGTTCGAGCAGCAGAAGCTGCTGAACTCGGCCAATGCCGCCGGCAAGAGCTTCTGGACGGCGGGCAGCGTGCGCGCCGGCGCCGACAGCCTGGAAAAGGGCAGCGCCTTCCGCTACATCGCCGAGCAGGGCCTGACCGCCAGCGAGCACCACGAAGGCACGCTGGTCGAGCAGATCGACCTGCACACCTGGGTGACGATGAGCATGCAGCGCGCCGTCGACAACATCCAGAGCCGCCTGCAGGACGGCCTGGCCTTCCTGGCCACCGTGGGTTCCACCGCGCCGTTCGTCGGCCTGTTCGGTACCGTCTGGGGCATCTACCACGCACTGACCGCCATCGGCATCTCGGGCCAAGCCTCGATCGACAAGGTGGCCGGCCCCGTGGGTGAAGCGCTGATCATGACCGCCATCGGCCTGGCCGTCGCGGTGCCCGCGGTGATGGGCTACAACTGGCTGATCCGCCGCAACAAGAGCGCGATGGAAAAGGTGCGTTCGTTCAGCAGCGACCTGCACAACGTGCTTATCGCCGGCAAGCGATGAATGTCGGCCCCCTCCGCTGCGCCTTTGGCGCTGCTCCACCCCCCGGGGGGGTCCGCGGTCGCCTTGGGGCGGCCCGGCGGCGGCCGCGGAGGGCCCTCTCTTTGAAGCAAGGATGACGTCATGGCGATGAACATCTCATCGGGCGACGACGGCGAAGAAGCGCTGAACTCCAGCATCAACACCACGCCGCTGGTCGACGTGATGCTGGTGCTGCTGATCATCTTCCTGATCACCATCCCGGTGGTCACGCAGTCGATCAAGCTCGACCTGCCGAAGGAAAAGAACGTCCCGACGCAGACCAAGCCCGAGAACATCGTGCTGGCCGTCGACCGTGAAGGCGATGTGTACTGGGGCGTCGAGCGGCTGCCCGACATCGAGACCCTGGTCGCCCGGCTCAAGGACTCGGCCGTCAAGGAACCCCAGCCCGAAGTGCACATCCGCGGCGACGCCGAAGTGCGCTACGAAGCCGTCGGCCGCGTGGTGGTGGCCTGCCAGCGCGCAGGCATCCACAAGGTCGGCTTCATCACCGAGCCGCCCGCGGGCATCGCCGCCGGCCGCTAGGAGACTCACATGGCAATGAATGTAGGCAGCGGTGGTGGCGACGACGACGTGATGGTCGACATCAACACCACGCCGCTGATCGACGTGATGCTGGTGCTGCTGATCATGTTCATCATCACCATCCCCATCCAGACGCATGCGGTCAAGATGAACATGCCGGTGCCCAGCAACGCACCGCCACCGCCCAAGCCGCCCGAGGTGGTGCGCATCGACGTGGACTTCGACGGCACCATCGGCTGGAACGGTGAGATCGTCAACGGCCGCGCCGACCTGGACAACCGCCTGGCCCAGATCGCCGCCCTGCCCGACCAGCCTGAGGTGCACCTGCGCCCCAACAAGCTGGTGACCTACAAGCACGTGGCCGGCGTGATGGCCAGCGCGCAGCGCCTGGGCGTGACCAAGATCGGCCTGGTCGGCAACGAGCAGTTCACGAACTGATTTGACTGAAGTCCCCCCCATGCGAAACACCCTCCAAGCACTGATCGCCGCGCTGCTGGCCGCGGGCTTCGTGGCCCACGCCGGTGCGCAGCAACTGCGCCCCGAGATCGGCAAGCCGCTGCAGCAGGCCGGTGAGCTGCTCAAGGCCGGCAAGGCCAAGGAAGCGCTGGCCAAGGTGCGCGAGGCCGACGCCGTGGGCAACAAGTCTGCCGCCGAGCAGCTGACCATCGACCGCATGCGCGGCGCAGCCGCCCAGCGCGCGGGCGACACGCAGGCCGCCATCAATGCCTTCGAGTCGGTGTACGCCTCGGGCAAGTTGAGCGGTGCCGAGCAGGGGCAGGTGGCCGAATCGCTGGCCTTTGCCTACTCGCAGGCCAAGAACTGGGCCAAGACCGGCGAATGGGCGCAAAAGGCCAAGGCCGCCGGCCGCAACACGGCCGAGCTGAACCAGCTGATCGCCTATGTGCAGGCGCAAAGCGGCGACTACGCGGCCGTGGCCCGCGACGCCGGCGCCGCCGTGGCCGCCGCCGAGCAGGCCGGCCGCAAGCCCGCCGAAGACGACCTGCTGCGCCTGGCCGATGCCTACCAGCGCACCAACAACGCGGCCGGCCATGCCACCGCGCTCGAGAAGCTGATCCTCCACTACCCGAAGAAGGACTACTGGAGCGCCTACCTCAACAACGTGCAGCGCAAGCCCGGCTTCTCGTCGCGCCTGTCGCTGGACGTGATGCGGCTGAAGCTGGCCAACGGCCTGATCACCACCACCGAGCAGTACATGGAAATGGCCCAGCTGGCGCTGCAGGCCGGCCTGCCCGACGAGGCCAAGGCCATTGTCGACAAGGGCTTTGCCAGCGGCGCGCTGGGCACCGGCGCCGAGGCCGAGCGCCACAAGCGCCTGCGCGACCTGGTGCTCAAGCAGCAGGAAGAAACCAAGGCCGGCCTGGCCAAGGCCGAGACCGAAGCTGCGGCGGCCAAGGACGGCAACGAGCTGGTGAAGGTGGGCACGGTGTACGCCTCGATGGGCCAGGCCGACAAGGGCGCGGGCCTCATCGAAAAGGGCATCGCCAAGGGCAGCCTGAAGCGCCCCGACGACGCCAAGCTGCGGCTGGGCTGGGCCCAGCTGCAATCGCCCGCCACCCGCACCAAGGGCCTGCAGACGCTGCGCAGTGTGGGCGGCAACGACGGCACCGCCGAGATCGCACGCGCCTGGGCGGCCCTGGCCCGGCAAGGCTGACCGCACTGCAGCCCCGGGCGGCAGCTGCCAGAATCGGCTGCATGACCGCCCTGCCCGACTACCTGGAGCCGCTGGGCGATGGCATCTACGCCATCGACACCGGCTTTCAACGCCCCCGCTTCGACGCCGCCTACCTGATGGTCGAAGCAGGCCGCGCCTGCTTCATCGACACCGGCACCAACCACGCAGTGCCGCGCCTGCTGGGCGCGCTGCAGGCCCTGGGCCTGGGGCCCGAGGCGGTGGACCATGTCATTCCCACCCATGTGCACCTGGACCATGCCGGCGGCGTGGGGCTGCTGATGCAATCGCTGCCGCAGGCCCGCGTGCTGGTGCACCCGCGCGGCGCCCGCCACCTGATCGACCCGCGCATGCTGTACGCGGGCGCACTGGCGGTGTACGGGCAGGAAGAAATGGACCGCTCCTACGGCCAGGTGATCGGCGTCGACGCCGAGCGGGTGAGCACCAGCGAAGACGGCATGGTGCTGCACCTGGCCGGTCGGCCGCTGCGCCTGATCGACACGCCCGGCCATGCGCGCCACCACCACTGCATCTGGGACGAACGCAGCAGCGGCTGGTTCACCGGCGACACCTTCGGCATCAGCTTCCGCGAGTTCGACCTGCCGGGCCGCACGGCCTTCCTCTTTCCCACCGCCACGCCGGTGCAGTTCGAGCCGGGGCCGCTGCGCGAATCGGTGCAGCGGCTGCTGCAAAGCCAGCCGCAGTGCATGTACCTGACCCACTATGGCCGCGTGACCGAGGTGCCCGCACTGGCCGATGAGTTTCTGCTTCAGCTGCAGCAGATGGAAGCCATGGGCGCCGAGCTGCGCCATGCGCCCGACCGGCACGAGGCCTTGAAGGCCGCGCTGCGCCGCATGTATGCCGAGCGCCTGCGCGCCACCGGCCGCCAGGGCGACGACGCCGAGCTGGACCTGCTCAAGCTCGATGTCGAACTGAACGCCCAGGGCATGGCCGTGTGGCTGGACAGATCGAAGGAGGGCGCATGAACCCGCGTGACGAGATCAACTTCGGCCTGCGCGGCCGCGTGGCCGTGGTCACCGGTGCTTCGCAAGGCATCGGCGAAGCCTGCGCCCGCCGACTGCTGCGCGAAGGTGCCGCCGTGGCCCTGTGGGACGTGGACGATGCCCGCGGCGAAGCCTTGGCGCAGGCGCTGCAGGCCGAAGGCGCCCGCGCCATCTACCAGCACTGCGACGTGGCCAGCAAGGCACAGGTGGACGCAGCCCTGGCCGCCACGGTGGGCGCCTTCGGGCCGGTGAATGCGCTGGTCAACAACGCCGGCATCTTCCGGGCGGCCGACTTCCTGGACATCACCGAAGCCGACTGGGACGCGGTGATCGCGGTGAACCTGAAGGGCTCGTTCCTGGTGGGCCAGGCGGTGGCGCGCGTGATGGCGGCCCACGGCGGCGGCGCCATCGTCAACATGAGCTCGGTCAACGGCCGGCTGGCCATTCCCAGCATCGCCAGCTACAACGCCAGCAAGGGCGCCATCGACCAGCTGACGCGG